>JAYSXP010000100.1:0-6320 GCA_043717125.1 Polyangiaceae bacterium | reverse complement strand
GACGACGCGCCCTGCCGCGAGCATGAGCTCGACGAGCACCCGATACTCGCGACGGCTCAGCGTGAGCCGCTGTCCGCCGCGAAGCACCACGCCGGCGTCGAGATCGAGCGCGAGGTCGCCGAACCGCATGGCACGCTGCAACGAGGCAGAGCGAAGCTTCCGGAGCGCGAGCCGGAGCCGAGCCAGTAGCTCTTGCGGCGCGTGCGGATACGGGACGGCGTCCGCCGCGCCGGCGTCGAGCGCGCGCGCCACGTCGGCGTCGCTCCGGGATGACGTCAGGACGAGCACCGGGGTCGACGTCGATTCGCAGAGGCGCGAGATCTCGCCCGCAGGACTCGCCGGCGGAGCAACGAGTACGACGACGGCAAAGACGGTCGACGTGAGCGCACGCTGCGCGTCCTCCGCGCTGTCGACGCAGGAGACCCAATAGGCCGTCTCCTCGAAGAGGCGAGAGAGGCCATCGCGGTGCCGGCCCGGCTCACCGACCAGCGCGATGCGCTTACTTGCGGTCGATGTCATGCTTCAAGAACAGCGCGCCGCCGGTGACGACCCTGTCTCTCGCCTTGAGACCGCGACGACGCAGACTCGCCCGTCGGATTCGGGTCCGACCCCCACCACACCTGCGGCGTCCGAGGTACCCGCGCGCGCGGATCACGAACTCGCTCTCGCCGAAAGGCAGGTACCCGCCGGAGGTCGTGCACAGCGAGATCGATCAGGCGTTCCAGCATCGTCGTGGAGCAAGGTTCCACGCGCAGAACGCTCGGACATGACGTGGCCATTAACTTTGCGTAAGAGCGTAGCGGACGACGTGGGCCACGCGCCGTACGCGCGCCCGGCTTCTGACGTGCAAAAGCCGGCGGGAGTGCTAGAATTTGTGCTCTTCCCGCTGTCTACCTCGGAGGCTTCGATCGCGATGGCTCGCTTGACTCTTCTTGCTCGTACGTGCGTTCTCGCTCTTCCCGGCGTCGTCGGTCTCGCGGCTGCCGCTTGCTCGAGCTCCACGTCCCGCGCCGGTTTCGACGGCCCGCCTGCCGACAGCACCAGCAGCAGCAGCAGCAGCGGCGCGAGCGGCAACACGAGCGGCTTCATCGGCGGGGACTCGGGTGTCCCGCTCGTCGACGGGTGCACGGATGCCGCGAAGCTCGTCTACGTCCTGTCGCTCGAGGGCGATCTCTACTCGTTCGCCCCCGCAGACAAGAAGTTCACGAAGGTCGGCGCGCTCGACTGCACGCTCGACGGAAAGACCTTCACGACCGTCTCGATGGCCGTCGACCGCGACGCCGTCGCGTGGGTCAACATGCGCGACGCGCTCTCTTTCACCGGCGAGAGCGTCATGTTCAAGGTCGACACGAAGACGGCCGCGTGCACGCCGACGAACATCAGGGGCTCGTGGGGCGGCATGGGGTTCTCCACGAACGTCGGTACGACCGACAAGGAGACGCTCTACATGATCGGCGGCAGCGGACCCGTCGGCGCGCTGCTGACGGTCGACTTCGTGAAGGAGAAGATCAATTCGGTCGTCAACCTTCCCGAGCAGGTCGACCTCGAGCTCACGGGAACGGGCGACGGGCGGCTCTACGGCTTCCTGCAGAGCAATCCGCTCGCGATCGCCGCCGTCGACAAGACGACCGCTGTGTTCTCCCAGAGGGCGCCGCTCTCCAGCGTGCAGCAGCCGAAGCCGCCGATGTTCGCGTTCTCGTTCTGGGGCGGTGACTTCTACGTCTACACGGCGACGGATACGTCAGCGTCGAAGACGACGACCGTCTCGCGCTACCGTCCGTCGGACAAGAGTCTCAACAACGCGTACATGACGAGCATTGGCTTTCACATCGTTGGCGCCGGCGTGTCGACGTGTGCGCCGACCGTCGCCCCGAAGTGATCCAGCGACCGAGGCCCCTCGCAGCGGTTGACACGGAGCGGGCATCGATGAATCTCCTCGATGCCCGAGGAGCGATCGAGAGAAGCGGCGACTTGGACGTCACCCGGTAGAGTCCAATCCCAGCGGTGCTCGGACATGCAGCGTGGCGTTCGCCGCGTTGGTCCGTCTACGCCCTTCGTTGCGGCTTGTACGCGCCGTCGAACGAGCCGCTCACTGGTTGCAGGGCATGTTCACGGGGTTCGGGCAGCGCACAGCGGAGAACGTCGCGTGCACGACGGAGCTCGTCTTCGAGTCGCAGATGGCGACGCGCCCCTTCACGGTTCCGGACGCGGAGTCCATCGGGTCGTCGACCTGAAAGGTGCCGCTGAGGCCCTGAGCAAAATAGAGCCCCACGCCCGTGTTGAACGAGTAGCTCGTGCCGCCTGCCGTGGAGGCCGGGACGGGATCGACCTGGAAGCGCGCGCCCAGGTAGTGATACGCGGCGGGTGTCTGCACGCAGTTGCCGACCGGCGCGGTCTCGAGCGTCGTGCACGGATCTGGATCGTCGGTCAGCTGAACGACCCAGCGGCTCGCCAGGTCGCGCGGGTACGCGAAGTAGACTGCCTTCGTGAACGTCGCGGGGGGAACATTCGCGGACTGCGAGAGTGTGCCCGTTGCCGTGCCCGCAGCGCCGTTGCCGGCGGCCGGCAACGCGGGATCGCACGCCGCCGCATCGGCGTCGCTGGCGTCGCTGGCGTCGCTGACGCTCGCGTCGCTGACGCTCGCGTCGCTGGCGTCGCTGACGCTCGCGTCGCTGGCGTCGCTGGCGCTCGCGTCGGTGCCCGTGGCGACCCCGCAATACCCGGGCGCGTTCGACGGCGTCTGCTGCGAAACGGAGAGGTTGCGCGAGCCGAGCAAGCATCCCGACTCCGCCGTCGGCGTCACGCAACACGTCACCGTGAGGGTCGTGCAGTACGCCGCGTCACCTCCACAATCGAGGACCATCTTCGAGGTCGCCGGCGCCGCCGAGGCGCACTCCGGCGCACTGTCGATCCGCTTCCAGCCGTCGCGGTCACCGCACGATTTCTTCGGCGGCACGAAGCCGATCGAGGAGAAGTGAGGGAGGAGAAGCCCGTCACCCGAGCTCGCGAGCTTCAGCGCCTCGGGCGCGCTCTTCTGCGCGCGCGTCGGGAACGAGAACGCCATCACCTCTTTCGTCGACGGCCTCACGACGACCGGATCGGGAAATGTGGTGCCGTCGGGCTCGAGGCGAATGACCGCCGAGAACTGGTCGCCCGGCCAGCCAAGTGCCGCGGCGTCGGACGGGGTGAGTGTGACGGTCTTGCCGCCCGCGCTCGGCGGGAACACGAAGTCGACCGTGGCGCCCGACGAAAGCGTGACGCGCGCCGTTCCGCCGTTGGCGGGGATCGCATACGTGACGGATCCGCCGACTGGCGCGGCCGCGTCATCGCTCGAGCAAGCCTGGACGGAGACCATGCCGCCCGCGAGGACGAGCCCGAGAAGCGCACACCGACGCAGCAATTTAGCCATTTTTACAGGCTATCGACGTTCGCGACCAGAGCGCTACCGCATGAACGGGCGTCGTCAGGGAACGAGCATTGCGGCCAGGCGTTCGGGGCTCACGACGCCGCGCTCGCGGAGCCGCATCCGCATGTCAGCGGCCACCGCTTCGCCCTCGTCACCGCCGTCGAGCTTCGCGACCTGGAGCCGTGCCGCGAGCTCGTGGACCGCCATGTCGAGCTCGCGAAACGCCGCCGCCGCGCGACCGTAGAGCGCGGAGGCGCCCTCGAGGTCGCCGCGCCCCTTCGCCGTCGCCGCGCGCGTCGCCTTCGCGAGCGCCGTCGCCCATGGCAGCTGCTCCTTGTCGAGCAGCGCGGCGTCCTGGTCGGCGCGTCCCAGGAGCTCTCTCCGGCGCCCCGACTCCTTCGGCTCCTCGAGCCCCGCCGCGGCCTGGACGCGCGAGCGCACGTCAAGGACCTGCACCCGCATCGTCTGCAGACGCATCTGCAGTGCGCTCTGCATATGCGGCCCGTCGCGCTTGAGCCCCGCGAGCGCATCGCCGAGCCGCATCGAATAGAGCGCGGCGTGCGCCTGCGCCAGTGCATTGCACCAGTGGTGCGTCAGCCAGCGCGTCTGCGACCACTCGCGGATGGCCTCGTCGCCCTCACGACTCGCTTCCTCTGGGCGATCGCCGATCAGATGCACATGAGGAAGCACGTGCGTACGGACGCCCGTGACGGTGTAGAGATCTCCGCGCTCGGTGGCCTCTCGGGCGCAGGCGACCGCGCGGCGGCAAAGGACGGAGTAGTCCCCGAGCCAGCGCATCGACGGGAGCCACCACCACATCTCCATCGAGCCGACTTCCCAACCGATGTCGGCGCAGTGCTCCTGAAACAGCTTGATCGAGGCCTCGCTCGTGACGCGCGCGGTCTTCCAGTTCGCGAGACAGAACTGGCGAATCGCCTCGGCCGCCGTTGCCCATGCGAGCGCGTGCGGGTTGTCGAGCCGCTTCGCGATCGCCATCGCGCGCGGGGCAATGTCTGCCGCGCGCGCGAAGCTGGAGCTCCCGCCTTCGATCGCAGTCAAGATGGCCTCCCACGCGAGCGCGCGGCTGATCCGGTACGGCTCGCCCGCCTTGAGCGCGAGCAACAGGTGCCGGGCCTGGAAGTCCGCGCCGCGAACGACGTCGACCCCGCCCATTCCGTTGCCGAGCGCCCAGCAGACGTCGATCTTCCGGAGCTCTTCGGCCGGCACGACCGCGCGCTCCTGGAACTCGAGCCCGCGAAACCACAGCTTGGCGCGCTGGACGAGCAGCGACGTGAGCGAGAGCTTGGGCGTCGACGGGATCTTCAGACCAACCTCGGCGAGGACCTCCTCGACCACCGGAAGCGCCTCGTCGATGTGACCGCTCCGCAGGAACTGCTCGGCCGCACGCCGCCGCAGATCGTTGACGTGCTCGGGCGCCGCGCCGGGGATCGCCTCAAGAAATGCGCGCCCCGCCTCGCCGCCGTGACCGGCGTTCGCAAGGGCATCCGCGAGCCGCGTGCGTAGCTCTTGAGCGCCGTCCGAGAGATCGAGCGCCGCACGATAGAGCCTCGCCGCGCGCTCGAAGGCGAGCGTCGCAGACGCGTGGTCGGCGGCGCGCTCGATGTACTCGCGCGCGCGGTCGGCGTGTCCCGCCGCGCGGAGGTGCATCCCGAGCCGCTCGGGATCGCAGTCCTTCTCTCGGCCGAGGGCCTGCGCGAGAGCGTCGTGACGAGCGGCGAGCGCGTCTCCGGGAACACCCGCGGTGATCGCCTCGCCTACGCGGTCGTGGAGCGTCTCGAGCTGCTCGGCGTTCCGTGCGCCGAGCGACCGAACGAGCTTTGCGACGCGCAGCGCATCGAGGCTCGCCTCTGCGCGGTCGCCATCGAGGCCCGCAGCGCGGCAGGCGCTCACGCGCGAGAGCGGCTGCCCCGCGACGCAGATGACCTCGAGCAGCGCTCGCGCGTCGTCGTCGAGAAGCGCGGCGCGCTCGCGAACCAGCGCGTCGACGAGCGAAGTCGGTGAGCTCGACACGAGCGCCGACGCGCTCCCGATGATTGCTGAAGGGTCCGAGGCATCGCCCACCTGATGCATGAACGCGACGAGCTCGCCGAGCATGAAGGGCATGCCGGCGCCCTCGCGAACGATCTGCTCGATCTGCTCCGGCGCCACGGACCTCGGCGGCACACCGTTGGCGGTCGTCGCCTCCGCGGCGTCTCGCACGAGCTGCGTTACGAGCTCGCGCGCCTCGGCGTCGGCAAGCGGGCCGAGCTCGATGTCGAAGCGCTCGAGATGGCTTCCGCGCGCGAGGTTCGTGAGCACGTCGAGCAACTTGTTCGACTTCACGTCCTCGCTCCGGTAGCCGAGCACGAGGAGCAGAGGCGGAGGGTCCGGCGGGGCGAGGATCTCCGAGAGGCCTGCGGCGCTATCGAAGTCGCCCCACTGCAGGTCGTCGATGAAGAGAATGACGCGCTGGCGGTCGGCGAGGCGCGCGAGCACCTCGTGAAGCGCGGAGAAGCCGCGCCGCCGGATCTCGAGCGTGTCGCGGAGGTTCTCGAAGCGCCGAGGCTGAGCGTCGACCACGCCCTTGAACACCGGAAAGAGGCGCGTCAGCGCGCCGAGGTTGCGCGGGAGCAGCGAGCTCAGCTCGAGCGCGGGGATCTTCCGCATGTAGCGCCGCAGGCCGTCGACGAGCGCGTCGAGCGCATTGTACGGAACGCTCTCTCGCTCGTAGCAGCGCCCCGAGAGCGCGACGACCCCCGGATCGGCGCGTTCGGCCTGGTCGATGAACCCGCGGACGAGGGAGGTCTTGCCGAAGCCCGAGCGACCACGCACCGTGACGACGACCGCCTTGCCGTCGCACATCGTGCGATAGGCCTCGGCGAGCGTGGCGAGCTCCGCGGTGCGACCGACGAGC
>JAYSXP010000099.1:0-6346 GCA_043717125.1 Polyangiaceae bacterium | reverse complement strand
AGGTCGTGCCTGTCGCGATCAAGGTGCTGCACGATCGGCAGTCGCGCGAGGCGGGGGCGGTGGCCCGGCTCCTCGACGAGGTGCGCCTCTCGCGGCATGTCGTGCATCCCAACGTGGTCCGCGTCCTCGACTTCATCTCCGACGGCGAGGAGACGCTCGCGGTCATGGAGTACGTGCACGGTGAGCCGCTCTCGCGCCTCCTTGCCGACGTGAAGAAGAGCGGCCTGCGCACGCCCGTGCCGATCGCCGCGGCCATCGCATGGGGCGTGCTGCACGGGCTCTACGCCGCGCACGTCGCGAAGGACGGCGCGGGCAAGGCACTCGAGCTCGTGCATCGCGACGTGACGCCGGAGAACATCCTGGTCGGCGCCGACGGCGTCGCGCGGCTGATCGACTTCGGCGTCGCGAAGGCGCAAGGCCGCCTGCACGCGACGAAGGATGGTGGCGTGAAGGGCAAGCTCGCCTACCTCGCGCCCGAGCAGGTCGGCGGCGACGTCACCGCTCGCACCGACCTCTACGCGGCGGGGCTCGTGCTCTGGGAGATGCTCGTGGGAGCACGGGCTATCGAGGGCGAGACCGAGCCCGAGCTCCTCGTGAAGGCGCTCGACCCGGTCATCGTGGCGCCTTCCACGCGCGCCCCGGAGGTTCCGCCCGCCCTCGACGCCGTCGTGTTACGTGCGCTCTGCAAAGATCCGGAGGGCCGGTTCGCGACAGGGACGGAGCAGGCCGAGGCCATCGAACGCGCCGTGGGCCGCATCGCGTCGCCGGCGGAGGTGGCGGAGTGGGTGCGCGTCCACGGCGGCACGCGCCTCGCGCAGCGCGACGAGAGCGTTCGCGCGATGCTGGCGATCGAGGCGGCGGGACCGCGGCAGAGCGCGTCGGTCCCGTTCGTCGATGGACCGCGGCCCTCCGGCAACGGCATTCGCGGCATGCTGGTGATGGGGCTCGCCGCGCTTGCGGTCGTCTCCCTCGGGGTTCTCTACAACTCTCGCACGGCGCCTTCGGGCACGGCGCCTTCGGGCACGACGCCTTCGGGCACGGCGGACTCCCCGCCAGTTCTGACCGTCCCCTCGGTCTCCGCCTCCCCTATCGTCCCCCCCGTGCCCGTGCCCGTGCCCGTGCCCGATCTGCCTTCGCCGAGCGCGAGTGCGAAGCCTCGGGCGCGGCCCGCCGCGCACAACGTGCCGCCGAGCTGCGATCCCCCGTGGTACCTCGACTCCCACGGAATCAGGCGCTACGACCCCGCGTGCGTGAAATGAGAGTCGTCGTCTCCGCGCTCACCCTCGCGCTCCTGGCGAGCGCCTCGCCTTCGGCCGTCGGCGCGCCGAAGAAGGCCCAGCAGCAGTGCATCGTGGCCGCGGAGTCGGGTCAGCAGCTCCGCTCGAGCAGCAAGCTCCTCGACGCGCGCAAGGCCTTCGGCGTCTGCACCGCCAACGGGTGCCCCGCGGTCATCCGTCGCGATTGCGGGCGCTGGATCGACGAGATCGATCTCGCGACCCCGACCATCACCGTGAAGCTCCAGGACGCCTCGGGCGCCGAGGTCGCAGAGGGCCGCGTGCTCATGAATGGCGAGCCTCTCCTCCGCGCCGCGGACGGGCGCGCGACGCCCATCGATCCGGGCGCGCATCACTTCACGTGGCAGCGTGACGAGGGAAGCACCATCGAGGAGCAGTTCATCGTCCGCGAGGGCGAGCACAATCGCGTGCTCGTGCTCCGCGTCCCGCCGCCGCCGCTCGGTCCGCCGCCGGTCGCGCCCCGAGAGCCCCACGAGCGGACCGCGCTTCCCTGGATCGTCGGCGGCGCTGGTTTCGCGGTCACCGCGGTGGGCGGCATCCTCTGGGGCATCGGTCTGAACGATCGCTCGACCCTCAGCTCGACCTGCGCGAGCACGCACGCCTGCTCGCTCTCCGACGTCGAGGCGTCGCACACGAAGCTCGTGGTCGGCGACGTGCTCGTCGGCATCGGTCTCGTGGCCATCGCCGGTGCCGTCTATCTCTACTTCCGCGAGAGTGGCGACGCGCCCACGCACACGACCGCGGCCATCTCGCGCTGAGCGTCCTCCCCGATTCCCCGCTGGGGCGCTCGGTGTGCTCTCGGACTTCCCAGCAAGGCGACCCCTGCCTGCGACGCCCGCGCGAGCCACCGGAAGCGCGTTTGTCTCGCAAAATACGGGCGATCGCGCAGCGGCGGGTCCCGCTTTCGTGCGGCACGGCGAGTGCAGCTGCTCCTGGTCAGGAGGTCATCATCATGAAGAAGCTGCTCGCCACGATGGTTCTCGGTTTTGGTATCGCCGCGCTCTTGCCCGCCGGCTGTGGGCTCCCGGGCACGACGGCCTCGGCCGCCCCGACCGTCCACCAGGGGGTGTCCTGATCCCCGCGATCCCTTCGCCCCGTCGTGCCCGCGCATGGTCGTGCGCTGCGCGACGGGGTCTTGCAACGACGTGAACCCCAACCAGCGAGACCCTGACCATGACGAGATCGGTCCTCATCGCGATCGCCTCGGCGATTCTCGTCGCGGCATGCGGTTCCTCCGACGCCGCGCCTGACGCGCGTACGGAACAGAACGCGACGAGCTGCGCTCCCGTCGAGGCTCCGGCGACGTTGCCCGCCTCGGCTCCGACGGTGTCGTTCGCGTCGGACGTGCTCCCCACCCTCGTCGCGACCTGCGGGTTCGGTGCCTGTCACGGTGCCGTGCGCGGCAGCAACGTTTTTCTCGGCGCGAAGGACAGCGTCAACGACGCCACGGCGATCCGCGCTCTGCTCGTGGACAAGCGGTCGAAGCAGAGCGCCTCGACGCCCTACGTGATGCCGTCCAATCCGGCGCGTAGCTACCTGTATTTGAAGCTGACGGGAGACCTCTGCGGTCTCGACGACTGCGCAGGCGGGTCCTGCGGTCAGACCATGCCGCGCGGCGGTGACAAGCTCGATGCGGCGTCGCTCGATGCGGTCCGCACCTGGATCCTCCAGGGTGCGACCGACTCGTGAGTCACGCGATCAGTCGGTCCAGATCTCGCCCTTCGCGCCGTCAATCGTGATGATCGCGCCGCGCTCGAGCACGACGTCGGCATTCTCGCCGCCGTCGGTCGAGTCGCGCCAGACCGTGAGCAAGTCCTTCGCGTAGTCGACACGCATGGGGGGGCAGCTTGCGATGCAGGGCTTGCCGAGGCTTCGCGCGACGATCGCGGCGTCCCCGGTGATGCCGCCGCGGGTGGTGACGATTCCGGCGGCGGCGCGCATCCCCGGCACGTCATCGGAGGTGGTCTCGATGCGGACGAGGATGACGGACGTGCCCTTCGCCGCCATGGCGACGGCGTCTTCCGAGCGAAACACGATCGCGCCAGTCGCCGTGCCTGGGCTGGCGCCGAGTCCCTTCGCGAGCAGCTGTCGACCCATCGTCATTTCCTCCCCGAGCCGCGCGTGTCGTCGTCCGCGTCGTCGTCCGCGTCGTCCGCGTCGTCCGCGTCGTCCGCGTCGTCGTCCGCGTCGTCGTCGTCGTCCTCCATGCTGTCGGACGTGTCGACGGTGGTCTGGGCGCGGAGCTCGGTGAGGAGGCAGCCGCACTTGCACTTCTTCGGGACGGTCCGCTTGAAGTAGACGCGCTCGCAACGCGTGCACACGCGCGCGTCGGGCTCGTACGAGATCGTCTTGCCCGTGATCGCGTCCTTCTTGCCGACGACCTGTAGCGGCTCGAGGTCGACCTTCATTCCCGCGTGCGGGTTCGCGCCCGGGAGCCCCTCGAGCACGCGGTCCGGAATGTCGACGACCTTGGGGATGCGGTCGAGCGCCTCCTTCACCAGCCAACCGACGGCCTCCGCGTGGGCCTTGAGCGGCACCTTGAAGGTCCACGCCGAGCCGGACTCGTCCTTGCCGGTGACGACGACCGCGAGGTTGCCCGACTCGAAGGTGATCTGCGAGACGCCCCACCACGGCATGCGGCGGACCTCGCCTCGCTCCATCGCGATTCCGGGGTCGCCGACGCGGAGCGGCATCTCGCTGCTCGTGCCGAGCCAGATCGTCGCGCCCGTGAGGACCGCCCCACCTGCGATGAGGTACGCGGGAATCGGCTTCAGCTTCTCATCGGCGTCGAACGCGTGACCGTAGGTGTACCCCCACGTGCCCGCGCCAAGCGTCGTCGCACCGAGGCCTCCGAGGACGCGAACGAGCCACGCGTTGTGCGAGCTCTGCGCGATGAACCTCCGCTCCGTGCGGTGGGCGGCGCGCTTCTTCTTCGCGTCCTTCTTGGACGGCTTCTTCTCGGCCTCTTGATCCTGGTCCATGCGGCCCCGGTTCTAGCGCGAAACCCCCGATAAGTCTGCGTCTCCCCCACGTGCCCGTGCTGGCGACCGTGCCCGCGGCCTGATCTCCCGTCTACTTCGACAGAACGGCGAGCGCTTCCTTGAGCAGCTCCGGCAGGGGCGTCTCCCCGATCTTCGCGCTCAGCTGCTCGACCGCTCGATCCGCCTCGCCCTGCCGGTAGCCCATGTTGACGAGGGCGCGTGCGAGCAGCTCGCCGGTCGACGAAGCCGCCGCGGTACTGCTCGGCGCGGCATTCGAGCCGGCGGCCGCCCCGCGGGGCCCGGCGGCCTGGAGGATCGGGACCTTGTCCTTCAGCTCGAGGAGCAGACGCTCGGCCGTCTTCTTGCCGATTCCGGTGATGCTGGTGAGCTTGCCGAGCTCCTTGCGGGCGATCGCCTGTCCGAGGTCGGGCGCCGGGAGCGCGCTCAGCACGGCGATGGCGGTCTTCGGACCGACGCTGCTCACGCCGATGAGCGTGCGAAACGCGACGCGATCGCCCTCCGTCGCGAAGCCGAACAGCGAGAACACGTCCTCGCGGACGTGGGTGTGGACCAAGAGCGTGGAGCGCCCCTCGCCGTCGACCTTCGCGCGGCCGATGGTCCCGAGCGGGACCACCAGCTCGTAGCCCACGCCGTTCACGTCGATGACGACGTTGCCATCCTCCTCCTGTGTCACGTGTCCGGTGAGCCGGCCGATCATCGAAGAGCACTCTAGCCGACCTTCGGCAGGCTGTGTCGTGTGCGCCGCACACGACGTGACGGATGCCTCTACGCCGCGACGAACTGCTTCTCGACGAGCCGCCTGTAGAGGCCTTCCTCGGCGAGCAACGAGCGGTGGTCGCCCTGCTGCACGATCCTTCCGTGGTCGAGGACGACGACGCGATCGGCGTCCACCACCGTGGAGAGTCGGTGCGCGATCACGAGGGTGGTGCGGCCCTTCATGAGGCGATCGAGCGCGTCCTTCACGAGGTGCTCGCTCTCGGCGTCGAGCGCGCTCGTCGCCTCGTCGAGGACGAGGATGCGCGGGTCCTTCAGCACCGCGCGCGCGATGGCGATGCGCTGCTTCTGCCCGCCGGAGAGCTGCACGCCGCGCTCGCCGACCTTGGTGGCGAAGCCCTCGGGAAAGCCCGTGACGAAGTCGAAGGCGTTTGCGGTCCTCGCCGCCTGCTCCACCTCGGCGTCCGTCGCTTCGGCACGCGCGTAGCGAATGTTGTCCGCGATCGAGCGCGAGAAGAGGAGTGGCTCCTGCGCGACGGTGCCGATCTGCTGGCGGAGCCAGTTCGGGTCGAGGTCCTTCAGATCACGACCGTCGAGGAGGACTCGCCCAGACTCGGGATCGTAGAGGCGCGCGAGGAGCGCCGCGATCGTGGACTTTCCGGAGCCTGACGAACCCACCAGCGCGACGACCTCGCCCGGGCTGAGCGCGAGGCTCACGTGCGACAGGACCTGCGCGTCGGGCCGCGCGGGATAGCAGAACGAGACATCCTCGAACGTGACTGCGCCGTGCGCGAGCTCGGGGCGCTCTTCCGTGGACGTCATCGGTGAGAGGCGATCGAGCAGCTCGAAGATGCGCACGCCGGCGCCGCTCGCCTTCATGAAGTCGGCCCAGACGTCACTCACCGCTGCGAGAGAGAACGCCACGACGAGCGTGTAGACGAAGAACGAGGTCAGCTGACCGACGCTCATCGCGCCGTCGAGCACGAGGTGTCCGCCGTACCAGAGCACCGCCGCGGCCGCGGTGAAGGCCCCGAGCGAGGCCGCGCCGAGGAACACGCCTCCTGTGATGGCGCGCACGCGCGCGAGCTCGAACGAGCGCTGCACCGCGCGCCCATAGCGGGCGACCTCCGCCTCCTCGGCTGCGAAGGAGCGCACCGTTCGCATGCCGCCGATCGTCTCCTCGGCCACCTCGCTCGCGACCGCGAGCGCATCCTGCACTTCGCGCGAGAGCTTGCGTACACGGCGACCGTAGAGGACCGCTCCGACGGCGACGGGCGGAACGACGAGGAGCATGACGGCCGTGAGCCTCGGCGAGGTCCACGCGAGCGCTCCAAT
>JAYSXP010000098.1:0-18107 GCA_043717125.1 Polyangiaceae bacterium | reverse complement strand
CGCTGTCGTCGAGCCGCGCCCAGTAGTCGGTGTCGTTGTTGGGGTTCGGGCTGAGGCCCGTGAAGCGCGTCTCGGTGCCGACGAGCGTGTGCGTGCCTTCGAGGAAGAGCGGACCGCCGGAGTCACCGGGCGTCGTGATGCGCGGCGTGTTGTTGTCGAACGTGTAGCCGGCGCTTGTGGTCGAGAGTGCAGTTGGAGGGACGCGCAGCGGGCTGAGGACCAGGCCGGCGGACGCCGTCGCGGAAGCGCGGCCGACGGCGGAGACAGAGGGGTGGGTCGCGCCGACCGGGTAACGCGTCGACGTGAGCGTGGGGTAGCCGACGCCGGTGAACGGAGTCGACAGGTAAATGAGGCCGAGGTCGTGGAGCTCGGGGTGCGAGTCGTAGTCCGCGTACGTCAGGCTGTACGAGGCAGCATCCATCGGCTCACCGGAGAGAGCCGTGCGGGTCTGCGATCCGCCCGCGGCGAACGGCGCCTTGATCGTCCACGTCCCGCCGACGTTGAAGATGATGCAGTGGGCGGCAGTGAGCACGACGTAGGGAGAGACGAGCACGCCCGAGCAGAAGTCGCTCATGGCGTTGTTGACCTGGATGAGGACCGCCTCGCTGTACCCGGCGGCCGAGCGTTGTCCCGGAGTGATGATCGCCTGCGCGGCTTCACCCGGCAGAGGCACCTTCAGGCCCGCGGGCTCGTCGGTCGTGGCCGCGCATCCGACGATCCCGACGAGGACGAACAGCGGGAAGACGAAGGCGCGCATCTAGAACTCGAGCGTACCACGCGACCCTCGCGCAGCAACGGCGGGAACCCGCATTGCTCGACGGAGCTCACGGCGGAGCAAAGCCTTTGATCAGCTCGCCGACGACCTTGTCGACCGCCGAAAGCGTAATGCTGTCGGACTCGTTGGCGACCACGAGGAACGCGATGTTCTTGGCGGGAGCCACCCACACCAGCGCCACGAAGAGCGGGCCCGCGGTCTCCGCGACGAGCGCGAGCTCTTCTCCGGCCCACGGCCGCGAGACCGCATTCCAGCCGAGAGCCTGCGTGGTCGCCACCGGCGTATGGAGCTTCAAAAACGATCCGCCGCTGAGCAGCGGCGTGGGCTCGCCGCGCGCGCCTGCGAGGTGCAGGGTCGCGAGCTTCGCCCAGTCGCGCAGCGGGCAGCGCACGCGACCGGCCGGCCCGAACGCCGGCGGAGGCTCGGGCGCGGCGCCAGGGGCGACCGCCGAGAGCACGTCACCCGTCGTCACGTGGCCCCAGGGCTCGACGACACCCGCGGACGCGCCGCGCCCGTCGAAGGTGCAGCTCGTCATGCCGAGGGGAGTGAAGAGCCGGTCGTTGACGAGCTGCTCCCACGAGGTCGCAGCGGCGCGCTCCAGCATGACAGCGGCCATCAGGTACCCCGCGTCCGAGCGCCGTACCTCCATGATCGGCGGGACCTCCGGAGCGAGCGCCACCAAGGCGCGCACCGCTTCGTCACGACGCACCCGCGCGTCACCCGGAGCGCGCATCGCCTGGTCGATCGCGTCCGGAAGCTTCGCCGGAGCGCCACCGCGATGGGCGAGGAGCGCCTCCAGCGTCACATCCTTGTAAGATGCATGCATCGAGGTGTCGGGGAGGGTGGCGCCGAGCGTCGACGTCCACGAGAGCTTGCCCTGCTCGACGAGGAGCGCTGCAAGCGTCGCGGTCATCGTCTGGGCGCTCTCCCCGAGGTACCAGTTGTCCTGCGTGGTGATGGCCATCGGGTCGCCGACCTTTCGCACTCCCGAGGCTCCTTCGGCGACGATCACTCCTCCGCGGATCACGACGGCGGCGATGCCGGGAACACCGGAGCTCGCACGAAGCGGCTCGAGGACCGAGTCGATGACCGCAGCGGGCGCTTGCACGCGCGCGTCACTCGTCGTGATGGCGTCGGGGCCGCCGTCGAGCGACGGGGCAGGGTTGACCTGCGTATCGTCGCTGCAGGCCGAGAGCGTGATGAACACGCTCACGCCGAGGACAAGGAGGCGCGCGACGCGCTTGGACACGGACATACTTCCGGCGGAGGCTAGCACGCAGCACGCGTGCGCGACCTTCACCAGGGCTCGAGAAACGCCTCCACGGCCAGCACCGCGTAGAGCTGGGCGACGAGCGGCTCGGTGCCCGCCCCGCTGAGCACCGACGCGTACGCCGCGAGGAAGGCCTTCGGCTCCACGATCTGCAGATCGGCGAGCCGCGATACACTCGCGGCGGCTGCCTTCGCGAGCGTCGCGAGGAGCGGCGGCTGGAAGAGCGCACGATTCACCGGCGCGAAGGACGCCTTGTCCTGCCGCGTGCGGACGCTCTCCGGCAAGACTCCTCTGAGTGCTTCGCGGAAGAGGCCGCGTCGCTCGCGCGGGTCATCCTGTCCGAAGAGGAGCTCAGGGGAAGCGCTCAGCGCGAAGGTCGCGACGTCCGCGTCAAGATAGGGATCCACGCGCGAAATGCCCGCGAGGCGCTCGAGCTGGAGACGAAGCGAGCTCGCCCGGGCGAGGTGAGGATCCCTGAAGCCGGCGAGGACGCGCTCCTCGGCCGTGAGCTCGACCCGGGGCTTGTCGGCGAGCACGCGGTCGTGCGACTCCGTGATCACCCGCTTCGTTCGCGAGCCCGCCCATGCAGGTATTTCGGCGCGCGACCGCAGACGGCGGGCCATGCGCCGGAGCAGCCACGGAACCTCGCGGCGGACCGGCGGCCAGAGCACGCGCGCGAGTGCTCGCCGGCGGCCCATTTGCTCGAAGGCCTGTGCGGTCGACATCGCGGAGCGAAGGCCCGCCCTCGACAAAAGGAGCGACGCCGCGTCTGGATCACCGTCGAACCATTCGTCTGCGCCGAGGCCCGCGAGCACACACGATGCGCCTGCGTCGTGGGCACGGGCGAGCAACGTCGCCTCGACAGCCGCGCTGGGCCACGTGAGCGGCATTCCGGCAGCGGTCAGCCCTGCAGGCAAGAGAGCCTCGGACGGCCTCACGCGGACCGGCTCGATGCCGACCGTACGCGCCAGCGCGACGAGGTGCGGTCGGTCATCGCCCGGGCCCTCGAAGTCGATCGTGAAGGCGTCGAGGCGCCGCGCGAACGTGTGCGCCATCGCGAGCAGCGCGCCCGAATCGAGACCACCTCCCGTGAGCACGCCGACGTGCGAGCTGACGCCGACGGCACGCGCTGTCGCTGCGAAGAGCAACGCGCGGAGTCGCTTCACGTCGTGGGCGCCGGGCGAGTCGTCGATGCGCGGAGGCGGGAGCGCCGCGAGCGTCATGCGGCCAGGCACGAGCTCAGCGCGCATTCCTGGGGGTATCTCGCGGATGCCACGAAAGAGCGTCTCCGTTCGACCCACGGCGCCGGCGTCGAGGACGCACTCGGCCGCGAGACGATCCGGGTCGAGCGAGGAGCTCGACCAGCGAACACCGAGCGCGCGCGCCGCGTCGAGCACCCACGTAAGGTCCGTGCTCGCGAGGACGACATCTCGTTCGCAACGCACGTAGACGGGGCGCCCGCCGAACCCCCCTCGCTCGACGACGAGGCCACCGCGGGGCGCGTGCTCGACGACGACGTACGGGAGCGTCGCTGTTCCGACACGATGGCCACAGGCCGTGGCCTCGGCGGGGACGAACGCCGAGAGCGACGAGATGCTGCCGGCGACGTCACGGGTCGTGTCACTGGCGGACATCCGCGCGCGGTCGCGTGGTAGCGCCGCGAGCGTCGTGCGCGTCACCACATCCACGCTGCGGGCGCACCAAGCGCGAATCACGAGGCGGTCACCCTTGTCCTCGCCTCACATCATCGGTCGAATGAAGCTGCCCGCTCCCTCGGCGAACCCGCTCCTACCGCCGAGCGTGAGATCGCGGACACAACCGAGGCGGCGAAGCGCCGGCGCCCGGTACGGGAGTCGGCCGGTCGGCGCGATCGCGATTCCCACGGTCTCCCGCAAGTCGCCGGTCCCGATCTCGACACGCGATGTGCTCGCGTCTGCGTCGTCGTCCTCCGGCCGCATGGCGGCGCAAGTTAACGCATGCGACCACCTGCGTCAAGCAGCGGCTTGCCCGTCGCGAGAACGTCAGTCGTCGGACGCGTACCAGTCCTGCAGTGGGCGAACCCGTGCGGTCGGGTCTTGCTCGAGCGCCGCGCAACCGAGGCGCGCGAGGCGGATCGTCGTGAAGCACGGGACGTGCGCCGCGAGCGCCGCGGCGCGGAGCTCGCGGGTGCGGACGATCTCGGCGTCACCCTTCGCGGTGACGACGGCAAAGGCGATGAGGCCGCCGCGGATGTCCTCGAGCACGGCGTCGAGGTTCTCGTTGCCCGCGTCGCGGAACGGGATGCGCGCGGCAGTGAGCGCGGCGCGGACCTCGCCGAGCGCGTGCACGTCGAAGCCGATCGCGCGGAAGCGCTTGGCGAGGTCGACGGCGGCCGTGCGATCGCCGTCGACGCGATCGCGCCCGTCGTGAACGTAGATGAGGACGCCGCGCGGTCCGGCGGCGTCACCCTCGGGCGCGCGGAGCGCGATGCCGATGCCGCGCAGCGCCTTGCCGTAGGCGCGGGCAGGGCTGTCATCGAGACCGATGACCTCGCCCGTCGAACGCATCTCGCGGCCGAGCGCCGGGTCGACGCCGAGACGTTCGAACGGGAACACGCGCTCGCGTGCCGCGACGTGCCGAGGGATCGGTCGCTCGGTGATGCCGAGCTCGTCGAGGGTCTTGCCGAGCATCACCTTGGTCGCGATCCGCACGAGCGGGAAGCCCGTCGCACGCGTCACGAACGAGGACGTTCGACCCGCACGCGGCTCGACGTCGAGAACGACGATGGCGCCGCCGGCGACGGCGAGCCTGACACCGAGCAGGCCGATGAGGCCAGATTCCAGGGCGATCAGGCGTACGCGGTCCTCGATGCGAGCGACGATCTCCGGGTCCAGCGTGAATGCTGGAAGGATCGCTGCGGCGTCGCCACCGTGCACGAACGCGGGCTCGAGGTGCTCCATGACCCCCGCGATGATGACGCGCGTTCCGTCGGTGACGGCGTCGACGTCGACGGCGATCGCCTCGTCGAGCGCGTTCATGTCGAGCTCGCGCGCGCCGGTCGCATTGCCGACGGCACGGGCAAGTGCCTCGGGCGATGAGCCGAAGACGCGTACACCGCGCGCCGCGAGGTCGGCCGCGAGGCGCAGCGCCGTGTCTCCACCGACCTGGACGATGACGCCAGCGGCCTTGTCGCGATCGTGGATTGCGAGCACACGCTCGAGCGTCACTGGCTCGATATGGACGTGATGGGCGATGCGCGCCGCGATGGCCGTCGACTCGACGCTCGAGTCGACGAAGACCGGCTCGAAGCCGAGCTCGCGAATCGCGATCAGCGCTTCGCTCGCGCACGTGGCAAGCTCGGGGCCGAAGCCGATCCGGCTCGGGCCGGCACCGAGCACGAGGACGCGATTGCTCGGGGGCATGATCGACGTGCGCCTGACGGGACGCGCGACGCTGCGGCCGTCGTCAGCGCCGCGTGCCGCGCTGCGAAGCGCATCTGCGAGGGTCGCGCCGACGCCGAGCGACTCGCCGAGGCTCTTGCGGTGCGCGCCGAGCGCGGCGTCTGCGTCGGGGAAGGTCTCGAAGGCGAACCGAGGCCAGCGCACCACGACCCCACGCGACGTCGGCGGGGCGACGTGGAGCTCGGAGAGCGCGCGACCGAGCGCGAGATCGACGGCGATCGACGAGAGCGGATAGCCCGTCGCCTGCGACGCGAGCGCAGCCGATCGGGTCGCGCCGGGAACCACCGAGAGCGCATGGACCGTGCGATCGGCTCGGCGCACCGCGAGCTCGCAGGTGGCGATGCCCGCACGCAGGTCGGCGCCGAGGATCGCGGCGCGCGCCGCTTCGTGCATCTCGGCGGTCAGCGATGCATCGACATGGAGCGGTGGCGTCACTCCCACCGCGTCACCGGGGTGAACGCCCGCGCGGTCGAGGCTCTCGATCGTGACGATGGGCAAGAACGCGCCGGTCGCATCGAACGCGACGACGACCTCGAGAGAGGTCCACGAGGCGTCGCTGCCGAGCGCGCCGCGCTTTCCGGCAGCGATCTCGGCGTCGGCGAGGGCGGTCGCCAGCGCTTCCGCGGTGAGGCCGGCGACCAAGGCCCCTGCGAGCTCGAGCGTGCCGTCTTCGTGGAGAGCGAGAGCGAGCGCGAGCGCCTTCTGGCCGCCGAACTGCGCGAAGACGAGCGCGGGCTTCTCCATGAGGATGATCGCGCGCAGCGCAGGCTCGTCGAGCGGCTCGAGGTACGTGCGATCGGCGAGCAGCGGATCGCTGGCCACCGTCGCAGGGTTTGACGTCACGAGGATGACCTCGTGGCCGCGCTCGCGCAGAGCGCGGACGGCCTCCGCCGCGGCGGCGTCGAGCTCACCGCCTTCGCCGATGACCGCAGGCCCAGGACCGATGACGAGGACGCGGCTCATGAGAGGACTCCCTTGTTCTCGTCGAAGCCGAGAGCGAGGTTCAAGTTTCGTAGGGCTTGGGTCGCTGCGCCGCCGAGAAGGTTGTCGAGGGTCGCGACGACGACGGCGTGCCGTCCGTCCTCCGAGACCGCGAGGCCGCCGATGACGACCTCGTGCTTGCCCGCGATGTCGCGGACGAACGGGATTTCGGGCTGGTACCGCACGAGCGGCTCGGACCCGTAGGCCTCGTGGTACCGCGCGTCGAGCTCCTCCTTCGTGCAGTGCTTCGAGAGCGCGACGGAGACCGTGACCGTGAGTCCGCGGAAGAAGGGCGCGACGTGCGGCACGAAGAAGAGCCGGCAGCCGAGGTGGGCGGCGACCTCACGTTCGTGGAGATGCCCGACGAGCGCGTACGGCATCAGGTTGTCGCGGAGCGCCTCGGGATCGTTCTTGGGTGAGGGCGTCGTTCCGGCGCCGCTGTACCCGCTCACGCCGAACACGTTCGCTGGGCCCTCGACGAAGGGGAGGAGGGGAGCGAGGGCGAGCTGCACGGCGGTCGCGTAGCAACCGGGATTGGCGATGCGCAACGACTCGCGGATCCGTGCGCGGTTGCGCTCCGGCTGGCCGTAGACCCACGACGACGTGAAGCGATGGTCCGCCGAGAGGTCGATGATGACGGCATCGGGCCGGGCGCTCGTGATCGCCTCGACGTACGCCCCGCTCGCGCCGTTCGGAAGCGCGAGCACGTACGTATCGAGCATCGTACCGGCTACGTCCGCGGCCGATTTGCCGTCGCGTTGGGAGATCGCGAGTCGAACGTCGAAGTCTCCGTGACGCTCGACCAGCGCGACGAGCTCCTTGCCGACGTAACCTCGTGAGCCGACCAGTGCGAGGGTCCGCTTCACGTCGAGGGGGCTTCCGCCGCGCGCTTCACGGGCATGGCGCTCGGGCGATCGTGGAAGGTCGCCGGCATCGCGAGCGCGCACTCGACCGACCGCTGGATCTCGGCAAAGTCCGCCATGCCGCACCAGAAGACCCACCACTTGTCGGTCTTGTAGAGGCCGTCCGCGTTCTGCGCGTACCACGGGTTGATCGGGTTCGAAGCCCGCGAGCGCCAGAAGAGCTTCGGGTTCTCGGTACGCATGCGCTGCCAGATGGAGCCGCCGATGCCTTCGCCCTGCGCCTCGTTCGTGACGCCGAACTTGTCGAGGTAGGGAACGCCGTCCTCCATCGTGAGGATGGCTGTCGCTCGGTACGACTCCGCGAGGTAGACGCGATAGGGCGCCTTCTGGGTGAAGTACCCCTCGTCGAGCGCGCGACCAAAGCACTCCTCGAGGAGATCTTTGAGGCGCGCCTTGTCGATCTGGTCCCAGCCCTCGTGGCGCAACACCTTCTCGCCGCGCCGCACGAGCGTGCCTTCTCCGCGATGGGTGAAGAGCTCCTTCGCGAGGTGCTCGGGCGACGTCACCGAGACCGAGGAGGTCGGCGGCAGATCCTGGAGGAGCGTGTTGATCTCGATGAGCTTGCGCCGTGACTCCGGGCCCATCGTCGGATCCGCGAGGAGCGCCTCGTAGTCCTCGGCGAGGTTCACGGCGGAGCGGACGACGCCCGACTCGTCGGCCAGGCCGCCGGCCTCGTTAAGGTAGACGACCTTGTGCGGCTTGAGCGCGAGCGCGATTGCTCGCGCCACGGTGTCGGCGTGCACGATGAGGATCTGGCCCTTCGACGTCTCGCCGAGCGGCGCGACGATCGGGAGGATGCCCGCGCGTGCGGCCTGCGCGATCGCCTGTTCGCGGACCGCGGTGATCTCTCCGACGAGACCGAGCTCGGGACTCTCGACGCGGCGGACGTCGAGCACGCCGGAGGTGAAGGGCCTCACGCGCGTACCGAGCGCCTCGAGCGCCTCGACGAGACGCAAATTCGTGTCGTGGAGCACGCGTCGAGCGACCTCGAGGGCGGCGGGAGTCATCTTGCGAAGACCCTTCACTACGGGCGCGTCGATGCCGGCGCTCGCGAGCGCGCGGTCGAGCTGGACGTTGCCGCCGTGCACCACGATCGGCACGAGGCCGACGCGCTGCAGGAAGGAGAGCGACGACGCCAGCGCATCGAGGTTTCCCTCGATGATCGAGCCGCTCGCCTTCACGACGGCAAACTTGGGCGCGTCGACGCTCGCATAGTTGCGGAGGTACTGCTCGACCTCCTTGCGGCTGCCGATGTTGGTCAGCAGGCGGGCGATGACGTCTTGCGTGCTGTGGTTCACTGGGCGTGCCCGATGAGGCGGCGGAGGAGCGCCTTCTGGACGTGGAGGCGGTTCTCCGCCTCGTCGATGACGAGTGAATGGGGCGAGCTGACCACCGCATCTGTCGCCTTGACGTTGCGACGGAGCGGCAGGCAGTGGCTGAAGAAACCTTTGCCGCCGTCGGCGGTGAGCGCCATCTTCTGCTCGTCGACGATGAAGTGCTTGTGCTGCTCAC
The DNA here is from genome assembly GCA_043717125.1 of Polyangiaceae bacterium. Classification (GTDB taxonomy): domain Bacteria; phylum Myxococcota_A; class Polyangia; order Polyangiales; family Polyangiaceae; genus Labilithrix. Next base: position 9,206 of record JAYSXP010000098.1, on the reverse strand, counting down.
GCACGGGCTTCTCTTCCTCCCAGCGGCCGAAGTAGGGGAGTGCGCCCCAGCTCTTCGCGTAGACGATGTGCGCGCCCGCGTAGGCGCTCGCGGGGTCGTGCGAGACGGTGAGCGTGCGGCCGTTCTCATTGACCGAGGCGCGCGCCGCGTCCATGTAGCGCGGGTCGAGCACGTATTCGGGCGTTGGACAGAGGAGCGTCACATCGAAGCCTAGCTTTGCGGCGATGATGAGCCCGGAGTTCGCGACCGCGGTGTTGAGCGGTTTCGGGTGGTACGTCCACGTGAGGAGGAACTTCTTGCCGTCCGTCGTGCCGAGGCGCTCCTTCAGGGTGAGCGCGAGCGCGAGCTCCTGGCAGGGGTGCGTGATCGTCTCCATGTTGACGACCGGCACCGTCGCGTACTTCGCGAAGCCCTTGATGACGAGGTCCTCGCGGTCGTCCTCCCAGCGCTGGAACTTGGGGAACGCGCGGACCGCGATGAGGTCGCAGTACCGCGAGAGGACGCGGGCGACCTCCTCGACGTGCTCCTCGGCCTCGGCGTCCATCACCATGCCGTCGCGATATTCGATCGGCCATGCGCCCTTGCCGGGCTCGAGCACGACGGCGTGGCCGCCCATCTCGAAGATGCCGATCTCGAACGACGAGCGCGTGCGTAGCGAGGGATTGAAGAAGACGAGCGCGACGCTCTTGCCCGCGAGAGCCCCGGCGCCGAAAGGCACGGCCGACTTCCGCGTCGCCTTGAGCCGCTGCGCGTCGGCGAGCGTCGACTCGATCTCTGCTCGTGACCAGTCGAGCGTGGAGAGGAAATGGCGAGGAGAGGTCTGCATGGGAAGAAACCCCAATAACAACGCTGCGCCACGACGCAAGAGGAACGACGAAAGCGGCTCACATAACCCGTTCATCCTCGGGTCGGCTGCGGCGACCCGCAGGGAGCGCGCCAGACACGCGAAAGCCCCCGACGCAAAATCGCGCCAGAGGCCGTCGCTCGTTCGTTTCGCCGTCGCTCAGGGGAAGAGCGACTTGAACTCCGCCTGCGAGGTTGTCTCCTTGCAAGCCGCACCCAGCGACGGGTCTGGCTTCGCGGTCGCGTTCGTCGACGTGGTGACGAGCCCGATGACGTAGCTGGCGAACGTGCATGCGCCGCCGTCAGGCCCGCCACCGCCGCCATCGCCGCCGCCACCCCCGCTGTCGACGCCCGGGCCCGGACCTGCGTCCTGGCGAGCGCTGTCGCCGCTGTCGTCGTTACCGCATGCGACGGTCATACCGGCGCACGCGATCGTAGTCACCATCACGAAGGCCCAACTTTTGCGCATCATGGCTCCCTCAGTTCTTTCGGGAATTGGGGTCGGTGACGGTGTTGCCCGCATTCGCAGCGTTCAGGTAGGGGAACGCCTCGCCGAACTGCTCCGGGCCGTTGAAGTTTGCGTCGGTGAACGGGATGTTGCGATTCGGTGCGTCCGTGTCACTCGCGAAGAGCGCGCCCATCGCGACGCGCAGCGTGATGTCGAGCGCGTCGTCGCCGGGGCGGCGACCGTTCGGGAACCCCTGCAGGTCGCACGCGGCTGCCGCGGTGTCGACCTTGCGGTCGTCGGTGAAGCAGCCGAGCGCGCCGAGGCCGTTCGCCTTGGCGATTTGCTGAGCCTTCGTGGTCGGGGGACCGAGCTCATCCGCCGTGTTCAGACGCAGGTACTCGTGCACGCCGGTCGTGTTCTGGGTGAACTTGAGCTTTTTGCCGTCCACGAGTGTCACCTCGATGCCCGTGCCGTACGTGGCCACGAGATCGGCGCGGACCTTCTTCGGCGCGATCGCACCGCGGGTGCCGTGCAAGACCTCGATCAGCTTCGGAAGGGTCGGGTGCGTGACATAGTCGGCGAGGGCCGCGTCACCTTTGGGGGCCGCGCCGCCGAACGTGTCCTTGTCCTTGAGGCCGATGACGACCTCGTTGACGAGCGGCATGCCGAGACGCGAGACCTGGGTCCACGCGCCGCCCTCCTTCGCCGGGAGCCCGTACGTGGGCGCCGGGTTGATGACGCGGGCCTGGCGCACGCTCGCCGTGGTCCACACGCCGATGATCGGCTGCGCTGCCGAACCGACGAGGCAGCTCGTCGGAATCTCGAGCGCCAGCGTGGTGATGTTCTTCCCCGAAAGGAGCCCGATGTCCGCCGGCCGTGCCGCATTGCGACCGCGGCCGGCAGTGGTGCCGCCGCCCGTGATGGTGTTGAAGAACGACTGTGACGGTGTCTGGAGCAGGTCGAAGATGACGCCGATGTTGGCGGCGAAGCTCTCCGCGCGCTGACCCACGAAGACGCGCGGCTTCGTGCCTGTCGGCGGCGTGCACCCCGGAATGTCGAACTGGCCGATGTGGTTGTTCGCGTAGGTATCGTAGTCGGGGATGCTCGTCGTGCCGATGTTGTCGGTCGGCTTCTTGAACGTCGACCCGAGCGCCGTCACCGCGCCGGTTCGCCGGTCGCCCTTCACCATCTTGAGCGTGTAGGTCTCGACGACGTGCAGATTTGTGGTGTCCGTCGTCGCGGGGCCGATGGCGCCAACGTTGAGCAGCGAGACGGAGTTCGTCTTCGTGGTTCCCTCGAGCGTCACCGCCAGGTTGCAGAGCGCGCACTGGCCGGCGCCGCCCCCGGCGTTGAGCGCGTTCTGGAACTGGAACTGGAACGTGAGGTCTTCGACGCCGTCGCCGTCCTGGTCGACGTGGATCTCGTAGAGCGCCTCCGGATCGAGCGAGAAGTAGTTCGGACCCCCGAACGCGTCTTGAAAAGGCTGATAGTTGGCTATGAGCGTCACATAGCCGGCTCGACCGGACTCGAAGCTCTTGAAGGCGTAGACGTCGGTGCTGTCGACCTTCGGATTTTTCGTCACGAACGGTGCTTCCCGGTGGCTCGACGCGCGCGCATCCATCGCCCCGCCCAGGCAACCGCCAGTGGCCGCGAGCGCCGCGATCAAGAACTTGTACCTCATGGCTATTCTCTCTCTCTTCACTTGTGGTGAGTCGACTCAACAGAGCCGTGCAGCTCGCCGATGGGCGCTGACCGTCACGCCGTCGTTGGCCTGAAAGACCGTGGTGTGCACCGAACGAGCCGTTGACGTTTCGGCGCGTCTGGGGCCCGCATGAGGATCGCGCGTCGTGGCGTTACGTCCTGCTCCGGGGCCGAATGGCGAGGTGACCGAGACCCGCGACGCGAAGCCGCTCGCCACCGCGCGCGTACACGCCGCACGTCTCCCGCGCGCTCGCCGCGTTCGATGCGCTTCTCTGAGCTACGCGTGCCTACGACGGACCGCCCGAACGAAACGGTACAGGTTCAGACGCCTCTGCACGTGACACGAGGTCGCATTCTGCCGTGCACGACGAGAGCTCGGAAAGACCAGCGCGCCGACCGCCGACGCTCGCTTCGAGATGTACAAGACCTCGCTCAAGTTCGACAATCCGGAGACACCGCATCGCGCGCGACTTTCCGATCGACACCGCCAATGAAATCAAAAAAATGCTCGGCACCGCCACGGGCGAGAGCAAGCGCTGACGACGTGTTCTACCGACGAGCCCAACGAACCCCGCGGGCGGCGGGTTCGAAGTTTCTCCGTTGCGTCGGCCTATGCTTGGCGGCGTCATCGCTGATTGGCTGCGAGAGCTGCGCGCGTGGGCCAGGGGCGCCCGGCGTCGCGCCGAAGGAGCAGGGCGGCCCGACCGAACCGCCGACGCCTGTCGCCAGCGCGCTGCCGGACGCGTGCCGCGGCTTCGCGCTGCCCGAGGACCAGCACTACGTCGCAAAGGGACTGTGCGCGCGACTCGTCGCCAAGAATCAGGGCGAGCTTCGCCAGATCACCTTCGCGCCCAACGGAGACCTGTTCGGCGTGACGGTGCAAGGCGCCATCCGTCGCTATCGCGATGTCGACCAGGACGGCACGTTCGCGCCGTCCGAGATCGTGGAGTGGGCCGACGTCGGCGGCAAGAACGGCAACAACTGCCACATCGACGGCGACTTCCTCTACGCCGGTTCTCCCGACGGCGTGAAGCGTTGGACCTACGCGCCCGACCGAGATCATGGCGGCGCCGGCGAGGACGTGGTGGTCGGACAACCCGGAGGAGGCAACCATCCCTATCATCCCGTTCACGTCTGGGACGGATGGCTCTACGTCGACGCGGGATCTGCGGACAACTCGATGAAGCCGATGCCGGCTGGCTACGACCACAATCGCGCAGTGCTGAAGCGCTTCGAGCTCGGGAAGAAGGTTGCCGGCAAGCCGTTCCAATGGAGTGAGGGCGAGCCCTTCGTCGTCGGGGTGCGCAACGTCACCGGCTTCGCGAAAGACACGCGGGGACGCATGATCGGGGTCGTCAGTGGCATCGACGATCTGAGGTACGACGATGCGGACGTCCACGCGGACAATCCGGGCGAGGATGTGGTGCTCCTCCACGAGGGCGACGCGCACGGCTACCCGTTCTGCTTCACGGCTGCCCGCGTGATCGCTGGCGGACGGGTCATCCCGCCGGGCACGCGCCTTCGCGCCGACGCGGCGAGCCAGAATCCGCTCGCCGCGACAGCTCGCAGCAACAAGGACGACGCGTGGTGCAGGGACCACACGACGCCTCCGCTCACGTTCCTCCAAGCGCACTCCTCGCCGCTAGGGATCACGTTTCTCGATCGCAGCGACGGCGTTCTTCCCGCACGCTGGCGGGGCGGTGCGTTCATCGCGCTCCATGGCTCGTGGGACCGAAGCCCGTCCACTGGACACAAGGTGATCTGGCTCCCGTTCGACGAAGCAGGCCGTGCGCCCATGCCCGTGTCGACCGCCGACGCGACGACGTATCCCTACGAGGTCGTGTTCGGTGGTGGCAACGCAACGACGCCCCGAGACGGCGCGTGGAGCTGGCGCGCCGGTGATCGCGGCGAGGCGCAAGTGCGGCCGGTCGGCGTCGCCATCTCGCCCGTGGACGGTGCCCTCTATGTATCGAGCGACAACGGCACGGTGCCGCTCAAAGGACCGAGCGCCACGGCCGACGGCGCGATCTACCGCATCGGGCTGAAGCGGAAGTGATGCGACGGTAACGACGTGCGTCGCCCTTGGGTTCGGGGGCAATCGGCGGTCGGACCCGCGGCTCGTCAGCCTACGATGCTGGCCGCGATGCGGGGGCGCCTGGGTACCGCGACGCCGATGCGCTCGAGGTGGGCCGTCGCCGCGAGGACCGTCGCCTCGTCCCACGCGTCCCCGACGAGCTGGAGCCCGACGGGCAGGCCCTGCGTGTCGCACCCAACCGGCGCGGACGCCGCCGGAAGACCCGTCAGGTTGCCCATGAACATGAAGCGGCAGAGCGCGTCGATCACCTTCGTGTCCAAGAAGCCCGTGCGCATGTCGTTGTCCGAGACCTTCGCGGCCGCCGCGACCGTCGACGGCATCGCCACGAGGTCGACCTGCTCGAACGCGTGAGCCATCTCGCGACGCAGGCCGGTGCGGAGCCGGCACGTCTCGAGGTATTCGACGGCGGTGAACGCGTCGAGGGCGGCGAACGAGACCTGGAGGTCGTCGCCCATGTCGTCCGCGTTGTCGCGCCACTCCTTGCGAAGCGCGGCTCTCGCCTCGCAGGCGATGACGACGACGCCGATCGCGGACGCGTACTTCGCGAGCGTGAGGTCGACGGGGACGAGCTTGGCGCCCTCCTTCTCCAGCGCCGCGAGCGCGGCGCGGCCGGCGCGCTGCACCGGCTCGGTCGCGTCGGCCCACTCACCTTCAGGGACGCCGATGACCATGCCGCGCACGCCGCGGCCGAGCGCCGCGACGAACGCGCCCTTCTCGCGCGCGGGCGCAGCGAAGGTCTGCGGGTCGTTGCCGTCGAGCCCGCTCATGGCCTCGAGCGCGTACGCGAGGTCGACGGTCGAACCCGCCAGCGGCCCGACGTGGGCGACCGTGCCGCCGGAGATGTCGCCGGAGCGGCTCACGCGACCCCACGTCGGCTTGATGCCGAAGACGCCGTTGAGCGACGCCGGAATGCGGATCGAGCCGCCGCCGTCGGCGCCGAGCGCGAACGGCACGAGGCCGGTGGCGACCGCGACGCCCGAGCCGGTCGAGGAGCCGCCCGCGAGGCGATCGAGACCGTGCGGGTTCCGCGGCATCACGCGCTTCGAGTTCGCGCCGCTCGGCGTCATCCCGAACTCGGTCATCGGCGTCGTGCCGAGGGTGATCGCCCCGGCGGCGCGGACGCGCGCGACGCTCGTGCCGTCACGCAGCTGGCCGGTGCCATCGATGAACGAGGTGCCGCCCCTGCGCGCCATGCCACGCACGGCGGTCTGCTCCTTCACGGCCCAGGGCACTCCGTCGAGCGGGCCGAGTGGCTTGCCCTCGCGCCAGCGCTTCTCCGAGTCTGCGGCCTCGGCGAGCGCGGCGTCGTCGGCGTAGTCGAGGATCGGACCTACGCTCGGGGTGAGCGCGGCGAGCTTGCGCGCCTCGGCGAGCGCCTGGACGACCACCTCGCGCGGCGAGAGCTTGCCGCTCGCGTAGGCGGCCGTGAGCGTGGTGGCCGAAGGAGCCCATCCGGCGGTGGGCCAGGGGAGCTCCTGGCTCGCGTGCGCGCGCGGCGGTCGACCGGCGTGGGGACGCGTATCGAGCGGCACGTCCGACCGATGCGAATCGGCCAGACCCTCGAGGCGATCGATCCCGAGATCGGCCCGAAGGATGCGCTGGAGCGCGATGCCGCCGATGCGCGTCCGCGCGAATCGAGCGAGGTTCTTGAGAGCTGCGCCGCTGATACGGGGAGACCTTGCCACGGGACGGCGTCGTAGAACAACGCCACGCACGCCGCAATCCGCCCGGACCTCCGGAATGTGGTACGCATGGCAGCCGTGTCGACGGCTACTACCGAAGGGATTCGCGTCAACGTCAGCTCGGTCTACGTGCCGGAGCAATCGTCTCCTCGCGTTCATCGCTACGTGTTCGCGTACACAGTGCGCATCGCCAACGACGGCGACAAGGCAGCTCAGCTGAAGAGCCGCCACTGGGTCATCACGGACGGGGACGGCCGAATCGAAGAGGTTCGCGGGCCCGGAGTCGTCGGCCAGCAGCCCTTCCTCAAGCCTGGCGATCAGTTCGAGTACACGAGCGGCTGCGTGCTCACGACGCCCCGCGGAGAGATGCGCGGCACCTACCAGATGCACCGCTCCGACGGGGCGAGTTTCGAGGCGACCATCGCGACCTTCTCCTTGAGCTTGCCGTTTTCGCTCAATTAGATTCGGTTGAGAGGCCGCAAAGACATGGACGAATCTCGCTACCAGAAGCTCGCCGACGTTGCCCTCCGAGCGATCGAGGATCTGCTGAAGGACGTCGACGCCGAGGTGGTCGACATCGAGCGCGCCGGTGACGTGCTCACCCTGACGTTCGCGACCGGCAAGAAGGCCGTGGTGAACACGCAGCGTCCGACGCGCCAGATCTGGCTCGCGGCGAATGCGCGCGCCTGGCACTTCAGCTACCACGAGGCCGACGGCCCCACGCCGGCGCGCTGGCTCGACGACAAGGGCCAGGGCGTCGAGCTCGTGGCGCAGGTTGCCGCGATCGTGAAGGAGGCCGCAGGCCTCGACCTTCCCACCTGATCTCTTCTCGCGTCATGCTCGCGCGGCACTTCTTTGCGCTCGCCGTCGGTGCCGTCCCGTTCGCGTGCGGTGGTGGACTCCAGGCTGCGCCCGTCGATTCGACGGGCTGGGGCACGTCGGATCGAGGTGCGCGAGGTGCTCCTGTTCCCATTGTTCGACGGGATGCTCGTCGACCCGGAGAAGGGCGACATTCCTCCTGCGATCGACGCGCGTATCGGTGAGGTTCTCGAGATCTCGACCAAACCGGGTACGTACTTCGTCGAAGAGAGCCCGGACGAGAAGGCCACGGCGCCCGCCTCGGGCCTCTGCGTGGATTGGTACGAGCACGCGAGGAGCCTCAAGGGTCAGTGGTGGGGCGGGGCCTGTCGCGATGCACTCTCCAACCGCGTGCCCAGGAACGCGACGGCCACTATCTGCCGGGACCGCCTTAGCCGCGTCGCCCCGGCACGATTTCTTGCGACCCGCGTCCGCGAGGCGGCTCTTGGCTCTTAGCTCGTAGGTGCAGTCCTTCCTGCCCGAGCCTCCCGGAGAATCGGATTCCATGTTGCAGCGTGCTCTTCCCTTCCTCGTCTCGACCGCGCTCGGTTTCGCAGTCGTCGCGTGCACCGCCGGAAGCACGACGACCGTGCTCTCGGGCACGGGGTCCCCGAACGGCTCGGCGACGTCGCCGACAGATCCCGCGGGGGACGGCAAGGACGGCACGCTCGGGGCCGCCTGCACCGAGTACGTCGCGTGCTGCGCAGATCTCTCCGACAAGGTGCCCCGGCTCGCGATGAGCTGTGATGCCACCAAGAAGCAGCTCGAGAACGCCGAAGCCAACGGCACCTCCACGAGCATCTTCGAGTCGGCATGCCAGAGCGGCGTCGATGCGTTCAAGAACGCCGGCTACTGCACCAAGACGTCATCCAACCCTTCGCCGTCGCCGCCGAAGAAGTGTGTCGCGTCGTGCACGCAGGACGCGGACTGCGCGAACAGCTGCCCCGCGATCTCGGGCGCCGTCGCGTGTTGCGATCTGAACACGAGGTCGTGCTTCGCTTCGAAGAGCCCCGCGTGCCCCAAGCCCGACCCCGCCCCGCCCGATCCGCCCCCGAGCTACTGAGGTGGGAGGGCCGTCCTTCGCGCGGCGCTCTTCGTGCGCGGTGGGCGCCTGAGCTTCGTCGCAATCGCCTGAGTGACACGCTCCACCTCGTCGAGCCGACGTTCTCGCGCGTTCGCGCTCAAGCCTGGACGGCGATGCCGATCGCGCCGCGCAGGTCCGCGTACAGGTCGCTCGTCGCGAACTTGTAGAGCTCACCGATCTTTTCCCGGGGCGGGAGGTCGGCGGGAGACTGGGGCTCGGCGAGGATGGCTCGCTTGGCAGGACCGACGTCGCCGCACAGCAAGAGGCCGGCGCGCATGCTCGAGAGGTCGGCGGATTGCGACCAGCGCTTCACGTCGACGAGCCCCCCGATGAGCTGCGCCTGCATCACGACGGCGCGGATGCCGTCGCGCTCCTGGGACATCAGGACGGCATTGAGAGTCGCGTCGAGCGCGGCGCCGGGGGCATCCTTTGCGCCCTCCTGCCGGCTCACGCGTACGGCAGCCGCGAGCAGCGAGGTGAGATCCGAGGCAGCCG
>JAYSXP010000097.1:0-6359 GCA_043717125.1 Polyangiaceae bacterium | reverse complement strand
AGATACGGCGCGCGTCCGACGGAGCCGTCGGGGAGCTCGATCGCGAGGCCGCCGTCGTCCGCTCCGAGCAGGAAGTCTCGGCTGTCGACGACCTCTTCGTCGTCGTCGTGCTCGACCGCGAGGTGCGTGCCGGAGATACGCACGCGCGGCGGTAGCATTGCGCGTAGGGCCGCGAGCGTTCCTCCAGTCATGCGGTCGTCGTCGCGCAGGGCGTACGTTCCTGCCGCGAGCCACGAGAGCTGCTCCTCGAGCGGCCGCGCACCGGGCCGTGCGATGTGTCCGAGTGCCTGATAGCCGCCCACGGCATAGAGCCGACTCACGGCGAGGTTTGCGGCGGACGGCAGCATCGCGTCGAGACTGATGACGCCTTGCTCCGCGACCGGCTCGGTGAGGCTGACCGTGCGCACCGCCGCGTGCTCCTCGAGGACGTTCGAGAGCGTGCGCTGGAACGACGAGAGCGCCTCTGTGCGCAGACCGAGCGTTCGCACCGTTCGTGCGTCCTCGATGCGCAGCACGAGGCGCCGCTTGGTGTCGTCCGTCCACGCGTTCGTGCGCAGCGCGGTCGACGACCCGGGATGATCACCATCCGTCCACAGGACGCGCGCGCTTGCCTCGAGCCGGCGTTGCCACGACGAGACGACGCCCTCCGCACCGCGCCGCCCGACGATCACGCAGCCGCCGCGATCTGCGAATGCAAGCCCAAAGCGAGCGTTGTCTCCGCCGCAGACGTAGAGGACCTCCGTGCGCGGGTCGAGATGCGCCCGCACGTACGCGCGCAGCCGCGCGGTCACGTCGGTGAAGTTCACCGAGACGCGCCGGTGGAGCGCCTCCCATGGGTCGACGCGGAGCCAGGGGCTTGCCGCGATCGCGTCCGCACACATCCGAAGGCGAGCCGAGGCAGGTATCGCGAGCGGGCCACACTTCAGCTCGACGTACGCGTCGTGGCCGGGCGAGAGGTATCCGCCGAGCACGTCGTAGCCGGCGCGCTCGGCCGCCGCGCGAGCACGCTCCATCATCTCGAGATGACCCGCATGTGGCGGGCAGAAGGCGCCTGTCGACAGGAGTACGACGGGGCGCTCGGCGGCGCGTGCTTTCGGCAGCGGCGTGCAGTGCCAGTCGACGTCGTCGAGCGCGGCGTCCTCCGTGTCCTCGTCGAGGAAGAAGCCGGCGGCGAAGACCTGCTCTTCGCCGCGCTCCTCGGCGAGCGGGCCGAAGTAGGGGTCGCGTCGGATCTTCCAGCTCACCACGAGCGTCCGTCCGGGATGGCCTCGTAGACGACATCGGCGCGGACGATCACGCGCGGGCCCGGTCCCTCCCAGCGCTGAACGTCGTGACAGAGGCGGTGGTCGAACACGAGCGCGTGACCGCGTGCAGGATGCACCGACAGCCTCACCTCGTCGTCGCGGGTCTCGCATGACCAGTCATCGAAGCTTCGCTCGCGTACCGGGAGCGACTCCTGACCGTCGCGCACGAAGCGCGTAGCGCCGCTGTGCGGCGCATCCGTGAGGTAGAGCACGACCGAGAGCAGCGTGCGTCGGCCGTCCCCGTAGTCGAAACCCGCGTCATAGTGGCAGAGGTGCCGGCCGCCCGGGTCGTAGCGCATGAAGCGAAGCAGCGGCGACAGACCGACGACGCGATAGGAGCGATGGCCGGTGCGCCTCCCGGGCTCGCTCGTGATCGCGAAGCCGTCGGTCGGTGAGAAGTTTCCGAGGAAGCGCACGGAGGGAACAGCGGGGCGGAGGCGCTGCCAGAGCGCCGCCGCGAGCTCGGGGGACCATGCCGTCGCACGCACCGAGCCGACGCCGTATCCGTTGTCGGCCGCCGCCGCGATCCCCGTGACCCCGACCGGTTCGGCGTGTCCCGACCGATTCATCGCCTCCTCGAGGCGTGCGCAGTCGTCGTGCGTGAGCACGTCACGTGCGATCAGCGCGAGCGCGCCGGGGATCCCGAGCCGCTCGCACACCGGAAGCTTCAGTTGCGAGTCGAGCGCGATCGGCGGCGGGTCCCACGCGCCGGGGATGGCGCCGGGCGCCGGCCTTCGCTCGCCTCGTCCCGAGAGGACCTCGTCGTGCCAGCCGCCGGGCACGCCGCGAGGCATGACGTCGAGGTGCACGGCCGGATCTCCGGCGGCGTACTTGTGGCGGTTCTCGGCGTGCTTTCGCTCGATCGCAAGGGTCGCGGGCGTTGCGCCGTGCGCGACCTCGAGCTCGCGCATCCGGAGCGCGAGCTCGACTTCGTCGTAGGTGGCGCCGATCATCTCCTCGTCGACGCGGCCGTCGTGCACGTCGCCCGAGGGTACGGCGAGGACCACCGTCTCGGGCACACCGAGGTGTCGTGCAAGCGCGCGCACCTCGGACTTGTGCAGATCCGAGATCGGCTGCAGATCGACCATGCCGTCGGAGGCCTTGCCGAAGAAGCCGAGATACGCGCCCTCGTCGCGGTTGGTCGTACCCACGACGATGGAGCGAAACCCGTGGCTCTGGAGGAGCGCCGCCGCGCCGTAGAGCGCCGGCGTTCGCACGACACTGAGGCACTGTCCTTCGCTCCATGCGTCGAACGAGAGAGACGACGCGCGCGACAGCGATGCGATCATGGTGGCGAGCGACTCGGTGAGCGGCGCTTCCCATGCCTCTGCGCCGAGCGCCTCCGCGACGAGCCGGCCGCGCGCGGTAGCCTCGGCTTGGTGCGTCGCTCCGGCGCCGCCGATGGGTAGCAGGAGAGCGACGACCCGGCGGAGCGGCGAGTGCTCCTGGCGTGCGACCGCGCGGAGCAGAGCGAGCACGAGGGCCGAGTCGACGCCGCCGCTGACACCGACGATCGCTGCGTCGAGCCCTTGCTCGGCGAACCAGCGCGTGAGCCGACCAATCTTCGCGGCGAGAACCTCGACCGCATCGAAGGCTCGCGCCGCACGCAGCCTAGGAAGCAGGCCCTCATCCACGTGAGGAGTCTATCGCGCGCCCGCCTCGGCTCGTCGATGCGGGCGGCCAGACGATGAAACACTCATCACTTCGATGGGTTGTGGAAATCCATGCCGGTCGACCTACCACACTGTCCTACGTATGCTACGCCATCTTACCCACCCTATGTTGCTCTCGATCCCTCCGAAACCGTCGTCCCGACCAAGGCTGATTCCTGGCCTCTCCCTGCGCTCGGGAGACCTGGTGGCCAGTCGCTATCGCGTCCTCTCGCTCCTCCGCGCCGATCGCGCCTGCGCTCATTTCGCGGCGATGGAGTCGCGCTCGCACGCCAAGGTCGAGGTGCAGATCCTCCTTGCGATGGATGACTCGATCGAGGCGGTCATGCTCCGGTTCCTCGCCGATGCCCGCAAGGCTGCGGCCCTCCGCGGTGCGCACGTCGAGCGCATCCTCCACGTCGGCGTGACCGACGACGGCCACCCCTTCGTCGTCCGCGAGCCGTTGCCGGTCGAGACGCTCGCGTCCGTCCTCGACAGGTGGGGCTCGCTCCCGACCGAGGTGAGCGTCGACATCGCGATCTCCATCTGCGAGGCGCTCGAGGGCGCGCACGCTGTTGGGCTCGTGCACGGCGAGCTCGATGCCGCGACGATTCGTCTCGCGTACGGAGCCGACGGGCCGTCCAACGTGAAGGTCGCCGGGCTCGGCACGTCGCGCGCGCTCGCAATGCTCCCGTTCGACCGATGCTCGCTCGCCTCGCTCGCGCTCCGGGCTCCCGAGCAGCTCGTTGCCGGGTCCGAAGTCGACGCCCGCGTCGACGTGTGGAGCGTCGGCGTCGTCCTCTACACGATGCTCGCGGGGGCAGCGCCGTTCGCGGCCGACACTCCGTCGACGCTCGACATCACGACCGAGGCCGACGAGCCCGCGCTCCTTGCCGGTGTGCCCGACGGTCTTGCCGAGGTGGTCGACAGCTGTCTCTCGCGCGATCCCTCGAAGCGCCCGCAGACCGTCGTAACCCTGGCGGCACGGCTTGCTCTCTACGGTTCGCGTCCCGTCTTCGAGAAGCGCTCCTCCTTGCTCGTCGTCGACACCGGTCGCTACGAGGCGCAGGCGCTCGAGCATCTCGTGAAGCAAGCGGCGTCGAGCGCGCCGTCGATCGACGTCGACATGGATGCGCCGAGCTCACCTGTGCCTGCTGCGCTCGAGGCGACTCCTCCGCCCGTCGTGGTCACGCGTTCTGCGCCACCCGTCGCGATGACGGTTGCGCCGCCCAAGCTCGCGACTTCGCCGAAGGCGACGGGGCCCTCCCGCAAGGGCAGAACGGCGGCTTTCGCGGTCGCGGCGTGCCTCGGCCTCAGCGCCGTCGTCCTCACGTTCGCGACGCGGAGCTCGTCACCCTCGTCTCTTTCACCCACCCTGTCAGCCCCGCCTCTGCCTGCCGCGAAGACCGAGCCGATGCCCTTGCCCGAGGCGCAGCCGGCGCCTGCCGCGTCCGCCCTTGCGCGTCCGCTCGCGATCGCCGACCTACCGAGCGCTCTGCCGCCCTCGCACGCCAAGCCGATCGCGCCTGGCGCGAAGCCGCGCTCGAGCGCGCCGGCCAAGGGCGCCGCCGTCGATCCGACGCCGACCGTCGATCCGATCGTTCGCTCTGCCTCTGCCCCGATCCAACCCCAGCCCAAGGCCTCCGACGATGACCTCCGCCGCTACCTCGATGACCGCCGCTAAGCGCGCTGCCGCACTGGGTGCGCTCGCCCTCGTCTCGCTCGCCGTCGTGCCGAGCGTCGCGCGTGCGGACGGTGGGACGGCTGCGGACACGCTCTTCCGCGAAGGTCGCACGCTACTCGACGCGAAGCGCTTCGACGAGGCGTGCCCGAAGCTCGCCGAGAGTCAGAAGCAGGAGCCCGGCGCCGGTACGCTCCTCGCGCTCGCGCTCTGCCACGAGGGTCAGGGCAAGACCGCGACCGCCTGGAACGAGCTCAACGAGGCCGCCGCGCTCGGAAAGCGCGTCGGCCGCAACGATCTCGCCGGCGCCGCGCAGAAGCGCGCGAACGCGATGGAGCCGCTCCTCTCGCGCATCGTCGTTCACGTACCAAAGGCCGAGGACGCCGAGTACCAGGTGAAGTGTGACGGCAAGCCGCTCGACGCGAAGCTCTGGGACACGCCGATCGCCGTCGACCCAGGCGAGCACCACGTCGACGTGTCCGGTAAGGGAAAGGTCGCGCGCAGCTACGCCGTTCGTCTCACGGGCGCCGGCGTCACCGAGATCCTCGTCGACAAGCTCGACGACTCGCCGCGCGCCGCCGCGCTTGCGAAGCCTGCGCCTGCACGTGCCCGCCCCGACTCGTCGCTCGTCCCCGAGCAGCCTGCGGAGAGCCGTGGTGGGGCACAGCGGACCATCGGCCTCACGCTCGTCGGGCTTGGCGTCGTCGGCATCGGCACCGGCGCGTACTTCGGCGGCAAGGGGCTCAGCGAGTCTGCCGAAGGACGCCGCGCGTGCTCACTCACGCCGTGTCCTGCGCAGGAGCAGGCCGCCGCGACCGACGCGAACGACCGCGCGAAATCCTCGATGCTCGTGAGCATCGTGACCATCGGCGCCGGCACCGGGGCGATTGCTCTCGGAACGATCGTCTATCTCATTGCGCCGAGCGCTCCGCCGCGCGGCGCAGCCCCGAGCACGCGGATGACCGCGCGCTTCGCTCCGTCGGTCACGCCGACACAGGCGAGCGTGGGCGTCACAGGCGCGTTCTGAGCGACCTGCAGGAGCCCCTCAGCCACAGGCCGCTCGTGTCGTGTGAGTCCCACGATCTGAGCTTCACCTTCGGATCTCCGGCTTGTCCCGCGGGACCGTCGCCTCGTCGGTGACGCGCGGCGGATCGATCGTGAGCGCGCGCACGATACGCGCGCGCGCGAGCGCCAGCCGCTCGGAGAGAACGTCCTCGTCCTTCGCGGAAGGGACCTGAGTCGAGACGTGCACGAGCAGGCAGCGGCGGATGAAGGCGCCGAACAGGTACACGTGTCCTTCGAGCGCGCCGCCGGGCTTCGCGGCGTCGAGCGCGACCCAGATGCGTGCGTCGTACGCCTCGGGGCCGATCGTCGCCTGGTCCTCGACGGTGGTGAGCTTCGTCGAGGCGACCCAGCCGAGCGCGCGCGCTCGCTCCTCGCACTTCTGCCGGTTGACGAGCTCGTTTTCCTGCGTCGCCTGGACCCAAATGCGCGACGAGGTCGCCTCGTGGATCGCGAAGAGGGAAGGGCGCGAGTGATCGTCGATGCGCCACGCCTTGCCGTCCGGAAGCGGAAACGAGAGCTGGAACCGCTTCGAGTGGTAGCGGCCCCACGCGGCGTCGTCGGTCGCGTAGCGCGGTGCCGAAGCGACAGGCGTGCTCTCGGGACCATGCGGAGGCGTGGCCGTCGGTGGCTCGCCGCACGAGGTGACGGCGGCGAGCGCGA
>JAYSXP010000096.1:0-6371 GCA_043717125.1 Polyangiaceae bacterium | reverse complement strand
GTAACTGCCGGCCATGAGAACCTGTCGGTCCAACGAGGCGAGGAGTTGCGGACGAATGAGCCCGTGAACGCGCATTCCTACCCACCGGATGAGCGGCTCGATGTGGCTCCAGGCTCCGCCGGCCGCCAGGGCCCGTTGCCGGACCAGCCCTCGGATGCCCGTTCGGACGCCACTCGGGAGCGGAGCGCTGGCCGCCCACCAGCCCAGCACCGCGACGCACGCGAAGGCTGGTACCAGAACCCCGACTTCCAGGAGAACGAGCGTTTTCATACGTCCACCGCAAGGACCTTTCGGGCGAGCAACAGCGACGAGATCCAGAGAACCGCGGCGATGCCCACCGCGATCTGCCCTGTGATGGAGCTTTGCAGCGGGTCGAAGTAGCCGTGCTGCACGGCGTTGAGACCAAAGGCGATCACGAACGGAAACGCGGCGAGGACCCACAGCTGCATGCGCCCTTCGCCGGTCTTCGAGCGAACCACGCCGAGCAGGCGATTCATCTCGCGAATCGTGGTCGCCGTTTGCTCGAGGACCACGGGCAGGTTTCCGCCAACCCGCAGGCCGATGAGCACAGCGGAGAACGCGACGTCGAGCCACGGGCTCTTCACGCGCGCCGACATGGCGAGCAGCCCCTCCTCGAGGGTGCTGCCGACGCGCATCTCCTTGAGGACGTATTCGATCTCCTGCCGCGTCGGCTGCTGCAGGATTCCCGCCGTGGCCTGGAGCGCAGCCGCCGGGCTCGGCACCGTCTTCAGCGAGTTCGCGAGCGACACCACGAAGCCGTCGACCTGCTTTTCGAGGCGAGCGACGCGCTGCGTGCGCTCTCGACGCAGATAGAGCTCGGGCACGCCGGCGATGAGGGCGACGAAGAGCCACCACCTGGGGACGGGCCTCGCCAGGTGCGCGACCATCACCGCGGCGATGCCGACACACTGAACGATCGCGATGCGTCGCCCGATCTCCGGCCGGAAGAGCATCCGGAGCATCCCGTCGAGGTGCCGAACGTAGCGCGTCCAGAGCCGCGAGAGCGCCGTCTCGCGGCTGGCGACCGCGTAGCCGAGCAACGTCGCGGCGGCCGCCGCCGCAACGATGCCCGCGATCTTCACGATGGTCGCTGACGTGGCGATGGCCAGGTTCACAGGTACGCCTCGTCTTCGCCGACCAGCCCCATGACGAGGAAGTCGTTGAGGAACGTGGGCAGAAAGCCCGTCGCGCGGTAATCGCCGATGATCTTGCCCTTGGGCCCCGTGCCCGTGCGCACGTACTCGAAGATGGGAACCAGCTCGACATCCCCCTTGTCGCTGATTCCCACGACCTCGGAGATCGCCGTAACGCGACGCGTGCCGTCGGACAGTCGCGACTGCTGCACGATGAGCTGGATGCTCCCCGCGATTTGCTCCCGGATGGCGCGCACCGGAAGCTCAAGGCCGGCCATGAGCACCAGCGTCTCGAGCCGCGCAACGGCCTCTCGCGGGGAGTTCGCATGTGTCGTCGTGAGCGAGCCGTCGTGACCAGTGTTCATCGCCTGGAGCATGTCGAGAGCTTCTCCGCCGCGACACTCGCCGACGACGATGCGATCGGGCCGCATGCGCAGCGCATTCTTCACGAGATCGCGGATCGTGTACTCGCCCTTGCCCTCCATGTTCGACGGGCGCGTCTCGAGCGAGACCACGTGCGGCTGCCGCAGCTGCAGCTCGGCCGCGTCTTCGATGGTCACGATGCGCTCGTCTTCGGGAATGGCTCCGGAGAGCACATTGAGGAGCGTGGTCTTGCCGCTGCCGGTGCCGCCCGAGATGACGATGTTCTTCTTCGCGGTCACGCTGCGGAGCAGAAACTGCGCCATGCGGTCAGTCAGCGCCCCGAGCTCCACGAGGCGGTCCATCGTGAAAGGCTTGCGCGAGAACTTGCGGATGGTGATCGCGGCGCCACGCAGAGCGAGCGGCTTGATCACGGCGTTGACGCGCGATCCATCGGCGAGGCGTGCGTCGACGAGCGGCACGGATTCGTCGATGCGGCGGCCGAGAGGCGTGACGATTCGCTCGATGGTTGCTCGAACGCGGTCGTCGTTGGTGAAACGCGCGTCGGCGCGCACCATCTTGCCGCTCATCTCGAGAAAGATGGTGTTCGGATCGACCACCATGATCTCGTTCACGTTGGGGTCGGAGAGGAACCGTTCGATCGGGCCAAGCCCGATGGCCTCGTCGAGCAGCGAGCCGACGAGGACGTCGCGATCGAGACCCGCCGGAACGCGGTCGCCGAGCCCTGACACGATGGATCGCAGCGCGGCAAGCACCTTGGGACGCAGCGTGGGGTCGTCGGTGCTCGCCGCGTCGACCGCGCCGAGATCGAGGTGCTCGAGGAGGCGCTTGTGGACCTCGACGCGAACCGCATTCTCCTCGGCCCATCCGTCGACGCGGGCGATCTCGACCGAACCACTCATCAGCTTTCCCGCCGCCACCGCGGCGGCGCTCAACGCGGTAGACCCGGTAGGCGTCACGACCGGGGCGGCCGGAGCCTCGATCGGTACTTCAGGAGGCGTGACGAGCCGAGGCCTTGGCTTCGACGACGCCACCGGCAGCAGCGCCGGAGTACTCGAGCGCGCGAGCTCGATCGTGAACGGCCCAATCGCGATGGGTGTCCCGAACGGAACATCGATCTCCTTCTGCTTCACGAGCACGCCACCCACGTACGTCCCGTTCATCGAGGTATCGCGGACCTTCATCGACGTGCCGCGAACGTCGACGCTCATGTGCTGGCGCGACGCAAAGGCGGTGGTCAGAGGCACCGTGCAGCGCGGGTCACGCCCGATCGAGACACGGCCGTCCATGACGTCGAGCTCGTGATGCTCCGTGCGCTCGCAGTCGCTGATCGAGACGGCGAGGCGAACGGACGTGCGGGCATGGGCGCTCATTTGACGAGCACCGGCGGCGCACCGGGCCGCTTGTCATAGACGTTGATCTTCTCGATCTTGCCGCTGTAGTCCGCGAACTTGGCGAGGGCGCCCTCGACGACCTCGGCGGCCTGCGTGTTCACGGCCTCGACGACGTTGGGGACCACGAAGATGGCGCCTTCGGTCTGGAGCTCCTCGTTCGAGTGCGAGCCGAAGAGCAGGCCGAGCACCGGAATGTCCGAGAGGCCCGGGAGGCCCTGCACCGCATGCGTCTGCGACTTCGTGTGGATGCCCGAGAGGACGATCGACTGCCCGAGCTTGAGCGTGATGTTCGTGGTGAGCTTGCTCGTCGTGCGCCCCGGCAGCGCGGTGGCGCCCGCAGAGGACGTGAGATCGCTCACGTCGGCGACGAGCCGCATCTCGATCTCGCGCTTCTGCGGGTTGTAACGAGGGAGCACGGTGACGTCGGTGCCGAACTGGATGCGCTGAACGCCGACCGTGAGCCCGGTGTTGACGGTGAAGTTCTGCTCGCCGCCGTTCTGGAAATTGGCCTCGATGCCGTTGTTCGTCACGACGGTGGCCTGCTTGAGGACCTTCGCCCAACCCTTGCGAGAGGCGATGTCGAGCCGCGGAATCGGCTGGTTCGTGATGCTGGCCGTCGCCGCGCGGCTGCCGCCGACGAAATCAAAGCTGAACGTGCTCTTCACGACGGCATCGCCGCCGATGCTCGTGGGCCAGCCGAGACCGACTCCGTACGACGAGTTCTTGTCGTACTGCACGAAGTAGAAGTCGATGCGAACGATGTACTTTGCATCGGCCGTGCTGGCACCACCGCCGCCGGGCAGCGTGACGAGCGACTCGACCTGGTTCGGATACAGCGTGGCGATGTGCTGGACGCGCTTCAGCTCGACGTCGCTCGCGACGACCCCGTCCATCACGATGCGGGCGCCGACGCGCCTGACGCGCACACCGGGGATGCCCTCGAGGAGCTGCGTGAGCTCCTTCTCCACGACGCCCGGCGAGCGCGCAAAGACGTGGATGGTGTAGTTGACGTTGGTACCGTCGTTCTTGATGAGGAGCATCGTGGTCGAGCCCGGCTTTCGGCCGGCGATCACGAACTGGCTGTTGTCGGTGGTCAGCTTCACGTCGACGATGCCGGGGGATCCCTCCGAGTAGTTCCGGATGCCGGCCGCAGAGACGGTCTTCGTCTCGCCGATGGCGAGCGCGATTTCGTCGGGGCTCTCGACGACGTTTCCGCCTGCCGTGGTCGACCGGTCCTGGGGCGGCGCGGCGATCGCCGCGGAGGGCGAGAGGAGCGCGAGAAGCGTCGCCAGCTGGGCGGCACGTTTCTTCGATACGGGAATCATCGACGACGCTCTTCTTTCAGTTCGGTAGGGCCAGTGGGGGTCGTTGCTTTCCGTCGGGGGCTCTGGAGCGCCAGGCGACGAGTCGCATCGGTAAGCGCCGCGGGGCTGATGTCCGCGGGAGCCTCGGTGATTCGCTGGTCGTTCGGGTTGCGCACGATCGCGCTCAGCTTGCCCCTCTCCATGGCGACGGCGAGGAGCTGGCTCTCCTGGAGCGAAGCGCTGACCGTGAGGACGGTGGCCCGCTGGAAGCCGCCTTCCTTGCCGCCAACGGCCGACGACGTGTCGGTCCCTGTCGCGAGCACGAGGACGCGCTGGAGGAGGACCGTCGACTCCCTCGCCTCGCCGCAGACGCAGAGGACGTCGATGAAGTCGCCCGGGTGCACGAGCGTGAGCACGTCGGTGATCTGCACGCGGATCGGCGTGGCGCGGTTGCCGGGCTGGACGAGAGCCGAGAGGGCGCGCTGGTCGTCCTTGGCGGCCATGACGTCGTTCCACACCAGGCTCTGCTGGATCGGGATGGCGCTCGTGGCCTTCAGCCCGACGATTTTCTCCTTCTCCGTGACGCGGATGACGCGATCGTCCACGTACGCAATGGGGAGATCGCGCGTACCGAGCATGGCCTCGGTGATGGGCTTGCCCCGGGGAATGGTCTCGAGGGCGACGAGGACCTGGACCTTGCGACCGCCCGAGGCCTCTTGCTCGACGCGACGGAGATAGAGCATCAAGAGGCCAACGGCGACGAGGCCCGCGACGATACCGATGAAGACCGGACGTGATTTCACGGCATCGACCTGAGGGTAAAAATGTGAACGACGAGCGTGGCGGCGGTGCCGAGGAAGACGGCGGGGCCGAGACGGAACCAGGTGCGCATCTCCTCGGGCATCGCCTTCTGCGCCGAGTCCTTGCGGAGCGGATTGGCGACGAGGGACACGGTGCTCGCGAGCGTGCGGAGCAGCGTCCCTTCCCACGCGAGCTTGGCGGGAGCGAGGAGCATCGCGGCGACGAATGCGTAGGTCTCGGCTTCGAGACCCGCGAGGGGATGGAGGGCTGCGCCGAGAGCTGCAAAGAGCTTCACGTCGCCGCCACCCATCGCCCCCTTCCAGTGCATGAACATGGGGACGAGCGCGCACACGAGCGCGCCACCGAGGGCGAAGCCCGCTTGCTCCACTCCTGCGCCGAAGCCGCCGGTCATCGTCCCGCGGACGAAGTGGCCGACGATCGCGGCCGTGAGACCGAGCAGCGTGAGCCGATTCGGAATGTGGCCGGTTCGCCAGTCGAACCACGCCGCGCTGGCGGCGAGGACGGTGGCGAATGCGAGGAATTGGAACATCGGAGGCCTCTCGATTGGCTCAGGGGTTACCGTTCATCTGGCCTGCGCCGTTGGCCTTGACGCCCTCGACGGTCTGGCCCTGAGCGGTCACGGTGTCCGAGACCGACTTGCCGAAGGCCTTGAAGCCGATGACGGCGAGCAGCGCGACGAGGCCGACGAGGATGATGTACTCGACCATGTTGGCGCCGCGGGTTGCGCGGACGAAGTTGCGGATCGACGAGCGGTTCTTGTTCTTCATGACGTGTCTCCTAGTGGGTTGCTGCAAAGGGCCGTGAGGCCGGTTCAAGGGGAGGGATAGAGAATGAGGGCGCGTCGAGCCTCGAAGCTCGAGACGAGCGCGGCGCCGAGCGCGAGGAACGCGCCGATGGAGACGAGGGCGACCAATCCGACGAGGACGGTGTATTCGGTCATCGCCGCACCGCGTGCCGACGCGGCCGAGGTCAGCGTGTTGGTGGGCGCTTTCATCGGATGTTCCCCGCTATCGGCGGCACTCCGCCGAAGTTGTGTGATTCCGCCGATGTCACCCGTTCGGGTGATGACGGTCACGACTTGAGCTTCTTTTCAGTGACGAAACCGAATTCGCGCAACTCGGCAACGCTGCGGCCGAGCCCACGCGCATGCGCACATTCAGCAAATCCGTCCTCGTCCTCGCCCTCGTCGCCGCGTGTGGCGCTCCCGTCGCGTGCAGCTCCACTGGAGGGGACGACGCGGCCAAGCCGCAGGGCCTCGCCGCTCGCCTCGAGCAAGACACCGGCGTTCCCTGGTCGGTCTACGACGACGACCAGGC
>JAYSXP010000095.1:0-6377 GCA_043717125.1 Polyangiaceae bacterium | reverse complement strand
CGGCAATCGGACGCGCGAGCGCGGCGCAGTCGGGGACAGCGACGCTCGCCCAGACGACGGTGCCCGCTCCCGCGACGTCGAAGGCGTCACCATGCGTCACGACGAGCACGTCACCGGCGGCGAGCGTCTCGCCCATCGCCGTGACTTTGCCCTTCACGACCGCGACGAGGACGCGCTGGCACACCGCCGCGTCGAGCTTCGCTGGAGTGTCGACGAACTTCGCCTTCACCGGCGGCTCGAGCGCCGCGGCGAGAACCGACGTCGGAGCCGCGTCGTTCGCCGGAGGAGCCGAAACGACGCTGCCACCGCTCCATGGAGCGGTGGCAGCGTCGGGGAACGCCGTCGTCAGCGGGGGGATCTCGGGCTTCGCGGGCTCACGACAAGCGCCAATGGCGCCCGCGGCGAGGAGCGCGCCTGTCGCGAACACGGACGCGGTCCGGCATGACGGGCCCGATCTACGGGAGGCCGTCCCGCGTGCGTTGCACACGGGCTTCACGAAGGTCTCCGCAGCAGGCTGGACACCGGAAGAAGCGAGGCCGTCGACATCGCCGCGAGCTCGCTCGTCGTACGAGGCCCCGCGTTCGCGTCGCCGTTGATCGCCCGAGCCGCGCGTTGCGCCTCGGCGAGCCGCTCCTTGATGAGCGCATCCGCGCCGGCCGGGTCGCCGGGGCGCAGGATGCTCCGAACGAAGACCTCGGCGGCCTTGTAGGAGCTGCGGACGAGTGGACCGCTCGCGACGAACGCGAAGCCCATTCCGCGCGCCGCCTCGGCATAGGACTCGAACGTCTCGGGCGTCACGTAGCGGTCGACGGCGGCGTGCTTCTGCGAGGGGCGGAGATACTGACCGAGGGTGACGAGATCGACGCCGGCCGCGCGGAGATCGGCGAGGGTCTCGAGGACCTCGTCGTCCGTCTCTCCGATGCCGACCATGATCGACGACTTGGTGACGTGGGAGGAGTCGCGGTCCTTCACGTGCTTGAGCACGCCGAGAGACGTCTCGTAGCTGCAGCGCACGTCGCGAATGCTGCGCTGAAGGCGCTTCACTACCTCGATGTTGTGCGCCCACACGTGCGGACGCGCGTCGGCGGTGACGTCGACGTAGTCCATGTGACCGCCGAAGTCGCCGAGGAGCGTCTCGATGAGGATGTCGGGACGAAGCTCACGAAGACGCGTCACCGTGCGCGCGACGTGCGAGGCGCCGCCGTCGAGGAGGTCGTCACGGTCGACCATCGTCATGACGACGTACTGGAGGCCGAGGCGCGCGATCGCGCGCGCGACGTGCTCGGGCTCGCGACCGTCCACCGCGCCGCGCGGGTTGCCGGTCGTCACCGCGCAGAAGCGACAGCCGCGTGTGCACACGTCGCCGAGCAGCATCACGGTCGCGGTGCCTTCGGTCCAGCACTCGCCGACGTTGGGGCAGCGCGCCTCCTCGCAGACCGTGTGGAGGTCGAGCTCGCGGAACGTCTCCTTGAGGTGAACGTACGTCTCGCCACCGGGTGCGCGGACCTTCAGCCACGGCGGCTTGGGAGCGAAACGCGAGGGCGGAGACGAGGAGGAGGAGCTCACGGGCGTGTCACGTAGCGTCGTCCCGGAGCACGGTCAATCCCGTGAACCTCGGCTCGAGCGCTCAGTTGACGGCGGTCGTCGGAGCGCAGGTCGACACGCCTGCGCCGACGATCTTGAAGCCGATGTGCGGCTTCACCACGGTGACGCTGCCATCGGACGGGCGGTAGCGCGTGACGTCCGAGCCGCCGCCGTTGCGGGGGAGCGAGCCGCCGTCGGCGCTCGTGTAGATGTAGAAATCTCCGCCGTAGGCCGAGAACGCCCAGGCCGTGCCCGCGTACACGCCCGGGAGCGGCTTCGCGTTGATGATGTCGCCGGTGGCCTTCGAGATCTCGCCGACCTGCGCCGGCGAGGTGACGAAGAAGCCGTAGAGCTTGCCGTCACCCGTGCCGGTGAGCTCGCTCGTCGTGCCGGCGAGGTCGCCGGTGTACGGACCGATGAAGGTGAGGGCGAGGGTCTTCGTGCTGAGCTTCGCGAGGCCCCCACCGTTGCTGTCGGAGAGGTAGAGCACCTCCGCCGAGCCGCCCTTCGTCTCCGTCGCGAAGCCCATTCCAAACTTGGTGAAGGCCTCGGCCTGCGGCTGGAATTTGGTCGTCTCGCACGCGAGGTCCGCGGAGGCCGTATTGACCTTCCACACGGCGCCGTCGCTGTGGCGCACCCAGGCGAAGCCGTCGCGATCGATCGCCATTGACGTCGGCGTGGCGCCGCCGGTCGGGCAGTTGAGGATGCCCTTGCTCTTGAATTCGAGGGTCGGCGGGTGGAACGAATAGAGCGAGCGGTCCTCGGCGATGACGAAGACGTCCTTGTTCGCCTCGGCGCACTGGGGGAGGTTCGGGGCGGGACCTCCGTCGCCGGAGACGAAGCCGCCGCTGCCGCCTGCGGGGGCGTCTGGAGAGTCCTCGATCCCGGCGCGCTTCGAAGCGGCGCACGAGACGCCACCGAGCACGCAGAAGGCCGACAGCGCGGACAGGACGAAAGCCGGCGCAGTGCGAGTGCGAATGCGAATGCGATTAGAAGCGAGCCTCCGCAAAGTGACCTCCCAACCCCTTACCGTAGCATGGAAGGAGCGCTTCGCCCCCGCGCCGGTCACTGCGTGGAGAGCTTCGCGAGCTCCCCTTCCGAGACCGGTTGAACGACGCCGCGCTCGGTCACGATCGCGGTGATCAGCGCGTGGGGCGTCACGTCGAACGACGGGTTCCTGACCCGCACGCCGTCAGGGACGATCTGCACCGAACCGCCATCCGGGAGCCCGAAGTGCGAGAGCTCACGCTCGCTCCGCTCCTCGATCGGGATCGCCTCTCCGCTCGGGCATCCGAGGTCGACGGTGCTCCACGGCGCGGCTACGTAGAACGGGACCTCGTGGGCGGCGGCGATGCACGCGAGGCCGTACGTCCCGATCTTGTTGGCAGCGTCGCCGTTGCGCGCGATGCGGTCAGCACCGACGACCACGAGATCGACGCCCTTCTTCGCCATGAAGTGCGCGGCCATCGAGTCGGTGATCACCTCGACGGGGATCTGGTCCTTCGAGAGCTCCCACGCGGTGAGGCGCGCGCCTTGGAGGTACGGACGTGTCTCGCACGCGAGCACGCGCACCTTCTTGCCGGCCTCTTGCGCGGCGCGGACGATCCCGAGCGCCGTGCCGTACCCGCCCGTGGCCAACGCCCCCGCGTTGCAGTGCGTGAGGATCGTCGCGCCGTCGGGTACGAAGGGAGCGCCGAGGGCCCCGATCGCGCGGCATGCGGCGATCTCCGCCTTGTGGAGCACACGTGCCTCCGCGGCGATGCGCTCGGTGCGCGCGACGAAGTCGAGCGAGCGTGCCTCGTCGATGACGCGCTTCATGCGGTCGAGCGCCCAGGCGAGATTCACCGCGGTCGGCCGCGCGGCGCGCAGGAGCGCGTCGGCAGCGGACATCGCGGTGAGGAACGCGGCGCCGTCCCCCTTCTCCGCGGCCGCCGCGGTGACCATGCCGTACGCGGCAGTGACGCCGATCGCGGGCGCGCCGCGCACGAGCATGTCGCGGATGGCGGACGCGACTTCGTCGACGCGTGCAAAGAACTCATAACGCTCAACGGTCGGCAGCTTGCGCTGGTCGAGGATCACGACGCGATAGCCGGGCATGAGCTCGACGGCCGAGTACTGCCCGCCGCCGATGGGCTCGGGGTGCGGATGCGACTGACCGGTGCGCAGCGTGGGCACGGGCACGTACCGGTTCTTGCTGTCGCTCATGAGGGTCCGTCCTTGCCGGTCTTGTCCGCCTTGGTCGCGGCGAGGCGGGTCGCGATCTCCTCGGCGACGGTGTCGAAGTCCTCTGCAGCGCGCTCGCGGTCGCCCTCGACGTACGCGAGGAGTGCCTCCGCGGCCACGATCGCGAGGCTGACGTTGATGCCTCGCGTCGTGAGGACGGCACCGACCTCGGGATTTTTGAGGAGTGTGTCGAGATCCTCGAACACCTCACGAAGCTCTTTCATCGCCACGGTCTCGTCCACCATCGCCTCATTTTACTTCAGGTCGGCACGCTGGCGGGCGATGTTCTCGCGCGGCGCCCCGAGCTCCTCCGCGTGGTCGAGCGCGCGCTTGGCCTCCTCCGTTCGCCCCAGCTTCGAGAGCGCCCAGGCTCGGCCCAGCGCTGCGCCGGCATACGTGGGTTTCCGCTCGAGGATGCGGTCGTACGCCGCGAGCGCCGCGGTTGGGTCCCCGCGGACCACGGCGACGGTGGCCAGCCCGAGCAGATTTTCCGTGCTCTTTGGGTCGACGGCCAGGCCCTTTTCGTAGGCGACCGCCGCACCGTCGAGGTCGTGCAGGTGCACGCGGACGAGCCCGAGCGCGTGGAACAGCTCGGCGTCCTGCGCGCCGCGACGCACGGCCTCCTCGAGACGCGGGAGAGCCTCCTCGGGCTCGCCCCATCGGGCAGAGCGCATGCCGCCCTCGCGCGAGCCCGCCGGTGAGCCCGGCGCGATGCTTGCGGCAGTGTCGTACGCCGCGAGCGCCTCGTCGTAGCGGTGGGTCAGCTCGAAGGCGTGACCGAGCTCGATCCAGGACACGGGGTCGTTCGGCAGGCGCCGCTCGAGCTCGGCGACCTCGGCCTTCGCCGCGTCGAGGTCGCCCGTGAACGCGAGGACGCGCACGAGCAAGCGGCGTGCCCCCACGTCGTCGGGATGCTTCGCAAGATGCGCGCGGAGAGAGACGAGGGCCTCGCCTTCGCGGTGCATACGAACGAGCTGCTGCGCGCGGTCGACCGCTCCGGGCGGAGCGCAGCCGCTCGCGAGTAGAGCGATCACCGAGGCGACCAGCAGGGCTCCCATGGGGCGCATCACGTGGTAATGCTCGCATCGCAAAGGCGGAGAACATGGAAATTCGTACGATCGGAGTGCTCGGTGCAGGACAGATGGGCGGGGGCATCGCGCAGGTCGCGGCCGCCGCCGGTTACGACGTCGTCCTCGCTGACGCGTCGATCGAGCTCGCGCAGAAGGGCCGCGGGAAGATCGATGCCATCCTCGGCAAGCAGGTCGAGAAGGGAAAGATCAAGGCCGAGGACAAGGACGCCCTCGTCGCCCGCATCAAGCCCGTCGCGAGCTTGGCCGACTTTGGCGCCTGCGATCTCGTGGTCGAGGCCGCGACCGAGAACGTCGACCTCAAGCTGAAGCTCTTCCGCGGCTGCGACGACGCGATGAAGCCCGGCGCGCTCCTCGCGAGCAACACGTCGAGCATCTCCCTCACACGCCTTGCCGGCGTGACCAAGCGCCCCGAGCTCGTCATCGGCATGCATTTCATGAACCCGCCACCGCTGATGAAGCTCGTCGAGATCGTGCGCGCCCTGCAGACGTCGGACGCGACGTACGCGGCCGTCCGCATCGCGGCGGAGAAGATGGGCAAGACGGTGACGGTGAGCCGCGACGCGCCCGGCTTCCTCGTGAACCGCATCCTCATCCCGATGCTCTGCGAGGCGTGCTTCGCGCTTCAGGAGGGCGTCGGCACCGCAGAGGACATCGACACGGGCGCGAAGCTCGGATTGAACCACCCGATGGGCCCGCTCGAGCTGTCGGACCTCATCGGCCTCGACACCGTCCTCGCGATCGCCGACGTCCTCCACAAGGACATCGGAGACGACAAGTACCGCGCGCCCACGCTCCTGCGAAACCTCGTGGCGGCCGGCTGGGTCGGAAAGAAGAGCGGCCGCGGCTTCTACGTGTACGAAGACGGAGCGAAGAAGTCCGCGCCGCCGCGCTAGCGCGGGGCGATCGGCACGGCCGACGCGGCTCCATGACCTCACGACAACCCTCCTTTTTTCCCACGTATCGATGAGCTCATCTGCACGCGGGCGTCCGCGCGGGCGCGCGCTACACTGCGGTCGTGACTCTGGTCCCTTCGGCGCTCGGGCGGGCGATGGGCGCGCCGCTCCACGCGTTCGCGACCGACGGATCGCTTGCGTGGTTACGCCACGCAGGGTCTCACCTCGTGGCCGTCGACGCCGCGAGTGGCGAAATCGTCCGCGAGGTGCGGCTCGACCCGGCGCCATTCGGCATCGGATGGAAGGTAGAGCGTCGCGGAGCGTACTTCATCGTGCGCGACGACCGCGAGCTCGCGGCCTACGACGAGACGAGCGGCGTGCGCCTGTGGAGTCG
The DNA here is from genome assembly GCA_043717125.1 of Polyangiaceae bacterium. Classification (GTDB taxonomy): domain Bacteria; phylum Myxococcota_A; class Polyangia; order Polyangiales; family Polyangiaceae; genus Labilithrix. The sequence continues at coordinate 192 of JAYSXP010000095.1, read as the reverse complement.
CTCCTCGAGCGGGCACCTCGCCTTTGCCGGCGAGCGTGACGGCAAGCACATCTCCGTGATGCCTGCGCCCGGAGGCGAGGGCGTCGACATCGCGCTGGCCGATCTCGCGACGGGTGCGTTCGAGTCCAAGCTGCGCGTGCCGGGGACGATGAAGTACGTGGGTGCGCATGGGACGCTCGCCGGAGACCTCCT
>JAYSXP010000094.1:0-18211 GCA_043717125.1 Polyangiaceae bacterium | reverse complement strand
GCGAGAGAGCTCCGCCCTTCTGCTGACGGACAGCCTCGACCCACTGGTTGATGTACTTGCCGTCCGTGACGTCTTCCGTCTTGAGCTCGCCGCTGATGTAGCGGAGCGTGTCGACGATGCTGCGCGACCAGAGGTCGTCGACGTGCGTCCAGACGTTGATGCTCGCGGCGATGTGCTCGCCGGTCACCGGGTCGTTCGAGTCGCTCATGATGCCCCACGGCGAGTCCGTTTCCGGCGTCGCGATGGCGGTCACGAGGTGGTAGCGGAGGTCGCCGAGGCGAGCCACCGTGCCGATCGCGCCGCACTCCGTCGGGTCCTTGTCGGACACGGGGCTGTGGCAGAGCATGACCATCGGCTTCGCCTTGGCGAGCGCCACGACGGCCGAGCTGTACCCGCGCTGCTGGCCGAGCTGGTCGGCGAGCGCGTCGCACTGGGCGGGGGCCGTCCCCTGGACCTCACCGCGCTTGCACGCGTTGATTTCCTTCACGAGGTAGAGCGAGTCCTCCTCGTCGGAGAAGTTGCCGGTGATGACGTCGCCGCACTCCTGGTCGGGCGTGTAGCGCTTGCACTCGGCGTACTTGGCGACGGCAACAGCGCCGCGCATCGCGGTATCCCACTCCTCGGCCGCTTCGCGGTTCGAGTCGAAGTAGAGGTCGGGGCTGCCGTCGGCGTAGTGCCAAACGATCGGCTTGGCGACGCGCTCCTTGAACGGAAGCGAGCACATCTCGCGGGCCTGGTCGCAGTGCGACATGCCCTTGACCGAGGTGATGGCGGTGCAGTCGTCGTCGACCTTGCACGCCGTCGCGCCGGTCATGTTCTTCGGGTCGGTGTAGTAGTGGCTGCGTTCCCAGATGTTGTAACGGGAGATGTAGCGCTTGTGCAGCTTGTCGACCGTGCCGTAGTCGCGGGCGTAGCCCTCTCGCTCGGTCGAGAACGCGCCGTAGGCCTCGAACTTCTGGCCGTCCCAGTCGAGCGGCTCGTAGTCGGTGTCGACGACCTTCTTGAAGGAGTGACGGATCGTCAGCTCGTTCGGGTTGCAGTTGCCGCTCGGAGACGTACCGCCCTGGATCAGGTTCGGCAGCATGCAGCCCGGGAAGATGAACCCCCCGAGGTCGATCATCTTCGGGTTCGCGAACAGCTTGTTCGTGACGTCGAAGTAACCCTTGTCGAGGTCGAACTGCGGGGCGTTCGGGTCGTCCGGGTTGCGGATGTCGAACTCGAGCGGCGCATAGTCGATCGCGTTGTAGAGACCGAGCAGCGACAGCGTGTCGAAGTCGTAGGCCGTGGTGACCATGTTCTTCGAGAAGTCGACGCGAACGTAGTCACGCTGGACCCACGGACGGTCCGCGCTGTTCTCTTCGACGACGTTGTTCTCTTCGCCCGTCTGCGAGTTGTACCCGCGGCGGATGTCGAACTGGCTCTCGATGCGGAACTCGTAGACGACGAGGCCGTCGTTCTGCGCAAGGGGCTTCTTCGGGTCAGCGGCGCCGTTGGTCGTGGTGTTCTTACCCTGACTGTCGGTACCGACGATGCGCTCGAACGAGACGCGCCCGACGAGCTTGTCCTCCTGGATCTGCCACTTGATCTTGGAGACCGAGTTGATGCTGTTCGTGAACAGCAGGGAGTCGCCGCCGGACTGGCCGTACGGCACCTTGATGAGCATCGAGCGGGCGTAAAACTCCGGATCGTCCTTTGCGTCCGTATAGTTTTCGCCGACGAGGAAGCTCTTCGGGATTGCGTTCAGCTGAACGCGGTTGATCGGATCACGCTCTGCAGCGCAACCCACCATTGCTCCGGAACTGCAGGCAACCCCCATCACGAGGACGCTCAAGCCGATCCTGCCCAACCACTTCGATTGCATCCCGACCTCCATAGACTCTTTCTGGCTCCGCACTCGTGAGACGACGCGCGCCCACATGCAACAGTCAGACCTGGTTACAAACACTCAAAAACACGAGACTTTTGCCGTACGAGGCATTCCAGCGTTAGGTCCGTGACTCGCTGTCGGTCGTTTCTCCGTCAGCCCCCGCACGCGACGGAGAGTCGTTCTCTCCACCGGTACGGATAGTCACGGCCCTTGCGTGCGCCTCGAGGCCTTCCAGTCGAGCGAGCGCGCAGATGGCCTTTTCGTCTCTCCGCAGCGCATCCGCCGAGTAGCGAATGAGCGAGGTGCGGGCCACGAAATCGTGGACCCCCAGCGGTGAACCGAACCGAACCGCCCCTCCCGTCGGCAGGACGTGAGAAGGCCCGGCGACATAGTCCCCAGCTGCCTCAGGCGTCAAGGCTCCCAGGAAAACCGCGCCGGCGTGCCGGATGGAGCCGAGGAGCGCCTCGGGCTCCTCGACCTGCAGGCTCAGATGCTCGGGTGCGATCGCGTTTGCGACCTCCGCGAGGCCCGCGCGGTCGGCGACGACGAAGGCGTGGCCGTGGCGCGCGAGCGAGGCTCTCGCGATCGCGCGCCGCGGCAGAGTCTCGAGCTGGCGGCCAAGCTCCGCGATCACGGCGGTGACGAGGTCGGCGCAATCGCAGGCAAGGAGCGCGTAGGCGTCCTCGTCGTGCTCGGCCTGAGAGAGGAGGTCCGCGGCGATGTGTCGCGGATCGGCCGTCCGGTCGGCGAGCACGAGGATCTCGCTCGGCCCGGCGATGGAGTCGATCGCGACGGAGCCGTAAACGAGGCGCTTCGCGCAGGCCACGTAGGCGTTGCCGGGGCCGACGATCTTGTCGACTTGCGGGATCGTCGCGGTGCCGTAGGCCAGCGCGCCTATCGCCTGAGCTCCCCCTGCGTCGATGATGCCGGTCACGCCGGAAAGATGTGCGGCGGCGAGGATCATGTCGTCCGAAGCGTCGCCGGCGAGCGGGCTCGCGAGAACGATCTCGGGAACGCCTGCGACGTCCGCGGGGATGGCGCTCATGAGCACGCTCGACGGGTAGCGAGCCTTGCCTCCCGGCGCGTAGACGCCGACCCTGTCGAGCGGACGGACGCGGAGCCCGAGCGAGACGCCCTCCTCCTCGAAGCGAAAGCCCTCGCCCGGAAACATCGTCGATCGCTCGCGCACGTGGAATCGGCGGATGCGGTCGGCCGCGTAGGTCAGAGCCTCGCGCGCCGCGAGAGGAAGCCGCGCGAGCGCGCCTGCGCCGTCGAAATCCGCTTTCGAGGGAAGGAAGAGCCTCCCTACCGAGCGCTTCTCGAAGCGTTCGACGTAGCGGAGGACGGCGGCGTCGCCCTCCTTGCGAACGTCCTCGAGGATGCTGCGAACCGCGCCCTCTACCTTCGCAAAATCAGCGTCGCCTCGCGTGCGCAACAGCGCGAGCATGCTCGTGAAAGCAGAGGTTCCGTGGGTGCTCGAAGCCAGCAAGGGGCGGCTTTCTTAGCGCACGGGGAACGAAAAGCACGCTCAGCCATGGCCCTTTTGGCTCGGCTTATTTTCCGGCCGCTCGAGGTGTACTTTTTCCCATCCGACCCCGCGCGGTGGCCTGCACGGCTGAGCTCGTAACACCCGTCCGGAAAACGATCACGAGAGAGGAAGAAGGGGTGCTAGGTTAGTCGCCTTCGCGCCTGGCCCGATTTCGGGGTTTCGGGGGGTCTATTTCCGTAGGTCGCGATGGCTTGTCGTTGGGTACGAGGGCTCCCGTGGACAGTGATCTCGCAGATGCGGTCGAGGGGCTGAAGGAAGTTTTCCAGAAGCGAAAGCTCGAATGTTCTTTCGGTAAGGCCGACAAGGCCCTCGTCGAGGACCTCCGCAAGCAACTCCGCCTTCCGTCGCGAATCCGCGCGTTTTACATCGGCGCCGACCCGCTCAGGGTCGAGACCGTGACGCCGGTGGAGCGAGTTCGGCTCTTCCCCGCTACCGAGCTCGTGAAGGCCCAGACCGTCATCACCTCGCCCCCCGACGGCGCGACCCCCTCGCTCGACTGGAAGGCGGGCTGGGTCGTCATCGGCGAGAGCTCGCTCCTCGGCGACCCTTACTTCGTCGACACGAGCAAGCCGGATCCGGAGGGCGATTGCCCGGTCTACACCGCGATCAGCGGCCAGACTCGCTGGGTACCTACGCTTGCCGCGTCGAGCTTTGCTCAGTTCCTCCGCATCCTCTCGACCGCGATGGAGATCGCTGCCGGCTTCGGCGACGGCATCATGGATGACGAGGACGAGGACAGCTTCCGCGAGTCGCTCGGCCCCAAGGTGAAGGTCATCGACGCGCCCGCGCTCCGCGCCGGTCACTGGACCTGATCGCGCCGCGCACTCTGAACACGGGCGCGAAAATCGAGTAGGTCTCTCCTCAATGGTCGAGAGCGCCTACGCGACGAGTCGGTACAAGGCCCCGGAGATCGAGCACCTCTACGGCCCCAACGTCCATCTTCTGGACGACCCCTTGGCGTGGACGCAGCTCGCGCGTCTCTGCGCGCGTGACACGGTTCAGCCCGAGGTCGGGCAGCTCGTGCGCACGCTCTACGAGAAGCTCGCGCAGGTCGTCGTCGCGTCCGAGTTCCCGCGCGCACGCGTCGCGGTCCCGACGCGCATGGTCATCAAGTCACCGGAGGCCGTGTATCGCGGCGTCGCGCTCGAGCCCCACACCAAATGCGTCACCGTGGGCATCGCCCGCGCGGGCACGATGCCGTCGCAGGTCGTCTACGATCTGATGAATCAGGTCATCGACCCGGCCGGCGTGCGCCAAGACCATCTCTTCATGTCGCGCGCGACGGACGCGGACGGCAAGGTCATCGGAGCGACGTGGCACGATGCGAAGATCGGACGCGACGTCGAGGATCGCATTCTCATCGTCCCCGATCCGATGGGTGCGACGGGCTCGTCGATCAACAGCGCGCTCACGCACTACAAGACGCGCCTCGAGGGCAAGCCGCGCAGCTGCATCACGATGCACCTCATCGTCACGCCCGAGTTCGTGCGCAACGTGCTCAAGGAGCACCCCGAGACGATCATCTATGCCCTTCGCCTCGACCGCGGCCTGTCGCCGTCGAAGATCCTCGCGAGCGTTCCGGGTACGCACTGGGACGAGGAGAAGGGGCTCGACGAGCACCAGTACATCGTCCCCGGTGCGGGCGGCGTCGGCGAGATCCTGAACAACGCCTGGGTCTGAGCCGCACGGTTCCGCGTCGAGTAGAAGCTCCGGCCGTGCTCGAAGGCACGGGCCAATGAGCGCTCAGTGCTTCTTCTTCTTCCGCGTGTTGTGTTTGTTCACGAGCGCGAGATAGTCGGGCATGGGCGCCTCCACCGCTGGCACGTAGCGCTTTGCCGCTTGCTCTGCATACGCGGGGAGGCGCTCGACCATGGCGCGCAGCTCCTCCTTGCCGGGGATCGCGCCGTCCTTCTCCCAGGCCTCGAGCGCGGCCGCGAGCTCGCTCACGTTTGCGCCGCGGAGGTGACCTCGCTTGCCGAGGTCGTGGTAGCTACGCGCGAGCGCGTCGCCGTCGAAACGATGCTGCGTGACGAGCTCGGTTGCCACACGCAGGACCCCCTGCGCCGGGAGCCGCCCGTCCTCGTGCACGACGAATGCAGCTTGCAGGTAATTGTAGAAGGGCACCACGAGCGGACCGTAGATCTGGAAATCGCTCGGGGGCGTCTGCTGCTCGAGGTGGATGAGGATCCGCTCGACGACGGCCTTGCCCTTCACGAGGCGAACGCAGCGCTGGAGATCTTCGAGCACGTCCTCGTAGACCCGACCGCGCTCGCCGATGGCGTGGACCAGCTCCTCGCCCGCGCGGCCGGCCATCACGTCGGCGTAGAGCGAGTAAACGAACGCGTCGGCCTCGGCGTCGTCGCCGAAGAGCGTCTCGCGCGCGTCCGTCTCGCCGGCGCTGGTGCGGGCCCGGAGGAGCGCCGGCAGCTTGTAGCCGAGCTGATCCTTCAGGGCGCGGAAGCGCAACCGCAGCATGTTCTGCAGGTTCGGCTTCAGGATGAAGGAGTCCCAGACGATGCCGTCGAGGCGCAGCTTGTCCTCGAGGCGCCTTCGCATCTGCTCGGGTGAGCCGCTGAGGATGTGGATCGACACGCCCGCGCGAGCCATCTCGCGCAGCAGCGTGGCCGCGCCGGGGTTGGTGCGCTTCTCGTCGGCGCGTTCGAGCGCCGTGCGCACCAGATCCCGGACCGTGTCGAACTCGGTTCGCAGGTACGTCTTGTCGAGATCCCAACGGGAGATATGGCGGGTGGCCATCCAGGATCACTCCAGTGACTTCTTCCGCCTGGTGGGAGACGGTGCGGCCTTGATCGCTTCCACCATCTCCTTCGGCGGCTGCTTCTTGAGGCGCCGCGGCGGGAGGAGCTCGGCCTCGCTCGAGATCTTCTTGGCGAGGAAGATCGCGGCATCGAGGCGGTAGAAGTTGCGCGTGCGATAGAACTTGAGGGCGTTTTCGTTGTTCTCGGCGACCTCGAGGACGAGGTGCGTGCAGCCGCGAACTCGCGCGAGGTGCTCGATCTGCTCGAGCACGAAAGCCCCGATGCCCTGACCTTGCAGCTCGGGATGAACCGCAAGCTCCTCGACGTAGAGCGGGCGCATGTCACGGCTCGAGAAGTAGCGCTGGTTCATCCAGTTGTCGGAGCCGACGATCTCGAACGCGCACTCGGCGTAGCCGACGATCACGTCCTTCTTGGCGATCTTCGTCTCGAAGAGGAGCTGCTCGATGCCCTCCTCCTCGTAGACCTCGAGGAAGCGCTTCTTCAGGCGCGGCCGCTGGTACTCGACCGTCTCGCGATTCACGTCGCGAAAGCAGAGCTTCAAGAACTCCCACGCGCGGTTGAGATCGCGCCGGTGGATCCGACGGACGCGGACCTCGGGCGGTGTTCGCGTCGCCGCGTTGTCTTCTTCGGACGAGGGCGGCTGCTCGATCGCCATGAGAGCGCTACTTCTTCGCCGGGGCGCCGGCAGGGGCGGGGGTAGGGGTGGGTTCAGGTGGCGTGCACGCGGCGACGGCACCGCGCGCGGTCGGATTGCACGCGCCCATGCCGATGCTCGAGCAGACGATCTTCTCGAGCCTTCCAGCGGCGCAAAAGACGAGCGATTTGCCGCCGTCTCCGCACTTCGGGAGCATCTCCTTGTCGCATTCGATGTCGGCCGAGACGTAGCACCCGGCACGCGGTCCCGAGCCCGTGCAGCGGAGACCGAACCCGGCGCAGTCGCTCACACGCACCTTGCGATCCTGCGTGGAGCACTCGACCAGTCGATCGCCCTCGCAGTGCCGTGCGCCGAGGAGCCCGCAGCGGCGCCGGCCGGGCAGCTCGCAGCTCGCGGTGGCATCACCGCTCTCGTCCTTGTGCTCTTCGCAGCGCGTGCCGGGGCGACACGTCGCGCGTTCGATCGCGCCGTCGTGGCACGAGACGACGGCGTCGGTCCCATCGCAACGGGCCTCGGGCGCGCCCGGCGGGCACTTCTGGGGCGCGAAGCAGGCTCGGATCACGAGACCGCCCGCGGCCTTCATTTCGCGGCAGCTCGCGCCGAGCGAGGGGCAATCGGTCACGGTGCTCTCTTGAGCGTCGTCATCACCGCAGCTCACGAGGCGATCGCCGTCGCACCCCGAGACCACGCCCGGACGTTGCGAGCAGAACTGCGCGGCTCGCGCGTCACCGCCGCCGTGGATGCACGTCGAGACCTGCTCGCAGCTCATCGCCTGGGTGAAGCACTTGAGCAGTGGTTCCGGGGCAGCCGCGTCGGCGTGCGCGACCCACCAGTCGACGCACGCGCTCGGATCGCGGAGGCGCGGGGCGTCGTGGGCGTGCGTGCACGAAGCAATCCGTGCGCACGTCTCCGAGAGTTGCTGGAGTGACGCCGGCGGTTCCTTGCGGGCGGTCGCGGTCGCGGGGACGTTGGCGGGAAGCTCCTGCCCCCCACATGCCGCGAGAACGAGCGCAACGACGACCGCGCACAGTCCGGACGTGATCGGCCACTTCATCACGCAGCGATCATACCGCGATCGACTTCTTCAGGTCCTCCAGCGAATGCAGCAGCTCGTGGGCGCCGGAGGCGAAGGCCAGCTCGAGGGCCTCGAGGAGGTAGCGGTGGGCCTCGTCGTTCCGATCACGGATCGCCGAGACCTGCGCGAGCGCGCCGAGTACGCGGGCGCGATCCGAGCCGGTCGGGCCGGCCATGTCGAGCGCCTCGCGAAGGACACCCTCGGCGTCGGTGAACTGACCGGCGGTGGTGAGGGTCTCGCCGAGCTTCCGAGCAAAGATCAGCACTGCACGCATCGGGTCGTCGAGCTCACCGCGGAACAGCTCGCGGCGCGCGAGATCGAGGCCGCGACGAAGCGCCGCGATGGACCCGCCGAGGTCGCCACGCGACGTCGCGCGGCCCGCGACCTGCTCGAGGAGGATGAGCGCCTGAAAGGTGTTCTGCGCGCTGTACTCGTGGAGCGCACGTGCCTCGAGAGGCATGTGGTTCTCTTCGCCGATCTCGGCGCAGCGACCGTGCAGCCCGCGCCTCACGGCAGCGGGGATCGTCGCGAGGACGACGTCGCGGATGAGCGGGTGCGCACTGCGGAAGCCGCCGCGCGAGTCCTCCCGAGGCTCCTCGATCATCCCGGCGGCGAGGAGCACGTTCGTCGCTTCGACGATGTTCGTGCCTTCGGTCACCATCTTCTGGACGACGACGTCGTCGGCGTCGTCACCGTAGACGGCGATCGCCTGCAGGACGCGGCGTGCGTCGGGCGGAAGGCGCTCGACGCGGAGCGCGATGAGGTCGGCGAGACGCGTCGGCGCGCGGCCGCCCTGTTCACGGGAGAATCGAAGGAGCTGATCGACGTAGAGCGGAGCGATCCCGCGACCACCGATCGAGGAGCTCGGCCGGCTGGTGCCGGCGAGAAGGCGAGAGACCAGGCCGGGCGCGAGCCCCATGAGAACGCGCGCTGAAGCGATGCTCGCAGGCCAGCCCGGATCGTGGCCCGGCGGATACGTCACGACGAGGACGGAGGGAACGAGCGGTGGCTCGCCGACGGCATCGGCGAAGGCCGTGCGGCTCGCGCCGTCGATGGCGTGGAGATCGTCGACGGCGACGATCACCGTCACGCCGTTCGCGTGCTCGCTCGCGCGCACGATGGCCCAGCGCAGAGCCTCGGCGACAGCGAAGCGAAGCTCGTCCGCGCTGAGCTCGCCGCGGTTCGGGTGCTCGAAAATGTCGACGAGCCCCCGACGGGCTTCCGCGCCCGCGGCCGTCCAGTCCTTCGTGGTGCCGCCGTCCTTCGGGAGCGCGGCCAGCGTGATGATCGCCTTGCGCACTGCGAAGTAGCCGACCTCTGCCCAACCGGGGTCGGGGGTCACCTCGACAACGGAGTGGCCCGTCGCCCGGACCTTCGCGAGGAACTCGCCTAGCAGGCGAGTCTTGCCCATACCGACGTCGCCGACGATGCGCGCGCCGACCAGCGAGCTCTTCGCGTCGACCAGGCGGTCGTCGAGCCACAAAAGATCATCCTCGCGGCCGACGAACTCCAACGGGAACTGCGCTCGCTCGCGGTCGATGACCACTTCGCGCCGAGTGCCCGTGCCCGGCTCGATCGACACGACGTGTTCGGGCGCGGGACTCTCCAAGAGGGCAGGCAGGACCGTCGCGACGACATGACCGTTCCCAGCGCCCGGCCCGACTTGGAGGGTCGCACCGCACTCGCCGCAAAACTTCTGCGACGCCGTGTTGTTCGCTCCGCACTTCGGGCAGCGAATCGTCGCTGCGGCCGGGAGCGCGCGCGGGACCGTGGACTCGATCTGCGAGAGCGCATCGGCGAGGGCCTCGGCGAACTCGTCGGCGTTGCCGAAGCGATGGGCGGGCTCCTTGGCCAGCGACATCAGGCAGACGTCGGCGATGAGCGAGGGGATCATCCGCTCGGGGGCGGCGCTGCGCGGATCGGGCGGCGCCTCGGTGATGTGCATGAGCACGACCTGCGTCGGGCTGTCGGCCTCGAACGGGAGCCGGCCGGTAAGGAGCTGATAGAGGATGACGCCGACGGCGTAGAGGTCGGAGCGCGGGTCCAGCGGATCGCCGCGGCCCTGCTCGGGGCTCATGTACTCGGGCGTTCCGCACACGATGCCGGGGCTCGTGATGCCAGGACCTGCGCCTTCGCGCATCTTCGCGAGACCGAAATCGACGACCTTCACGAAGTCGCCGCCGGTCCGCACCTGCTCGAGGATGACGTTCTCGGGCTTCAGGTCGCGGTGGATGATCTCGAGGTGGTGCGCTTCGGAGAGCGCCGCGAGCACCTGCCGCAGGATGCTGACGATGCGACGGAAGGAGAGGGGCCCCTCCTCGTACTGGACGCGTGCGAGGTCCTTGCCTCGCAGGAACTCCATGACGAGGTAAAGCTGACCGTCTTCGGTCTTGCCGAAGTCGATGACGGCGACGGAGTTCGGGTGATTGAGGCGGCTCGCCGCGCGAGCCTCGGTGATGAAGCGGGCGGCGGCGTTCTCCTCACCGACGAGGTGCGGATGGATGATCTTGACGGCGACGGTGCGGCCGAGATTTGTCTGCTCGGCGCGGTACACGCGGCCCATGCCGCCAATCCCGACGAGGTCGAGGATCACGTACCCGCCCGGAAGCGTCCGCCCGATCAGCGGATCGTCGGAATTCTGCGCGACCTTCGCGACGGGGAAGCCGCACGATGGACAGAACTTGTGCGTCTCCTCGCAGGGGTTCTGACACTGAGGACACATCCGCGTCACGGGTGGCGGAGGCTATCACGGTGAAAACGTGGAAAGAAACCACCGAGGCAGGGTCCTTTTCGTGAAAAAAACCGTACGGTCGCGGTCGATCGCCGGATGGTTGGCCCCACCGGGCACCGTCCCGCTACCATGGGGCGGTGGTGTTCGATGCGAGCGCGCCGCCCCCCGGCACCAATAGTGAAGCCCGTCGACCTCTGCTCGGCGAGCTGCTGATCCAGGCGAAAGTCGTCAATGCGGAGCAGCTCGCGGAAGCGCTCGCCGCGCAAGCGGGACCGGTCAACGAGAAGAAGATCGGCCAGCTCCTCATCGAGCGCGGCTGGATCACGGAGGCGCAGCTCACGCAGACGCTGAGCCTCCAGCTCAGCGTGCCGTGGGTGTCGCTCTACCACATTGATTTTTCACGGCAGCTCCTGAACCGGGTCGAGCGCGAGCTCGCGGAGAAGTACTGCCTCATCCCCATCTTCGTGCGCCATGTGAAGGGCCAAGGCGAGACCCTCTACGTCGCAATGGACGACCCGACGAATTCCGCGGCGCTCGCCGAGGTCGCGCGCCAGGCGAACCTCCCCGCGCGCCCGATGATCGCATCGGCGACCGACATCCGCAGCGCGATCCGCGTCTATTACGGCGAGCCGGGCGGACCAGGACAGCTGGTCGACGTGCCGCCGCCGCCGACGCGAGTCGAGCCCCGCGGCGAGCCTCCGATGACGACCCGCGAGGGACCGCCTCGCGCGCCGCCCGCGAAGGTCCAGTCCCAGCCCCCGCGCGCACCTTCGGCTCCGCCGCCCGCGCTCCCCGTGCGTCGTCAGGCCCCTTCCGCGCCGCCGCCCGCCCCCAACGCCGACGACGCCGAGTCTCCGCCTCCGACCACACGCTCCAATCCGCCGCCGGGCGGTCTCGCGGCACGGCTCGCGCTCGCGACGACGGGCGAGGGCCCGACCGCCCATGAGCCCGAAGCGTCGCCGCCTACGCGCGTCGAAGGGAACGAGGCGCGTCGTCGTCCCGGCAAGATGCTGAGCCTCACGCTGCTCGACGGCACGACCATCAATCTGCCCGCGAAAAAGACCCCGGCGGCCCAGGAAGGCCTGACGGCGCGTGACTTCGTGAGCGCGCTCCGCGCGACGGCCCACGGCGCGGACGCGACCGAGATTCTCGGCGACAAGCCCCAGTGGGAGCCGGTCGTGGCCGCCCTCCTCTCCGTGATGCTCCGAAAAGGACTCATCGCGGACTGGGAGTTCATCGAAGAGCTTCGCAAGATATAGGCACCCTCGAGGCGCGCTGAGCTCACAGACCTTGTCGTCGGCTCCGCGCGTCGTAGCGGAGCGATCCGCCATCGCGTGGATGCGCGGGTCGTCGAGCAGCTTGGTCTGCGTGTGCCCCACCTGTGAGACACCCGGAGACGCGGGGCTCGTCGCGCAATTGCGAGCTGCGGATGGACCTCCTAGCCTTGACGTTGGACCCGCATGCCTGCCGATGACGACAAAGCGGTGACGAGCCGCGCAGCGCCCGCCGAAGAGGAGGCCTTCGCGGGCCTGCCGATCCCGGCGAAGGGCACGCTGCTGCTCGGCAAGTACCGCGTCGAGGGCGTGATCGGAATCGGCGGCATGGGCATGGTCATCGCGGCGCGTCACGAGCACCTGAACGAGCGCGTCGCGCTCAAGATGCTCCTGCCGCGCTATGCCGAGCTGACGGAGACGCGAAAGCGTTTCCAGCGCGAAGCGCAGGCCGCGTACAAGCTGCGGAGCGAGCACGTCTGCCGCGTCCTCGACGCCGGAGAGCTCGAGGACGGGACGCCCTTCATCGCGATGGAGTTCCTGAAGGGCGACGATCTCGCCGCGCTGCTTCGCCGGAAGAAAACGATCCCTATTCCGGAGGCTGTCGACTACCTCCTCCAGGCCTGCGAGGCGCTCGGCGAGGCGCACGCGAACGACGTCGTTCATCGCGATCTCAAGCCGGCGAACCTCGTCATCATCACGCGCAGGGACGGGACGCGCTGCCTCAAGGTGATCGACTTCGGCATCTCCAAGGTCGCCACCGACACGTCGAGCGACCTCACCAACACCTACGGCTACCTCGGCTCTCCCTCGTACTCGGCGCCCGAGCAGTTCGCCTCGACACGCGCGACGACCGCGAGCGGAGACCTGTGGTCGCTCGGTGTGATCCTCTACGAGATGGTCTCGGGCCACGCACCCTTCGACTTCACGAGCGATGGGCTCGCAGAGATGGCGACGGTGATCGTTCGCGATCCCGCGATCCCGCTGTCGAAGCGCGATCCTTCGATCGATCGGACGTTCGAACGGGTCGTCATGAAGTGCCTGGAAAAAGAGCCTGCGCAGCGCTTTGCGCGCGTCCGCGAGCTCGCCGAGGCGCTCGCGCCGTTCGGTTCGATCGCCGCCGACGATCTGCTCGGGCGTCTCCGGCGACATCAACCTGGTGCGTCGCAGGTGGGGCCGGCACGCGCGTCGCTGCCGCATGCGGGCGGGCCGCGCACGGAGGCGACCCCCGGACCTGCCGTGCGGCCGCCGTCGACGGTCGCGCTCGAGGCCTGGGGCTCGGATCCCGCGATGCACGCGATGCACGCGATGCACGCGATGCCGCAGCACGCTTACACGCAGCCTCCGGCGCCGATGGCGAGCTCGCCGAGCCTCCCGCCGCCGCCCTATCCGATGACCGGTCCCGGCGCTCCGCCGGTCACGCGCTACGCGGTGTCCGCCGACCCCGTCACCCACGGCGGAGCGATGGCTGCTCGTCATGCGTGGCTCCCGGCAGGGCTCGCAGCGATCGCCGTGGTGAGCATGTTCGCGGGCCTCTTCGCGTATCGCGCGACCCGACGCCCGACGGCGCTCGTGGAGCCTCCGCCGTCGGTTGCGTTCGAGCCGGTTCCGGTCGGGACACCCGCGGCCGTCGTCACGACCGCCGCGCCGACAGCGACCGCTGCGCCGACGGCGACGGTCGCACTCACGGCGACGGTCGCACTCACGGCGACGCTCGCCGACCCCTTGGCCACGGCGCCCGGCCAGCCGCCGCGCGCGGGAAACACTCCGCGGAACCCGCCCACCGCGCGGCCCACCGTGCGGCCCACCTCCACGGCCGCGCCGGCCGACGCCGCGGGCCCAAAGATCCTGCTGAATCGTGACGGCAAGTTCTGAAAGCCGGACATCGCGCTCGAAACGCGGCACCATGACCGCTGTGAAGTGGCACGCGAGGACACTCGGATTCGCGCTCGGGCTAGCGACTGTCGCGAACGTCACAGTGGCCTTCGCCGATCCGGCGAGTGCGCGCCAGGCCGACAAGCTGTTCAAGCAAGCCGCCGATGCGCTGTCGCAAAAGCACTACGACGAGGCGTGTCCGAAACTCGAAGAGAGCGACCGGCTCGAACGCGCGGTCGGCACCGAGTACAACCTCGCGGTCTGTTACGAGCTCTCGCACAAGCCGGCGAGCGCCCGTCGTAAGTACCTGGAAGCCGCCGCGTTCGCGCGGCAGTCAGGCAAGGAATCGACGGCGAAGGAAGCGACCGAGCGCGCGAAGAAGCTCGACCTCGTCGTGCCGCGCCTCGTGCTCCGCGCGCCGGCCGACAAGCCTGCGGGGACTTCGCTCCGTTGCGACGGCCAGCCGCTCGACCCCGAGGCGTGGAAGAAGCCGATCGAGCTCGATCCTGGTGCGCATCGAGTGATCGTGATGGCCGACGGCTTCGCGACGTTCGACAAGGTGATCTCTCTCGTCGAGAGCGAGACGACCGATCTCCAGGTCGCCTTCACGCCGCTCGCGGGCGGAGCGTCGCTTGGGGTGTCACCGCCCCCGAAGCCCGAGCCCGGTGCAGACCAGCCGAGCACGAGTGGCGGCCCGTTTCCGTGGAAGTGGGTCGGCCTCGGCGCGGCTGCGGTCGGCGTGGTGGGGTTGGGCGTGGGCGGCTACTTCGCGCTGCATGCCAAGAGCGAGAGCAACGACTCCGGATGCACGAACGGGCGCACGTGCCCCGATGAGCCGTCCGCGTCTCGCCTCCGCAACGCGAAGAGCGACGCGGACCTCGCGACCATTCTCTTCGTCGCCGGCGGCGTGCTCACGGTCGGCGGCGGGCTTCTCTTTTTCCTCGCGCCGTCGTCGTCGCGTGCGAGCGCCGCGCAGTCGTCACCGCAGAGGCTACAGCTGAAGCTCACGCCTGCCGCGAGCCGGGAGCTCACCGGGCTGCGGGTCATCGGGAGCTTCTGACATGACCGACGAACGATTCCCCGCGGGACCGGTCTCTCATCAGGGCCCGACGCTCGGTGACCCGCGCATCGCCGAGATCGCGATCCGCGCCGCGCGCCTCGAGGTCACCGAGGGCCCCGACGTCGGTCTGGTCGCGCGTGTCGCGAGCCCCGTCTTCGTGATCGGCACCGGCGAGCTCGCCGACATGCGCCTCACCGACCCGACGGTCTCGCGCGAGCACCTCCGTCTCCACGTCTCGGACACCGGGCTCATGCTTCGCGACGAGGGAAGCCGCAACGGCACGTGGATCGGCGGGCTGCGCATCCATCATGCCGGGATCGCGTCCGACGTTCGTATCAGGGTCGGCTCCACGGCGATCACGATCACGGTCGACGCCGAGGTCAGCTCCGTCCCGGTGAGCGCGAGCGGTCGCTTCGGTGAGGCCATCGGCGGCTCGACGGCAATGCGCCTCGTGTTCGCGCTGCTCCAGCGCGCGGCTCCGACCGAGCTCACGATTCTCCTCGAAGGCGAGAGCGGTGTCGGCAAGGAGGTGCTCGCGCGGTCCATTCACACGCAGTCGTCGCGCGTGAACGGACCGTTCGTGGCGGTGGACTGCGGAGCCATCCCGGCCCATCTCGTCGAGAGCGAGCTCTTCGGGCACGTGCGAGGGTCATTCACCGGCGCCACCTCCGACCGCGGCGGCCTCTTCGCCGAGGCCGACGGCGGGACGCTCTTCCTCGATGAGATCGGAGAGCTTCCGCTCGACATGCAGCCAAAGCTGCTCCGTGTGATCGAGCAGCGTGAGGTGCGCCGCGTCGGCGAGAACCGTCCTCGTTCGATCAATGTGCGCATCCTCGCGGCGACGAATCGCCAGCTCGCGGGCGCGGTGGCACGTGGAGAGTTCCGCGAGGACCTTCTCTATCGCCTCTCCGTCGTGCGGGTGAACGTGCCGCCGCTCCGCGACCGTCGCGAGGACATCCTTTCGCTCGCCCGTGCGTTCCTCGTCACCGCGATGAGCGACAAGAACGCGCAGCTCCCGCCCGACATCGAGGGCATGCTCCTCGCGTATGCCTGGCCGGGCAACGTTCGCGAGCTGCGCAACTGCGTGCAGCGCTTCGCTGCGCTCGGTGCGCGCGACCGCGCGACGCTGCTCGCCACGTCGGAGTCGAGCACGTCACCGCTCCTCGAGGACGGCGAGAACCTCTCCGAGCTGCCGTACCACGAGGCGCGGCAGCGCATCGTGGAGCGCTTCGAGCGTTCCTACGTCGAAGGCGTCCTCGAGAAGTGCGAGGGCGTCGTGGTGAAGGCTGCGGAGCACGCAGGCATCGGCCGCGCGAGCTTCTATCGAATGCTGGAACGCCTGAAGCCACGCAGCGGCAAGTAGCTACTTGATCGCGCCTTCGGCGCGCATCGCTTCGATCTCGTCGTGGGCGATCCCGGCCTCTCGCAGGATCTCGAGCGTGTGCTCGCCTTGCGACGGCGGCGGGCGGTGCGCGCGGTCGATGGGCGTGAGCGGCGTGCGCATCTGCTGGATCGGGCCCCACTTGGAGGCCATCTCGAAGAACATCTTGCGGGCGACGAGGTGCGGGTCGTTGCGGGCTTCGTCCGCCGTCAGCACGGGCTCGAGGCAGCAGTCGCGTTCGCTTGCATACTGCACCCATTCGTCACGGGTCTTCGTGGCAAAGACGTCGCGGAGCTTGGCCTTCAGCGCGACCTGGTGCTCGCCCGGGATGAGGTCACTCATCGAGATTTCGTGGCCGACGCCCGACGAAAAGGCCATCCAGAACTTCGGCTCCAGCGCGGCGAGCGACATCGCCTTGCCGTCTTTCGTCGCGTACGTCTGGTAGGGGGCGATGCCGCCGACCAGCGCATCGCCGCCGGGCTTCGGGGTCTGTCCGCCGAACGCGAGGCCGAAGCCCGCGATCGCGAACGGCATCGCCGTCTCGATCATCGCGACGTCGACGATGCTGCCCTTGCCCGTGCGCGCGCGCTCCATCAGCGCGCCCATGATGCCGATCACCGCATAGAGCCCGCCGCTCACGTCCGCGAGCTGGAAGCCCGGTACGGTTGGCGGACCGTCTTCGGGGCCCTGGAAACCGAGGACGCCGGCGCGCGCGAGATAGTTGAGGTCGTGACCGGCGCGCTGCGCGAGCGGGCCCGTCTGCCCGTAGCCCGTGAGCGCGCAGACGACGAGCCGAGGGTTCTCCGCGAGCAGCGTCGCGTGCGAGAGCCCGAGGCGGTCGAGCACGCCGGGACGGAACTGCTCGAGCACGACGTCGTAGCAGCGCGCGAGGCGCAGCAGCGCCTCCCTGCCCTTGGGCTTCTTCAGGTCGATGACCGCGCTCCGCTTGTTGCGGTTGAGGGCGAGGAAGATCGACGAGGTCGCCTCCGCTCCACTCCCCGCGTGCGGGGGCATCACGCGGAGGTAGTCACCGCCCGACGTGTCCTCGACCTTGTCGACGTCGGCGCCCAGATCCGCGAGGACGAGCGACGCGAGCGGCCCCGGAAGGAGCCTCGACAGGTCGAGGATCTTGATGCCCTGAAGGGGCAACACGGCTTCTCAGGCCTTGTAGCCGAAGAGCTTCTGCAGCTTCATCGCGAGCATCTGGTTGCCCGCGACCTTGAGCTTGCCTGCGAAGAACAGCTGCATGCCGTTCGCCTGCGGGTTCTCCATGAGCTTCTGGAAATCTTCCGCGGCGAGGGTGATCGTGCAGTCGGCGTCGCCGGTGCCGGCCTTGCAGACGGGGCCCGTCGACGTGACGTCGATGTTCCACTCGCCTTCGCCGGTCACGTTCATCTGGTACTTCGCGCCGATGGTCCGAGCGTCCTCGGCATTCGCGGTGAGGGACGCGGGGAGCTCCTCGTTGAACAGCTTCTTGATGTCGACGGCCATCGGATCCTCCTGGGGAATCTATCGCGCGAACAAAAGTGCACCGCGGTTCAGCGCCGTACCAAGCCGCCAAGTGCCCGTCAAGGCTCGCCCGGCCTGGTGCCCTCGAAGCGTGCCGACCTGCGAGGATCACCAGTGCACGATCACCGACGCCCGCACGCCCTGAGAGCGCGCGCTCAGCCGTCGTGGCAGAAGCCGAACGTGTCGCCGTCCTTCGTGTAGCAGACGTCCGTTGCGCCGGCGCACGGGTGCGTCGGGTCGCAAAGCGTGTGGCACTTCGAGTCGTTGACGCTCTCGCCCTTGTCCTGGAAGAAGATGCAGTCCGCATTCACTCCGCAGGAGCCTGGGTCGTTCGCGCAGTTGGCGAGGAGCGCGGTCCCCCCCGTCTTCTTGCAGAACGCGAGCGGCGAGGTCTGCGTCACGCTCGCCTGCTCGGGGACACGCGAGCACGTGAAGCCGGCGGTGCAGTCGGTGCCGTAGGG
>JAYSXP010000093.1:0-6400 GCA_043717125.1 Polyangiaceae bacterium | reverse complement strand
CGCGCCCAGAAGCTCGCGACACTTCGCAACGTCGTGAAGCAAGAGTACCGAACGCAGCCCATGCCGCAGCGCATCGCGCCTCCGGGTCCGCGCTGAGCGATCGAGTCGCTCAGGGCGTCTTCAATTTGAGCTGTCGCACTTCGGCGAGGGCATCGCGGTGCTGCGGGTTCGACAGAAGCAGCTCGTTGAGGTCCGCGAGCGCTTCGTTCGCTCGATTCACGCGCGCGAGCAGCTTGCCGCGATAGAGAAGCGCGCGCTCGCTCGCCGGGTCGTCGGCCAGCACACGCGAGAGCGTGGCGATCGCCTCCTCGACGAGCCACGGATCGTTGCCCTGTGCTCGGATCCACGCAAGCAACGTGACGTAGTCAGTCTGGGTCGGGTCGCCGTCGGCCGCCTTCGTCGCGAGCTTCTCGGCCGCGGCGATGTCGTTGCGCTGCAACGCAGCCTCGGCGAGCCGGAAGCTCTGCATCGCTTCGAGCGCAGCCTCCGCGTCCGCGAGCCCGTCGTCGCCGATGTCGACGACGCCATTCTGCGTGCGGTGATCATCCAGCTCGATCTCGAAATCGTCACGCGCGCCGCCCGTGCCGTTGGTGCCGAGCGCCGGAGCCGGAGCGGCCTTGGGAGGCGGCGGCGCGGGGCCCGGGCGCGACGACTGCGGAATCGCTCCTTGCCCCGGCGGTGGCGTGACCTTCGGTGGAGTCTTCAACGACGTGGGCGTCGGCCCGAGTGAAATAGGGGCGCCGGGGACGGGCTTGGCAGACGTGCTGGCAGCACCCGGGCGTGGCGCGGCTACCTTGCTCGGCAGCGCAGGCGACGGCCGCGACAGCGGGCCCGAGCTCGGATTGGGAGGAACGCCCGCGGCGCGCGGACCGCCGTGCGCGGCCGCGGCCGCCTTCTTGGCGATGTTCTGGAGGAACGCGGGTGACGGTCGGGCGATCGTTTTCGCTCCGTCCGCGTCGGGCGGGTTCATCGAGGGGCTTTGTTTCGGCGGCTCTGGCGAAGGAGCCGACGCCGGCTTCGCCGCCGCACCCCCCGCACGTTGCTCGGAGGTCGCGGCCGGCTGGATGCCGATCATGGTGGCCTTCTTCGCCGTGATGGGCCGGATCTGCGGAGCGCTCGCGCGCACGAGCCCCTGCGACGGCGCTCCACCGGCGGGACGTGCCGCGGGCGCCATCGCGCGCGGAGCCGGTGCAGGCGACGGCGCAGCGGCGGGCTCTCCGGGCTTGCGCACGTTCGCCGCTGCAGGCGGCGGCGCAGCGACGGCCGGACTGCGTGCCGATGGGGGCTGCGGCTGCGGTTGCGCCGGGAGGCTGGTGCGCGACGGCGGCGGAGCGACGGCAACGATCGGAATCGGCGCCGCCGGCTTCTTCGACGAAGCCGAGGGCGGCGCGCTTGCGGAGCTCGGGATGGGCACCGATACCGAGCCGATCGGCGGCACGGACCCGACTCCCTTCTTGGACGACGTCGCGGCGGCCGCCTTCCACTGCTGGCCGGTCTTCGAGGC
Organism: Polyangiaceae bacterium; assembly: GCA_043717125.1. Taxonomy (GTDB): domain Bacteria; phylum Myxococcota_A; class Polyangia; order Polyangiales; family Polyangiaceae; genus Labilithrix. The sequence continues at coordinate 4,896 of JAYSXP010000093.1, read as the reverse complement.
CATCGGGCCCTTCTTCTGACCCTTGAACGCGAACTGACGCGTGACCGCCAACGAGTAGACGAGCGAGGAGACGACCTCCTCATCCGCGACATTTCGCGTGAACAGCTGCGCGAGCGGCACGCCGTGCGCGCGAATCATGTCGAGGGCCGCCCCCTCTTCGGGAAGAAGCGCGAGGTTCTCGAGCGCCGAGTCGTCGTGGAGGACCAGAGGGTGCTTGCCGATTCGGTTCAAGGTCGCGCGGATGCGTCCGCGATCGAGCCAGTTGCGAACGCTCGCGAGGATCGGGTTCAGCGCGCACGCGACCGGCACATCGCCGCCGCCCCATCCCTCGAGGAGGTCCATCTCGCGGTAGTACGAGTAGCTGATCTCGGGCGCGAGGTTGGCGAGGTAGGCGATCTTGTTGAGGAGCTGGGCTTCGAGTGCCCAGAGGAGTGCCTCGCGCGACACGAGGTCGTGGCCGACGAGGTATTCGCCGAGCAGGATGCCGAGGCGACGCGCGCCTTCGACGGCTTGCTCGACCGCCTTCGTCTCGATGGCGCCGCCGTGAACGAGGATCTGTCCGAGGAGCGCGACCTCGTCGTTCAGACGAATCTTCGTCGGTACACCGCTGACGAAGTAGATCGTGTCTTCGCCATCACCGCCCTCGAACACCACGCTCCCCGTGAGCGAGTGGTCGAGCATGTAGACGAGGACGTGAGGAAGCGGTGTCGCGGCGAGATTTCCACGCGCGGTCGGCTCGTGCCCGTGGCGGCCGCCCGCGGGTCGGTTCGTGACGCGATCGGCGATGTCGTCGTTCGACGCCTGCATGACCGTGCGATCGGGCCCGCCGTGGGACGCCGGCGCGGGCGGCTTGAGCGAGTCGTTGATCATCCGCCCCATCGCCTCGGCGACGGCGGAGGGGCTCGACCCCATCGAAGGAAGCGAAGCGCTGGACTCTCCCGACTGGATGCTGCTCGAGCTGTCGTGACGCTGCCCCGCGTCGGCCGGCTCGTCGCCGCTCCAGGATGCGTACTGGTCCGCGTACTGATCGGAGATGCTCCGCGACGTCGCGGCCGAGTGCGGCGTCCCGCCAGGCGGCGGCATCGCGAGCGGGCCGAGCGGCGAGATGGGGGCGAGCGGCGGCGGTACGGGCGCCGTCGACACCGGCGCATGAACCACCGGAGCGGCCTGCGGTTGCGGCGGCGGCAGGCTCTCCTTCTCGTCGCCGTAGGCCTCGCCGTGCACTTCCTGGCGGAGCTCGAGCCCCTTACGCCAACCTTCGACGCTCATCACACGGACGACCTGGCGCTGCGGCTCCTGCGCGAGCTCGATCTCGACGGGCTGGATCTGCTGCCCGTTCTGGTCCGTCACGAGGCGCACGCGTGCGCGCTCGCCGGGCCCCTTCGGCCCACGCACCACCTCGGCGACCTCACCCGTCGCGAGCTGCACGACCGTGCCCATCGGGAGGAGACCGAGCGCAGAAACGAGCATGCGGAGCGCGGTGCGATCCTGCGCTTCCTTCAGCTCTTCGGAGAGCGCCGCGACGGCGTAGTCGGGCGTCGGCGGGAGAAGCCCAGGCTCGGGTGTGAGGAGATCGTTGTAGCGTCGCGCGATCGCGATGAGCTTCGCGTGGAGCGTCGGCGCGCGCGCTCCCCAGTAGACGGGCCCGAGCCACTGCTGGCGCCGCAGCCAGAGCGCCTCGAACGTGAGAACGGTACGCGTGATCGACGGCTCGTTGACCCGACCGAGCGCAGTGAGGACGGCCGCCGCGCCGGCCGCGAGGCGATCCTCCTGATCCTCCGAGATCGTCGTCGGCGCCTGCATTCCAGGAATTGCGGAGCCCTGAGCCTGGATGAGCGCCAGCGCGCGCGGTCGCGCGACGTCGTGCATCATCGCCGCCATCGCGATCTGCGAGAGGATGGCGCGTTCCTGCGTAACCTCGCGCGCCATCGAGACGGCGAGGATGGCCGTGTTCACGGCGCGGCCGGCCTCGTCGAAATTCGCGTTGCGGACCTCGGTGACGCCGAGAAAGGATGGCGTCGAGCCCTCGGAAAGATCGACGAGACTCTGCGCGATGCGCTTGATGCGGCGCGGGAGGATGTAACGGCTCGCCTGCAGGTCCTCGAAGAACCGGCGGATGATGACGATGGCCGAGGCGTACATGCGCACGATGCGCTGATCGGGGCTGAGGTCCTCCAGCTCGAGACCGCGGAGGCGCGCGGAGTCGGCGACAGCACGCAGGCGAATCTTCGGCGTCGGTGAGCGAAACTGCCCGACGCCACGATAGCTGCTCGAGATCTGCTCGGCGAAAGCGAGGAGCTCCTCGCGAGTGACGTCGCGCTGAATGTAGAGCTCGGAGCCTCCGAGGCGCTCGAAGAGCTCACCGAGCTCGGTCGCGGCTTCGTACGTGCTGCGCGAGCCTTTGAGGAGCTGACCCGCGACGAAGATCGCGCGGTGAGCGAACATCACGTTGACGTTCGAGCCCGAGCGCAGGCAGTAGTCGCCGATGATCTGGTGCGTCTGCTCGAGCTGACGCGTGAAGGCCTGGTTCGCGAGGTCGTGCATCTGCGCGAGCTTCGCGAGGCGATAAATCGAAATGACGACCCCGGCCCCGAGCTCGCGTGCGTGCTCCCTCCGAACGCCTTCGCCGGCATCGTTCGTGACGATGTCGAGCCGCATCGTCATGCGGTCGCACCTCCCGCTCCGGCGAGGCGCTGACCGATGCGCTTCGCCGCGGCAGCCGCCGCCATGCGGGTCTCCTCGGACAGACCCCAGCGCGAGTTCGCGAGCTCATGCAACGCTGCGCCGGTCTGACGGTTGCGAGAGAGCTCCCCGAGCAGCTCGGCCGCCAGCGCGCGCGTCGCCTCGCGGTTCTCGCTCACGAGCACGCCGCCCTTCTTCGCGAGCTCCAGCGCCAGTGGCTCGCCGCGCTCGGGCGACAGCACGATGGCCGCGCGCAGCAGCTCGCGGCGCTCGTCGTTGCCGAGCTCGTTGAAGTTCTTTCCGTTGATGATGCGCGAGACCGTCACCCAGACGTTCCGCATCTGGTAGCGCGTCACGGCGCGGAGCGCGGACATGCGGATCAAGGCCGACGAGTTGTCGAGCAGCGCTCCGAGCTCCTGCTGCGCGGCGTCGGCCGACGGTGCGGTGAGCACGCGCGCCTCGATACGGACGTTGATGTCCTCGCTCTGGGCGAGCTGGGACAGCGCCTGACGCGCGTTCTGCGAACCGGCGCGGCTGAGCAGCTGCATCAACATGACGACGACGTCCGGATCGCTTCCCGGAACTGCCGCCACGATCTCCTGCTCGCGACCGGCCATGTAGCGCTCGACGAAGGCCGCGAGCACCGTGCGGAGCTGGGGGTGCGTGGCCTCGCGCAGGTTCGAGAGCACCGTCGCGAACTCGTTCGGACCAAGCGACGAGAGGACGCCGACGAAGGCGTCGAGAGGCGTCGGGTCGTCGCGGAGCCGCTTGAGGACGAGCTCGAGGGTCTCGCCTCCGAACATTGCGTTCGTGAGCGCGGCGGCGAGCTTGCCCTGGTTGTCCGCGCCTTGGACGCGCTGGCGGAGGCGGTCGATGATCGCGCCGCTGAGCTGGACAGCGACGCCGATTCGCCCGGAGACCGCGAGGTCCGCAGAGGACCGACGCAGCGACGCGAGAACGAGCGGCGCATCGCGATTCGCGGCAGAGTCGAGGTAGCCTTCGACGAGCGCATCGACGTACCGCTCGCTCCACACCTCGCGTGGAATCTCGAACTGCGGAAGGAGCGCGCCGCGCATCGGCTCGTCGAGCGCGAACGGCGAGCGCTCCCTCGCCTTGCCGAGCGCGGCGTCGTCGGTCGAGAGCGCCATCACCTTCGCCTCGATGCGGTTCATCTGGTTCGTCGCGGCACGCTCCGCGAGGTTTTCGACCTGGTCGGCCTCGCCGTAGAACGCTTCGCGCTCGGCGGCATCGCCTTCCGCGAACGCGTCGACGACCTCGTACCTCACGTGGGGAAGCGCCTTCTCCCAGAACGCGGCAGCCAGGTCGTCTTCCGGCGGGAGATCGCGCCCCGGGTCGACGAGGAAGAGCGAGAAGAGGTCCCGGAGCTCGTCGAGCGTGGTCCCCGCGTCGAGGCCGAGCGTGCGCATTCCGCACGCGAAAAGATTGTACGGAATCGAATCGAACGGCGCGCCAGGCTCCCAAACCGTGTGCCCGAGCGTCATGAAGGAGTATGGGCGGATCGTCCACGCGATGAGGGTGGGCTGCTGCTTGAGCGCCTCGGCGACCGCTTCGTACGCGGTGCGCAACGTGCGGTCGGTCGCGGGATGCTGCCAGCCGAACTGACGGACGCTCGGCAGCACGCGATCGAAGTGCTTCATCAGATCGCGCAGCGCCTGCACGCGCGGATCGGAGTCGGGGATGTCGAGACCAATACCCGGCGCCTGGAGCCCCGACTGCTGCACCTGCGTTGCCTGCGGAGGCTGGACGAGCGGCTGGAAGCCGACCATCGGGTCGTAGGCCGGCTGCGCGGGCTGCTGCTGGACGACCGGCGCCATGCCCGCCATCGAGGCCTTCTGCAAGGGCTGCTGCTGCTGCTGCACCTGCGGAGGCGGCACCGCCACGGCCTGCATGCTGGCCGTCGAGGCCTTGGCCAACGCCTGTTGCGCTTGCGCCGAATTTATCCGGGTCGGCGCGGCCGGTGGCGGGGCCAGGTTTGCGACGACCTCGAGCGGGCGCGGCGGCGGCCGGGCCTCGAGCGGGTCGGTGGTCTGCGAGGGCATCAGGTCGATGAGCCCCCGCTGCATCTCGCGCGAGTCCTGGAACCGGTTGCGGCGGTCCCATGCGAGAGCTTTGTCGATGACCTTGATCAGCTCGATCGGCAGATGGGGAGCGAGGCGCGCGACCGAAGGTACCGGCTTGGTCGCGGCCATGACG
>JAYSXP010000092.1:0-6400 GCA_043717125.1 Polyangiaceae bacterium | reverse complement strand
GAGGACCGGGCCGCTCACGTGCCACCCACGGTCCTGAATCGATCATGCACTCGCGGACATACGACCGCAGGACCGATGGCCAAATTTTCGACGAACGGGACTAGTCGTCCACGGCGGTGACGGAGTCGTCGAGGTCACGACGTCGACGACGCCTGACGGCTGGGCGTGCGTCGCCGTCTCCGACGACGGCGTCGGGGATGAGCCGCGAGGCGCAGGGGCGCCTCTTCGTGCCGTTCCACACGACGAAGCCCGGCGAAGGCACGGGGCTCGGCCTCTACATCACGAAGAGCATCGTCGAGAGCCATGGCGGGACGATCTCCGTGGAGAGCGAGGAAGGCCGCGGAACGACTATGGTCGACAAGCTCCCGCCCGATGAGTCGCCCTCCTCCATGAGCGCACGTGCCCGCGGGTTGCCGGGTGTAGCATCCGCGTCATGAGCCCGTGGAAGTGTGGAGCGGTTATCTTCTCACTTGCGACCGTCGTCGTGGGCGGTTCGGCGTGCGGTGGTGTCGAGGCGGCAACCGAGGGCGCCAAGGGTGGGGCTGAGTTTCATGCGGCGGCCCCAAAACCCGGGACGAGCGCACCGGTCGTCACGCCGGCCGCGCCCTCGGCGACGCCGCCGGAAGGCCCTCGGTCCGGTGAGACCCTCGAAGAGCGCGCCACGAGGCTCCACCGCCAGGCGATCATCGTCGACGGACACAACGACATCCCATCGGTCATCCTCGCGAGCGATTTCGACCTCGGTACGAAGTCGACGCGCACGCACACCGACCTCGCGCGGATGAAGGCCGGCGGGATCACGGGCGAGTTCTTCTCGATCTACGTCGAGGGGGAGCTTGCGGACAAACCCACGGTGCGAGGCGGCGGGGCGCTGAGGCGCGCGATCGATCTGATCGACGTCACGTACCGACAGGTCGAACGCCATCCCGCGGACCTGATGCTCGCCACTACGGCCGCCGACATCCGCCGCGCCAAGCGCGAAGGGAAGATCGCCGTTCTGATGGGCATCGAAGGCGGGCATGCCATCGAGAACTCGTTGAACGCGCTGCGCACGCTCTATCGGCTTGGCTGCCGTTACATGACCCTCACGCACTCGAACACGAACGAGTGGGCAGACTCCGCAGGCTTCAACGGCCCTCCGGTCGTGAAGCACCACGGGCTCTCGCCGTTCGGCGTAGAGGTCGTGCACGAGATGCAGCGCATCGGCATGCTGGTCGACATCTCGCACGTCTCCGACGAGACGTTCTTCTCGGTGATGAAGGTCGCCAAGGCGCCCGCGATCGCCTCGCACTCCTCGTCGCGCGCGGTCGCCGACCACCGTCGCAACATGACCGACGACATGCTCCGCGCCCTCGCCAAGAACGGAGGCGTTGCGATGGTGAACTTCTGGTCGATGTTCCTGTCGAACGAGTACGGCGCCGCCGCGAAGAAGTGGTTCGAGAAGAACGGCAAGGCGTTCGGCGAGCTCCGCGCGCGCTATCGCGACGACATCGTCGCCTTCAAGGATGCCCTCGAGAAGCTCCGCGCGCAGGGTGAGCCGATGCCGAAGGTGCCGTTCTCGGTCCTCATCGATCACATCGATCACATGGTGAAGGTCGCAGGCGTCGACCATGTCGGCCTCGGCTCCGACTTCGACGGCGTCGATGATTTGCCTGAAGGGCTCAGCGGCGTCGACGGCCTGCCGAAGATCACGCTCGAGCTGGTGAAGCGCGGCTACAAGGACGAGGACATCCTCAAGATTCTCGGCGGCAACTTCCTCCGCGTCCTCGAGTCGGCCGAGGCGTACTCGCGTTCGACCGCGACGACGCTTTCGGGTGACGGCAGCACGCGACGCATCGGTCAGTAGTGGCATCGGATGACGGCCAGCGGAGATGAACGGAACATGTCGAGCGAGATGAAGAGCAAGCGCGTCGTCGTCACGGGGGCAAGCCGCGGCATCGGACGCGAGACGGCGCTCGCCCTCGGGCGAAGGGGCGCGGACCTGTCGCTCGTCGTACGCGACGAGGCACGGGGCAACGTCGTCGCCGAGGAGGTTCGAGCGCTCGGAGCCGACGTCGACGTCTTCGTGGCCGACCTCTCCTCGATGGCAGACATCCGTCGCATGGCCAGCGCGCTCCTCGCGAAGCACGATCGCATCGACGTCCTCGTGAACAACGCCGGCGCGCTCCTCATGGATCGCCAGGTGACGAAGGATGGTTACGAGGCGACGTTCGCGACGAACCACCTCGGCTATTTCCTCCTGACCGAGCTCCTCCTCGATGCAGTGAAGAAGGCGCCCGCTGGCCGCATCGTCAACGTCGCGTCGGAGGCCCACCACCGTGGGACGATCGACTTCGGCGACCTCATGAGCGAGAACGGCTACGCCGGCTGGCGCGCGTACGGCGCGTCGAAGCTCGCAAACATCCTGTTCACAAGCGAGCTCGCGCGGAGGCTCGAAGGGACGGCCGTGACGGCGAACTCGCTACATCCCGGCGTCATCGCCTCGGGCTTCGCGCTCAACAACAAGGGCTTCGTCGGGACGCTCTGGAAGCTCATGTCGCCTTTCCTCATGTCTTCCGAGAACGGTGCGAAGACCACGGTCTTCCTCGCGACGGACCCGTCTGTCACCAAGGTGAGCGGCAAGTACTTCTCCAAGAGCAAGCTCAAGACGCCTTCGCGCGAAGCGCGCGACGTGTCGGTCGCCGAGCGGCTCTGGGAGGTCAGCGAGAAGCTCGTTCGCGTCGGAGTGGCGGGCTGATCCCGTGCGCTACGAGGGAAAGCTCTATCGTCCGCCGTCGGAGTCCGATGCGTACATCCTGCAAGCGACGATTGGGTGCTCGTGGAACCACTGCACCTACTGCGACATGTACCGCGACAAGACGTTTCGCCTGCGCGACCTCGCGAGCACGCTCGAGGATCTCGACGTGGCAGGTCGAGTCCACGGGCGAAGCCAGGTCGAGAAGGTCTTCGTCGCCGACGGGGATGCGCTGGTGCTGCCGATGGATCACTGGAGGGCGCTCCTCGACCGAGCGCGCCGGGTCTTCCCGGGCCTGCGCCGCGTCTCCTGCTACGCGATGGCTCGCAACATTCGCGACAAGAGCGACGCCGAGCTCGCCGAGCTCCGGGAGGCAGGACTCTCGCTCCTCTACATCGGCCCCGAGTCGGGGGATGACCCGACACTCAAACGAATCGCCAAGGGTGACGACGCTGCCGCTCACGTGCTCGCCGCCGAGCGCGCTCATGCGGCGGGCATGCAGCTCAGCGTGATCGCGCTCCTCGGCATCGCGATGGAGCGCACGGCCGAGCACGCGCGCGCTACGGCGGAACTCGTGACGAAGATGAGCCCGGCGTTCTTCTCCGCGCTCACCGTGACGATCATGTCCGGGACGCCGCTCGACTTGCTCTCGAAGAAGGGGCGCTTCGCCGTACCTCCGGTCGACGCGCTCCTCCGCGAGCTCCGCACGATGGTCGACGAAGCGCGTCCGACCGACACCGTGTTCCGGACCAATCACGCCTCGAACTACCTGCCGCTGGGCGGGCACTTGCCGCGGGATCGCGCGCGCATCGTCGCGGTGATCGACGCCGCGCTCGCTGGCGAGGTGCCGCTCCGGCCCGAAGCAACACGGGGGCTCTAGCTAGGATCGCCGGCGATCCATCAAGGCGGGTCAGGTGCGCGTCGGTACGGCCGGTCTGGGCCCGGATCTCGCAGAAATTTACAGGAGGACGATGTGGTACAAGGTGTGCTGATACCCTGGCATGCGCTGCACGTCGAATCGAGGCTGGAGTCTGGGATCGCTCGCAGTCGCCGCGCTCGCACTGTCGAGCGTCGCCTGCGGAGCCCACTCCGTCGCGCCGCCGCAGGCCCCGGTCTCTGCGCCCTCGATGGCCGCTCCCTCGCCGGCCGAGGTCGCCGAGGAGACGAAGACCGTCAGCATCGACTACACGTTCGACCGCGACACAGCGACGCGTGACTTCGACAAGACGTTCGACGACGGCTTCGAAAAGAAGGGCCTCAAGGTCGATCAGTCGCTCAGGGCACACGCGCACTTCGACGTGAAGGACGCCAAGATCACCGGCACCGTCACCACCATGAAGAAGAGCAACGGCGAGTACGTGATCGTGGCGGCCGACCTCGTCACGAGCGGACACTACGACGCAGACGTGCAGGTCGACCTCGATGTACGCACCAAGGGCGACGCCCGCAAGGCCACCGGCGCCGAGTGGGAGAAGGCTCTGCTCGGTGGTCGGCCCGTCCCGCTCGCAAGGAACGTGATGGCGGCAAACATCCCGATCGTCGGCCCCCTCTCGCTCCACGCACACTTCGATCTGAGCGCTGCGTGCGAGATGCAGGTCGAAGGTCCGATGCACGCCACCACGGGCGTCGGTATCTCCGGCGACGTTCACCTCGGCGCGAAGTACAGGCGCGAAGGCGCGGAGGGGGTCGACGGCAAGAAGCCGAGCCTCCTGTTCGAGGCGAAGGCGCCGAGCTTCGAGCTCACGCCGAAGCCGTACCTCAAGGTCGACGGCAAGCAGCAGCACATGAAGGGGCACTGCAGCCTCAAGCCGACGGCCGTGCTCGACATCGCTCCGTCGTTCGGCGCGAAATTCGTAGTCGAGCCCTACGTCGACGCCGACGCGAAGCGCGCGACCGCACGCGACAAGTGGGTGCTCGACGCGCAGGCCGGTGTCTCGATGAGCGCGGCGAGCGATGTCGTGCTCGTCGATCGCAAGGAGCGCAAGCAGAACGAGTACGCGCTTTTCGACGCGAAGCTCTCGAAGTCGGGCGACGAGATGGGCGCGCCGTCTCACGTTGTGGGGCCCGCGGCACCGCCGAAGACCGGTCGCGCCGCGAAGGTCGAGGTCGCGAGTGTGCTCGACGCAGGGCTCGGCGCCACCTCGGCGGCCGCCCAGCCTGCTGCTTCTCGCGCCGCCCGCGGAGCGTTCGGCAAGAAGAAGAAGCTCTAGCCTGAGGGCGGCGCTCAGGCGAGGGGCCGGGAGGTCGAGGGCGCGAGCTGGATGCCGGCGCGACGATAACCACCGCGAAACGTGCCCGCGCGCCGACGCCAGCGCGGACGGGAGTCCTCAGCCGGGTGACCATCAGGTGCGTGCCTTGCGCACAAATCAGCGTGCGCGCTTCTTGGCCGTCGTGCGGGCGCTCCGTTAGCGGTCGTGAATGCTTCGCAACCGCATGTCCGCGCCAGCGCCGAGTGATGCACGTCGCTGCACGCTGCTGCCGGGGATCCACGTGGCCGACGTGGCGAACGCGTGTCGCAGCGCTGCGCTGGCATTCGCGTGGAGCGCTCACAACGGATGGGGCCGGCGAGAGCTCGCGCGCTGGCTCATCGGGCCGTACGCGCAGGCGGTCGCCGCGACGCGCACGCTGCCCGGGTCGGGAGTGCGTGAGGCCGTGGTGCGCCGCGCGATCGATGAGGACGCCATCGAGGGGCTCCTCGCCGCGACGCATGCGGAGATCATCGAGATGCTGCGTGGCATCTGGTCATGGAAGAACGATGCTGCCGCCGTGCGCGCGAGAGTCGGCGAGGGCCTCGTCGCCGGAATCGTCGACGAGGCCTTTGAGCTCGGCTTCGCGCCGGTCGACAACGTGCGTATGCGCCTCGTCGAACGCGTGCGCTCACTCTTTGTGGCCGACTACTTCACGCGCCCCAGCGACTACGCCGCGTTTGCGGTATGCGACGACTGCGACGGCGCGACGTTCGACGGCGGTCTCCATCACGAGGACTGCATGCGCCCCCGCTCGCAGACGGTGCTTCGTCACCGCGCAGTGCGCCAGGTCGTGCTGCCGGCAGATTCCGGCCTCATGTCGCTCAGATCATCAGCATCGCGTCGAGCATGACTTCCGCGCCCCAGAGCGCCTTGCTGATGCGGTGAAGCATCCGGAGAGCGCGTCCGAGCGAGAACGGCGTCTCGGGCGAGGGATCGCTTTCCTGAATCTCGAGCCTCCTGCGATCCTGGACCCTGGCCGGCGGGGCGCAAAAAAAGGGCCGCGATCTTTCGATCGCGGCCTTTCCCCCCCGCCTTATCCCCCTCAGGTCAGACGGGTGTAGCTCACGCCTATTCTTCGTTCACCGCGCTCAGCGAGGGCGGCGGAGAGGGAGCCTGCGGCGCCTGCGGAGGCGCGTAGTGCTGCTCGACCGGCTCGCCGTCGATGATGACGTTGAGCGTCTTGTAAGCAACGATGCCGGTACCGGCCGGGATGAGCCGACCCATGATGACGTTCTACTTGAGACCGCGGAGGGTGTCCGTCTTGCCGTTGATCGCGGCCTCGGTCAGCACCTTGGTGGTCTCCTGGAAGGAAGATGCACTGATGAACGACTCGGTCGAGAGCGACGCCTTCGTGATGCCGAGGAGCAGCGGCTCTGCGATGCCCGGCTTGCCGCCGCGCTCGATGACCCGTGCGTTC
>JAYSXP010000091.1:0-6407 GCA_043717125.1 Polyangiaceae bacterium | reverse complement strand
AGGTCCTCTACGCTCCGAAATCGGATCAGGCCGCCGTCGTCTTCGACGTGAACCTCCATTCGGTCAGCCCGACCATCGCCGAGGTCACGTTCGAGGTCGACGGCGTCTCCCACACGTACAAGAACGAGCCCGAGCAGTGGGTGCGCGTGTCCTGGCCCGGGAAGACTGCTCACGGCGCGCGCCTCCGCGTCCGCGGCGCGAGTGGCCTCGACGAGGAGATCTCGCGTCCTGGCGACTTCGGGCTCTTTCGCCTCCTCGACGCCGCCGACGTCGCGCCCGGCAAGGCGGCAGGACGCTCGGAGGGGACGCCGACGCTCGTGGCGACGTGGGACCTCCGCGCCGCGCGCGCCGCGGTGGTGAAGCTCGATCTGCGTCCGGCGCGCAACGAGCATCCGCTCGCGCCCGGCTATTTCAAGGGATACACGTGTCCACGCACCATCACGGCGGGGCGGTGATCGGTGCGATTCCTCACCTCGCAAGGTGCGAAGCAAGGTGGGGGCGCGGTGGTTGCGATGGGAAAGATCCCCGGTCACCCCGAGTTCCTGTCCAACCGCACTGCGCGTGAGCCAGAAGAGAGCTTCGATGGCTGGCTCGAGGCGGGCATGGGCCTCGCGAGCCATCGCTACGGCGCCGCGTGGACGAGCGCGTTCGAGCTGGGCGCCGTGCAGGGCTTCGTCTGGCGGGCGCCGCGTGCCGCCAGATGCGACACGCTCCTGTGCGGCGTCATGTTTCCGAGCCGCGACTCGGTCGGACGGCATTACCCGCTCGCGGTGGTGTGTGACGTCCCTCAGGCGGTCGTGAAGCGCGCGCCGCACGTCGTGCCGCTGGCATTCGGCAATTTTCTCGAGCGTGCCCACGACGCCTCGGCCGACTTCGCGACGCTCGCGCCTGCAGATCTCGCCGCTCGGCTAGTCGGGCTCGGCCCGCCGTCCGACGACGACGTCGGGCGCGCGGCAGCCGACTACGAGACGTGGTGCAGCAACACCGCCGGGGACAGCGCGTGGTCTGCGGTGTTCGCCGATCATCCCGTGGAGCGCTCCCGCGCGGTCATCGAGGAGCTTCGCGCGGTGACCGCCACCATTCGAGGCGTCGAGGCCCCGGAACGAGCCGTGTCGATCCGCCTGCCGCTCGGCGAGGGGGGCCCGGCCTCGGCGGCGCTCTGGCTGGACGTCGTGCGCCGGCTCTGCCGCTGGAACACCACGGTTCCCTCGACCTTCTGGGCCGTCACCGATGGCTCGCTCGTCATCGCGCTCGGCGACGCGGAGCCGGGCGTTCTTTCGGCGCTGTGGTATCGCGATCCCGCCGGCGAGAACGTCTACGAGGTGGGGGCGACCGTGGATGCGCCTCCGGCGTCGATGGCGCCGGGGTCCCAGCGGCTCTCCGGCCCCTCCTCTTCGAACCCGCCCTCGACGGCGGACGCTCGAGTGCGCTTCGATGGACCCATGAGCGAGCTTCTCGCTTCGCTGACACGCTAGTCGATGGCCCGAGGGTTCTCTCCCGATCTCGAAGCGCTCTCGGAGCTCGCTGCGTCGTTCGCGCGCGCGTATCCCGCGCTCGCTCCGACGCTCGCCGAGTCGAGCGCCGATCCCGACGTCGAGCGCCTCCTCGACGCATTCTCCTACCTCACCGAGCAGGTCCATCGCCTCCTCGACGCGGGCGCGCCCGTCGCGGCGCAGTTCTTCGCCGACATGCTCGCGCCCGAGCTCGCGCGACCGTTCCCCGCCGCGACCATCCTCGAGGTCTCGCCGCCGAAGCAGGGCGGACGCATCACCGTGCCGCCCGGCGTGGAGGTCGAGAGCGTTCCCGTCGACGGAACGCCCTGTCGTTTCCGGACGTGGTCCGCGTTCGACGTCGTTCCGTGGTCGATCGAAGACGCACGTATCGGATGGTCGGCATCGGAAGGACAGAGTCTCGATCTCACGCTCCTCGCATCGAACGAGAACGCGTCACCCGACGGTCTGCTCGCGTCGCTCTTTCCGCTCCGCGTCCATCTCGGCGGCGACTCGCGCGCGGCGCTGACGCTCCTCCTCTACCTCCGCTGCCATCTCGTGGACGTCGAGCTGCGCGTCGACGGCGACGGCGGCCTCCCCCGATCGCTCGGGAAATCCGTGCGCCCGTGGGGTCTCCTCGCCGAGCAAGCGCTCCTTCCGCCGGAGCCATTCGAGCACCCCGGGTTGCGCCTGGTGCGCGAGTACTTCCTGCTTCCCGCCAAGCTGGCGTTCGTCGAGCTCGGATCGAGCCTGCCGCTGCTCGACTCGCCTCTCCCGGCCGCGAGACGCGTCGAGCTCCGCCTCCGCTTCGATGCGCAGCTACCGACGACGCTCCACGTGACGAAGGAGAACCTCCGCCTCAACTGCGTTCCGGTCGTGAACGTCTTCGAGACGACGACCGAGCCGATTCGTCCCACACTCGAGCGTCCCGTTCATCCGCTGCGGCCCGCCGGGCTGCCGCTCGGCCACGGCGAGACCTACTCGGTCACACGCGTCCTCGCGCGCGTCGAAGGTCGGCCGGGGATCGTGCCCGTCGCGGCGTTCACCGAGCTCGAGGCCGCACCTCCGGAGTCCCTCGAAGACGTGTTCTACGTGGCTCGTCCGCTTCCGAGCACGTTCGGGGGTAACGAGATTCAGCTGTCGCTCGGCGGTCCCGCGGGGGCGCCTCCGGTGCCCGACATCGAGTTCCTCTCCGTCGAGGTCCGCGCCGGCAACGGTGCGCTCCCGAACGCGCTCGGCCTCGGAGATGTGTGTCTTCCGACGGAGAGCTCTCCGCGCGGTCTGTCGTTTCGGAACATCAGCGCGGTCACGCCGTATCGAGCGCCCCCAAGCGGCGACGAGCTTCGGTGGCGCACGCTCGCCATGACCGCGCTGACGGCGCTGTCGCTCACCAGCGTCGGCACCTTGCAGACGCTGCTCCACGTGCTCGATCTGCATTCACTCGCCGACGCCCAGGCGGCGCGGGCACATTCGCAGAAGCTCTCCGCCATCGTCGCGGTCCGCGTGGCGGGCGGGCGCGCGCGGCAGGTGAGCCCCGTCACGTCCGACCAGCGCGGCGCGATCGTCGTCGGCCACGACGTCCACGTCGACCTGAGCACTGCGGGCTTCGACGGGGAAGGGGAGGCGCTCGTCTTCGCCTCGGTGCTAGCGAGCCTCTTCGGTCACGAGGCGTCTCTCGGAACGTTCGTGCGCACCACCGTGCGCATCGTCGAGACCGGTCGGGTCTTCACGTTCCCGGCCCTCCACTGCGACCGCGAGCTCGCCCCCGCCGCGGAGAAGCGCTGAACCATGTTTCGTGACGTTTTCAAGGCCGAGGTCGACTACCTCTTCCAGCTGTGTGACGAGCTCGGCCGGCGCGAGCCGACGCTCGCCCCGATGCTCGGACGCGGCGCGGATCCTGCGGTCTCTCGGCTCGTCGAGGGCCTCGCGTTCTCGTTCGGTCGGCTGCGGCAGCGCCTCGACGACGACATGCCGGAGATCATCCATCCGATCATCGACAACCTGTGCTCCGAGATCCTGCGGCCGATTCCGAGCAGCACCATCATCGAGCTCACGCCCTCTGCAAAGATGCTGTCGCGACAGATCGTGCGGGCGGGGAGCACGTTCGCGTCGCGACCCGTCGATGGAGTCTCGTGCCTCTTCCGGTCCAGCGTCGACTGCGAAGTGAGTCCTTGGGTGCTCCGGCGGATCGAGGTCGCGTCCCCCGAGCGGCGCGCGATCAAGCTCGTTCTGGAGCTGTCAGGTGGCACCGAGCTCGCGTCCGTGGCGCCGAAGGTGCTGCGCCTGTTCCTCGCGCATCCCGTCGCGGCCGCGCTCGAAGCGCGCGCGTTCCTGCTCCGGAACGCGGTCGGGGTCGTCGCGCGATCGCCGCAGAGCGCCGCCGCCGTCACGTTGCCTCGACCGATTGCCGCTCGTTCGACGAGCTCGATGCGTTCGAACGGGGGGACGCGCGCGACGACGCACACCGACGACACGATGCCCCCGAGCGCGACGGCGTTCCTCGCGCTCCGCGAGTACTTCGTCTCTCCGCAGAGCTTCGCGTTCGTCGAGCTGCCCGGCTTCGACGCGGTCGTGGAGCTCGGGGCCGGTGTTCGCAGCCTCGAAATCGACATCGATCTCGAAGAGCCGTTGCCGAAGGGAATCGTCCTCGATCCTTCGACGGTGCTGCTCCATGCCGTCCCGGCGCTCAACGTGTTTCGCCCTGCGAAGCTGAGCGTTCCGCTCGGCGGCGACAAGCGTCGCTGCCACCTGCGTTTCGAGGGAGAGCTCAAAGACGCCGAGGTCTATGCGGTCGAGAGCGTCGCGCTCGTGAGCCGCGGACTGCGAACCACGCCGCTCGAGCCATGGGCGCGCTTCTTTCCGCCTCGGCTCGAGGGCAGCACCACCGACGTGCGTTACGAGGTCCATCGCGTTCCTTCGGTGATCGGACCGCGGCTCGACGTCAGCCTTTCGTTCTCGGGCGCGCGCATCGACTCGTTCCTCTCTGACAAGCTCGCGGTCGAGGTCGAGATCGTCGCCACCAACGGCGAGCGAGCATCGTCGGTCGGGCTCGGAGACATCTGCGTCTCCACCGCCACGTCTCCTTCGCTCGTCTCCTTCCGCAACGTCACCACGGTCACGCGGAATGCGGCCCCGCCGATCGTCGGAGATCGCCTGTGGCGTTTTTTTCGGCTCACGAAGGCGAACCTGGCGGCGCTCACCGACGTCGAGACCCTCGGCGGCATTCTCGCGCTCGCGAACGTGCCGGCGCTCGACCAGTGGCCGGAAGCGAAGCCGGGCGTCGAACGCTTCGCCGCTCTCCTCGGTGCCGAACGGCACCGGAGCTGCGTATCGGACCGCGACGAGCTACGCAGCGGCGCGGTGGTACGGCTGGCGCTCGACGGACGCAGATTCACCGGGCCCGGAGATGTTCGCCTCTTCGGGGAGGTCCTCGTTCCGCTCTTCGCGGCGAGCATCGCCGTCAACGAGTGGATCGAGCTCGTGCTCGTCGATGCTGCGGGTCACACGCTCGAGCAGTACCCTCGAACGTATGGTGCGCGCGTTGGTCTCTGACCGCGAGGCTCGGGTTGCCCTCGACGTCGACCCGACGTTGGCGGCGCTCGTCGTGCGTGCGCCGCGCATCCCGTTCGTCACGCTCATCGAGCATCTCGAACGGCTTCTCGCGGGTGCTCTACCGGTCGGCACGAGCGCGCTCGCGCGCGACGAGGTCATCCGCTTTCGACACGATCCGAGCCTCGTCTTCCATGCGAGCGACATCGCGAAGATGCGTGTGGTCGGCGCAAGGGTCGACGTCACCTCGACCTTTCTCGGCGCGACGGGCGCCGTCTCTCCGCTCGCGAGCTTCTTCACCGAAGACGTCCTGCGCTCCGAGGCCCAGGACGGCGCGACGCTCGGCGCCTTCTACGACCTCTTTCATCATCGGCTCCTCGCGCTCTGCTACCGCGCGCTGCGGCGGAGCCGCCTCGCATCGAGCATCCACAAGAGCGGCGCCGACGTGCTCACGGGGCGCGCGCTCGCGTCGGCGGGGCTGTGGCCCAAGCGGGAAGACGCGGCACTGTCGTCGCTCGCGATGCTCGGCCGCGCGCGGATACTTGCGCGGCGTCCGCGGAGCCGCCAGGCCCTCGAGGCGGCGCTCGCTCTCGCATTCCCGTCGCTTCGCGTGCGTATCGTCGACTTCTTTCCGCGACGCGTGCGGCTTGCCGACGAGCAGCGCCTCCGTGTGGGAAAGCAAAACCATCGGCTCGGCGCCGAGACCCGCGTGGGAAGACACATGACGGGTCAGTCCGACGTGGTGCGGCTCGAGATCGGCCCGGTCGACCGGACGACGTTCGATCTCCTCCTCCCGGGCGGCCGCGAGAACCTTCGCCTGCGGAAGGTGGTCGACGACATCACGGGAGGAATGCTCGACGTCGAAGCGGAGATCGAGATCCTCAAGGGCGAAGAGCCGCGTGCCGCCCTGGGTCGCCGCCCGGGAACGACGACGGGCGCGAGGCTCGGCCGGAGCTCGCTCGTTCTTCTGTCGCGCTCGCCGCGCTCGCTGCGCGTCCGCATGTCGCTCGGCGCGGAGGCTCGGCCGGTGTTCTTTCAGGGCGGGTAAATTTGCGGTAATCGCGCGTTGCGCTTTCGGCGAAAGATGCCGCCACTGCGCGACGTCCTCTGAAGTCCTCACTGATCATGCGTACGCGCGAGGTAAACGCAGCCGACGACTGAGCGAGCTCGCTCGTGCAGAAATAGGACAAACGCGCTCGTGGGCAATGCATACGCGAAAACGCAAAGGTAATCGCGGGAGGGAACGTCTGCGAGCGACATCGCGACGGCGTCGTCTGCGGTGTATCGACCCGGCGTCGATGACCGCGCGACGCGGTGGAGGCGTCGGACGGGGCGCCGTTTCCACCCCTCCGTCAAGGGCGGTACTCC
>JAYSXP010000010.1:0-7546 GCA_043717125.1 Polyangiaceae bacterium | reverse complement strand
CGACGGTCTGCGGAACGCCGAGCGCGGTGTAGATGCCGACCGCCTCCGCGTCGCGGACGATGACCGGGTTCAGGAAGTAGGCGCCGAAGTTGGCGACGTCCTTCGCGGGCTTCGTGCGGTTGTACTTGTCCTTGTCCTGGAGGCCGATGAGCGCCTCGTTGACGAGCGGGAGGCCGAGGCGCGAGACCTGGACCCAGGAGCCGAAGTTCGACTCGCCGCCGCCGCGGTGGAGGATGCGAACCTGACGGCGGCTCGCAGAAGCCCACACGCCGATCGTGTTGTCGTCGCTCGCGCCGGCCTTCGGCGCCTGACCGTCGACGGTGAGGTCGGTGGTCGGGATTTCGAGGGCGATCGAGTGGTTGTTGTAGCCGGCGACGTTGTCGTGCGCCGTGCCGCCGAGGAGGTTCGCGAGGTCGAAGATGCGGCCGATGTCGACGTAGAAGCCGTCGTCCGTCTGGCCGGCCCATACGCGGCCGCTCTGGCCCTGGAAGCCGAGCGGCTGGATGAACTTGGCCATGAAGCCTTCGTCGTACTTCTCGGTGTTGTAGACGATCTTGTTCGTGTTCGGTCCGATGTTGACCGGCGCGACAGGCATGCCCTGGCCGAGGACCTCGTGCTTCGTTCCATCCTTGCCGTGCGTCAGCTTGGTGAGCCAGTAGGTCTGCTTGCGACCGGTGAGCTGCGAGAAGAACTCCTTGCCGCCGCCGAGGGGCTTGGACAAATCGGCAGGGTTCACGTTGGCGATCGCGGTCGAAGAGAACTGCACCTGGTAGGTCACGACGTCCTCGAGGCTCTTGTTGCCGCGCGTGACGTGGAACTCGTAGAGGACGTCGTCCGAGAACTCGTTGTAGTTGGGGCCGCCGGACGGCTCCTCGAGCGGGTTGTACGAGGCGACGAGGTAGAGCTTGTCGTGCGCGCCGTCGTTGACCCATGCCCAGGTGTCCGTGTTGTCGGCCGCCGGATCGAACCCGATGGCGGGGGCCTCACGGTGGCTGGACGCGCTGGCGAGCGAGACCATGCCGGTGAGTGCGAGAGCCGAGAGCGAACCCGCGAAAAAATGACGAGCCTTCATGATGGATCGAATCTCCCAAAAACTTTTTTGAAGTGGGCGCGGTGTGCGCTGCGGCGGATAAGGAGCCTATTTTTACGTCGTGTGAATCACACGACACGCCCTCTCGAAGGTCGGTCAGGGCTTCAAAACGTAGACTGTGCCGGTGCCGTTGGCGTGGCTGTCGGCCCAGGCGAACACCTCGGAGTTGCGAGCGCGATGCAGGCCGGCGGACTCGTAAAAGTCGCCGATCTTTTCGCTGAGCGTCGTGACCGAGCGGTCACCGAGAGAGACGCGGAAGACGCGGTCCGTACCCTGGGCCCTGTCGAGCCCGCTGACGAGAATGGCGCTCTCGTCGTTCACCAGCGCGATGCCTGCTGGGTGACCTACGCTCAACCCGTCCAGGAGGATTTCCGTTTTTCCGCCCGGCATGATTTTGACGACCGAGGCGAGTGACTGGCTGCCCGTCGCGCTGCCCGTATCGATGACGTACGCGATGCCGCTACGCGTGACCGCGACACCACCGGGGTCCGTGAAGGGACCGCCGACCGCGACGGCCGAGACCGCGCCGCCGCCGATGCCCGTCTTGAAGAGCCCCGCCATTCCGTCCTTCTTGCCCGTCACGTAGAGCGAGGCGCCCGAGGCTTCGATGCCTGCGGGCGTGATGCCCTCGGTGCCCGCGAGCGAGACCGGCGTGCCGCCGCCCGCGCTCATCGAGAACACGCGACCGTCGCTGCGCGCCGCCTCGCCGCCGCCGTCGGCGCTCGAGTCGGCAATGAAGAGCGTCGCGCCGTCGTCGGAGATCGTGATCCCGAACGGCGACTGGAGCGGCTCTCCCTCGAACAGCTTCTGCGGCGCGCCGCCAGGCGTCGCCGATACCTTGTAGATGGCCGGCAGGCGCTCCACGCGGATGCCGTCGGCGTCCATGCGGGACGAGAACGCGATGAAGTAGATATCCTTACCGTCCGGTGAGGGCGTTGCGTCGACCGGCATGGCGGCCTCGGGCGCGTTGGCGACCGGGTCGATCTGCTTGAGGCCGATGCCCTCGTCTTTCTTGTCGTCGCTCTTCACCTCTTCGGTCGCGCACGCGGCGACGATGGCCGAGGTTGCGATGGTTCCCAGAACGACAGCGACCGTGATCAGGCTGCGAGCCTTGCGCGTTGCATTGGCTTTCATGAGCTCTCCTTGCAGAACCCTACGCAGGGGGAGGGTCGCCGGTTGCAGGCGCTACAGCGCTGAAGTCCCTTTAATTCCCCCATGAAAATAGTCCTCTTTGGGGCGATCCGGGCCGCGTGGTCACGCGTTGGTAAGGGCCTTTTCGAGAACGCGATGATCCCCACGACCGTTCTCCACGCGCGCCATCCGCTCGTCACGATCATCGAGCGCTACGGCGGCCGCGCCGCCCGAGAATCGCCGCGCCCTTCAGCGAAGGGTCGCGCTCAGCATCCCCGCAATCGCGACCTGCACGGTGGTGTTCCACGTGCCCGCATGCTGGGCCACGAGCGTGCGGTCGTCGGGACCACCGACAGCGAGGAGCGAACGGGACACGGCGACGATCATTTCGTCGGGCCACCCCTTGGAGCCCGCGAGCATCCGGCGGAGCGCGCGACCCGCGAACGCGAGGCCGCTCGGCTCGGCACGCCCAATGGCCTCGATCGCGGCGACGCGCCCAGCCGTCCCACGGCCGGCCGGCCCGACCACATTGGCGAGCTTGCGGGCGACCGGCTCGTCGACGGCGTGAATCTCCACCAGCCCCGCGATCGCGGCACACTGCACGCCTTCGTCGCGATGATTGAGGAGGCCGAGGAGCGAAGCGCTTGCACGCGGCCCCCAGAGCTTTGCGAGTGCGGTCGTGGCGGCCCGCGCGACCACCGGGTTTCGCGCGCGCGTGTAGAGCGCGGCGAGCTCTCCGGTCGCTTCGTCGACGACGACAGGGACGGACGCGAGCAGGTCGCTGGCGAGCTCGGCAGGCGCCTCGGCTTCGATGCGAGGCACGAGCCGCTCGAGCCCCGCGCGCAGGACCGGCAGTACGGGCGGGCCGATCTGCAGGAGCAGGTGAACGAAGCGCGTGCGTGCCTCCGGGGTCACGTGCTTCAGCCGCGCCGAGTAGAGCGCGTACGCGCCGCCGAGCGCCGCGCGAACGACCAGCTTGCAAGCCGCGTCGAGCGTCTGCCGCTCCGAGACAAGCGCCTCCTCGGCGATCGGCCCGAGGACCTGAGGGTCGTAGGCGATGCGGAGCAGCAGTGCGGCCATCGCCGCTCGCGATCCCGGCGCGCGCGGCCCTTCGTCGGCGAGCCCATCGAGCGTGCTCGTCAGTCGCCAGAGCGCGATCGCCTCCCCTCGCCCGGCGAGCGCTCGGATCGCCGGGTCGACCATCACGGCCAGCTTGTGGAACGCGTGCGGGTCGGTGGTCCTCGCGAGCTCGCCGAGGATCGGCGTGGGATCGCGCACCAGCCCGGCAGCGACGGGATCCTCACTTCCCGCGGACGGAGACTTTGGAGAAGGATCGGGTACGCTCGCGGCCCACGACCCGGAGCGCTCGATCCACTCGGGCTCTGGGTCCGACGGCGGCTCGCTCGGAGCCGGCGCCGGAGCCGCAACCGCAGCGTCCGTCGCCGACGGGGCTGGAGAAGGAACGTTGACCGCGGGCAGCGATAGCAGCGACGGCCTGAGCAGCGCGCGCAGCATCGAGCGGAGCTCGCGCATGTCGCCGGGACGCTTCGCGCGGTCCTTGGCCAGGGTGCGCAAGATGATCGCCTCGAGGCGCCGATCGATGTCCGGCGCGTGCTTCGACGGCGGCTCGGGTGCCGTGTACATCTGGCGATTGGCGATCTTCGCTGCCGTCTCGCCGGCGAACGGGACCCGCCCGGTCGCGAGCTCGTAGAGCAAGATCCCGCACGCGTACACGTCCGTGCGCGCGTCGAGCTCCTCGCCGGCGCACTGCTCCGGGGACATGTACTCCGGCGTCCCCGCGGAGTCGGAGACCTCCGCCGGTTGTTGGGCGATGCCGAAATCGCAGACCTTCACCAGCTCGAACGCCCGTCCGTCATCGTCGACGCTCGGGAGGAGCACGGCGTTCTCCGGCTTCACGTCACGATGAAGCACGCCGCGGGCATGAGCGTGCGCGAGCCCAGCGCAGATCTGCGCGATGATTCCGAGGATCCTGGGCAGCGGCAGGCGCTTCTCGTGCTCGAGGACGTCGCGCAGGACGCGCCCGTCGAGAAACTCCATCGCGAGGTAGAGCGTACCGTCATCTTCTTGACCGAAGTCGATCACGCGCGTGAGGTTGGCGTGGTCGAGGCGGCTCGCGGCGAGAGCCTCGGCGTGGAAGCGCCGGCAGAAGTCGACGTCCCGCTGGAGGTGCTCGTGCAGGACCTTCACGGCGACGGGGATCTGCAGCTCGCGGTGCACGGCCTTGTAGACGGCGCCCGCGCCTCCCGAGCCGACGAACGACTCGATGACGAGCTTGCCGCCCGCGAGCCTCCGACCGGTGATGCGCACGGGCGGCGCGATACTGCCCGTCGTGAGCTTGCGTTCGTGGCGCTCCGAGACTGTCTGGGCAGTGACACGGCGGGGCTCGAGCCGCCGGGCGGGCCCCGCGCCGGACGTGTCCCTCCGCGCGACGCTCGCGGGAAGCGAGAGGCGGAGCGGGAAGCCCTCTGCCGTCGGCGCACCGGCCGCCTCGGCGAGAAGGACGAGCGCCTGCTCGGAGCCCGGCGAATAGACCTCGAGGACGTGCCGCGAGGTATCTACCGGCGGCGCGACGAGCGGCACGAAGACCGTTCGACCCTCCGCAGCGACGGCCTCGAGATACGCCCGAGCCTCGTCGCTCGCCAGATCGGCGACGAGCATCGGCAGCAGGTCGAGGTTCGCGTCGTCCACGGCCGTCCAGGATAACCCAACTGCACCGACATCCGTGGAGGAGCGAACAGTAGCCTTACCCGCCCTAAGTTCCGAGAATCACAAGGCGCGCCAGTGCAGAGTGACCCCCGCGCTCGAGGCGAGCTGGACGAACGAGCCCACGTCGCAGAGCTCGACGCAGCGCACGCGGCGACCGCGCGCGTACGTGCCGACCAGCGACGCGACGTCGTAGAGGTGACACGCGCCCTTCTCGCGGATGAGCAGCACGTGGACGCGCGAGATCGTCCCGCCGAGGATCGCGCGGAGTCCCACGTCGACGCACTTGTCCGCGCGACCGATGAGGACACCGTGATCGAGATCGGCCTTCGAGAACACGACCCCGGCACGCGTGCTCGCGGTCTCGAGGATCACCTCGTATCCGTCGCCGGTCGGGACGTGCGGCTCGTGCGAGAGGATTGGCACGGCGGAGCGTCGCTCCGACATCACGACGGAGTACGGCAGCACCGTGATGCGCGAAGGCGGCGGACCGTGGCGCTCCGGCACGGCCGGAACGACGTTCAGGATGGGCTTCGGCGCCACGCGATGGGGAGCGAGCTCGCCGGGTTCGACGAACGGGACGGGGAGCTCGGCGGAATACCGGCCGGTGCTGGGGAGCGCCACGAACGAGTACGTGCCGATGCGGAAGACCACCGGGCCCGTCGCGGCCACCGAGCGCTGCATCGATCCGTCCGAAAGCTCGAAGCCCGCGGTCGTCTGGAGGTCGAGCACGCTGATCACTGGAAAGCCGTCGTCGAGCGACGCGGCGCGCACGAGCACGTGCCGCAACGAGATCACGCGCTCGTCGGCTTCGATCACGACGTCGCACGAGCCGTGACGACCGACGACGACGTAGCCGCTCGGCTGGGCCACGACGTCCATGCTGCCCATCATCGAGTCGCCCATCCAGTAGAGTCGGTAGCCGACCTCGGCCTGCGGTGCGCGAATGCGGTCTGTCGCGACCGCGAGCGTGTACGCCTCGCTCGCCGACAGTGCGCGCACCCGCGCCCGCTGCTGCCAAGCCCGCACGAACTCCGTCCCCGGCACCACCGTGCTCGGGTTGAGGTGGCGCGCGGAATCGTGAGGCGATGGCGGCGACGGCGGCGTGTGGGTCACAGGTTCAGCGTACGACCGGACCAGGCAAATTCACGCCCCGCGCGTCGATTTCTCCCACCTCGCAATGCGCTGCGCCAGCCTGGGTCGCTGCCTCGCCAGAATGGATCACCCAATGCTAAGACCTGCACCGTGGTGGACTTGTCGGTCAGGCCGATTGGCTTCGTGCGCTCGCCCTTCCTCGAGAAGGTCGAGGCTCCGCGCCAGGCCGTGGCCGAGGGCGCCGAGGGCATCGCCGGCCGCGTCGAGGTGCTCCCCGAGCACGAGCACGCCCTCGCGGACCTCGAGGGATTCGATCGCATCTGGCTCCTGTTCTGGTTCCACGAAGCTCAGGGCGGAGCGCGCTCGAAGGTGCTGCCGCCACGCAGCGATCGGAAGCGCGGTGTCTTCGCCACGCGCTCCCCTCACCGTCCGAATCCGATCGGCATGAGCGCAGTCCGGCTCGAGCGCGTCGAAGGGCTCGTCCTGCACGTACGCGACCTCGACCTCATCGACGGCACGCCCGTCCTCGACATCAAGCCATACATTCCTTACGCGGACGCCTTCCCCGAGGCGAAGAGCGGCTGGGTCGGCTCGAGCGATCCGCGCCCGTCGTGGGCGGTCACGTTCACGGACGAGGCAGCGGCGCAGCTCGAATGGCTCGCCGCAGCGGGCCTCGGCCTCGACCTGCGCGCCCGTATCCAGGAGGCGCTCGCCCTCGGGCCACAACCCCATCCCTACCGGCGCATCAAGAAGACCGACGACGGCGGGCTCGTCCTCGCCGTCAAGGAGTGGCGCGCGCGCTTCTCGGTCGATCTCGCCCATTCGAGCATGAAGGTCCTGGGACTACGATCGGGTTTCCGCAGTCGCGAGCTGAGTGGGCAGGACTCCGCCCTCGCGGTCCACCGCGCGTTTGTCGCGCGGTTCGGGTAGCCTCGCTTCATGACCGAACACCTCGAACAGGGCGCGGTGATCGTCCTCGACGAGATCGTGAGGCGCGCCGTCCGCGCGCACGCGAGCGACATCCATCTCGAACCCAAACGCGATCGCATGAACGTGCGCTTCCGCGTCGACGGCGAGATGATCGAGGAGCAGAGCGTTCCGCTCGACATCGCGCCCGAGGTCATCTCGCGCATCAAGGTCCTCGCGCGGATGGACATCGCGGAGCGCCGCGTCCCCCAGGACGGGCAGCTCACGCTCACCCCCGAGTCGAACATGGTGCACCTCCGCGCATCGTCGTTCCCGGCGTCGCTCGGCGAGAAGATCGTGATGCGCATTCTGTCGGGACAGGCGCTCATCCCCTTCGAGAAGATCGGCCTCGACCCCGCCACGCAGACGATGGTCCGCGAGCTCGTCGACCGGCCGCAGGGCTTCCTCGTCACGAGCGGCCCGACCGGCGCCGGCAAGACGTCGACGCTCTACTCGTTCATGCGCCTCATCGACACGCGGCGCACGAACGTGATGACGCTCGAGGATCCCATCGAGGTCGAGCTCCCGCAGATCACGCAG
>JAYSXP010000090.1:0-18240 GCA_043717125.1 Polyangiaceae bacterium | reverse complement strand
GAGGGGGGCCCAGCCGCGGTGCCGGCGCCGCCGCGCCTCCGCGCGCGGGCGGCGCAGGCGCGGGCGCCGCACCGCGATTGGACGGCACCGGAGCGGCACCCCCACGAACAGGCGCACCCGCGGCAGGACGCGGTGGAGGGAAGCCGCCGCGTCGCGCGGGTGGCTCGAGCGCAGGGCGCGCATGGACCTGCGTAGGCTCGTCGTCCGCCGCGCTCGGAAGGCGCGGGCGCGGCGGCCCTTTCCGATCGCCGCCTCCGCCGTCGTTCCGATTCATGTGCGCTCAGGAGTGTACGGGTCCGGACCGACACGTCCAATCGATGGTTTCTCGTTCCGGGCGCCGAGCGCCCGTGGGACCGCGGTAGGCTCTGCCGTGTGGTGGATCCGCTCATTCGCAACGCTCGCTTCGGCGGGTTCGTCGTGCTCTTGCTCGGCGTGTCGGCGTGCGAGCGCGGCTGCCTGCTTCGTCGCCTCGAGGATCGGTCGTTGTCCCCCACGTCCGGGGGCGAAGGACCGCGTGGATCCGACGGGGCCGCGCCGTTCGATCTCTCGGGGACGGACTGCTCCGACGGCCTGGCTCGCTGCACTGAGGGGCGCGTCGAGGTGTCGGTTGCGGGTCACGTCCCTCATCCCTGCCACTCGCCGGGTGAGAGGGCCGGAAACTGCGAATGCCCGTGGCGAGCGGCTGCCTCGTGCGACGCCGGCTGCGTGAAGGACGGGATGGAGGTCGTCGCGACGGCCGAAGTGGCCGCTGTACAGCTGTGCGGATCGACGGAGCCGCTCCTTCGTCCGCTCCTGCCCACCGAGACCATGACGGTCTCGATCTGCGCCGATGAGGGCGTGTCGTGTGTCGAAGGAGTCGTCCGTGTCTGCGACCAGCGCGGTCAGCCGGCGCGACTCGTCGCCGGGTGCGCGCAGGGTTGCGCAGCTGAAATCCGCGTCGACCAGGAGGACCTTCGCACCGGCGATGGACGCGCCGTGATCCTGTGTCGACGCGCCCACGCTGAACGCCGGTAGCGCGCAGCGACCTACGCGAGCGAACGCTGCGACGCGCGTATCGCGACGTCGAAGTGCGCGGCGGCGCGCCACCCCCGTGGCGCGCGTGTCATCCGCTGCGCGCTCGCGCGTCGCGCTTCGCCACGACCAAAAGGCTTCTTTTCCGCCAGGTCGTAAGAGCAATGTCAGGAAAGGTGACCGCTGTTCGACGGGTTTTGTACGATTTCAATCGGGCTTCGACTTGGTTTTTGGGTGCCGCTGGCGCGCGAAGACCGACGGACTCGCGTTCCCCAAATCGACCTCGACCCGTCGTTGTTGGGTACCCGAGACGTAGGCGAAGCCTTGGCTCTCCGTTTGCTTCTCCCGAGGCGAGGCAGGAGGCCGCCAGCTCGAGACGGGGTAGGGAACCCGGGTCGGAAGTAAGGCGGACAGGGGACATGAAACGCTCGACGATCGGCTCGCTTCTCTTCACCGGCGGCACCTTGCTGTTCCTGCTCGCGCCGTCCGCCGAGAGCGTGGTGGAGGGCAGCGACGTCCGCTCGGCGCAGGAGCCGATGACGACCGCCGCCAAGAACGTCGTCCCGACGAACGCCGGACTCAAGGGCGTGACCGCCCCGGACCTCGGCAGCTCCGGCGTCACCGGCAACTGCGGCGAGAACCAGGTCGAGGTCGACGGCGATTACTGCCCGGCCCTCGAGCAGAAGTGTATCCGCTGGATGGACCCCGAAACGACGATCCCGCGTCGCTGCTCCGAGTTCGCGCCCACCGGCACGTGCCAGGGCAAGACGGTCAAGAAGCACTTCTGCATCGACAAGTACGAATACCCGAACAAGGTCGGCGAGAAGCCGGTCGTCATGAAGACCTGGTACGACGCCGCCGATGCCTGCAAGTCGCAGGGCAAGCGCCTCTGCGGCGACAGCGAGTGGACGCTCGCGTGCGAAGGCCAGGAGCGCCTCCCTTACCCGTACGGCTACGAGCGCAACTCGCAGGCGTGCAACATCGACAAGCCGCATCCGGACGTGAACGAGATCGCGATGGCGAACCCGCTCACGCGCGACGCCGAGGTCGCGCGTCTCTGGCAGGGTGAGAACAGCGGCTCGCGCGAGTCGTGCGTCAGCCCCTACGGCGCGATGGACATGACCGGCAACGTCGACGAGTGGGTCATCAACGAGAGCGGAATGCCTTACAAGAGCGGCCTGAAGGGCGGCTACTGGGGTCCGGTCCGTGATCGCTGCCGCCCGATGACGACGGCGCACTACGAGAACTTCATCTTCTACCAGATCGGCTTTCGGTGCTGCGCCGACACGGCGGGCACCGCGGACGCCGCGCCGAAGGCGGGCACGCCGGGCATCACGGCTCCCGGCAAGCTCCCGAGCACCAACCCGGCCCCCTCCGGCCTCACCGGATCCTGATCGATCTACGGAGGCGTCTCGCTGTCCGGCCCCGCGTCTTTGGGGGCCGCGAGCGGCGCCTTCTTCGGCGGGTCGCCGTACTCGGTGCGGAGCTTTCGCTGGAGGTTATCGACGAGCACCTGCTCGTGATAGCCCGGCATCTGCGCAATCTGCACGACGACACGGACCGAACCGTCCTTGCCGCGGATGAATTCCATCGATCCCGGCACGGGCTTCTGGCCACTCTCGGGTGACTTGTAGTCGAAGAGCAGGTAGCCGTTCGCGTCGTCCTTCTCGGTCACCTTGAGGCCGAGATCGACGCGAACGAGGCGCAGACCGGCGTTCCACGTTCGGTCGAAACCGTACGACGAGTCGTAGCCGCTCTTCGCGCTGGCGGGCGATTCCGGCGCGAGGACGAGGAGCGCGCCGACGAGCGCGGCGAGCAGCGAGACGGTCGCAATCCTTCTCCGCATCCCTCGTGGCTACGCCATGGCGAGGAAGTGGGCCAAGTTTGTTGCGTCAGCTGTTCGCGGGAGAGCGCTGGTCGATCGACGGCGGCGGCGGCTCGCTGCCGAGGATCTCGCCGTTCGCGTCCGTGGCGCCGTCTCTGCCGAGCCCGGGCGTGTGGGCCAGCTCCGTGAACGCTTTGCGATCGCGCACCAGAAAGAACCCCGCCGCACCGATCGTCCAGACGAGCTGGATGACGTACATGATGAAGACGTACGCCGAGCCCGCACCGGTCACGACGTGGAGCGGAAAATACATCGTCATGCCCGCGTAGATGCCGGCCTGGAAGACGCCGAGGAGGCCCGGCGGACCGGGAATGAGGATCGTGCATCCGAGCATCCCCATGAGGGCGCAAGCCTCGCCAAACGTGATGGCCGACCCGTCCGCATGCACGACGCCGCAGCCCCACGCGAGCACCCACATGCTCGCGGCGTTGAGTCCCCAGTAGAGCGTCGTCTCCCAGAGGAATCCGCCCGCGTCGCGCCTGCGACCCAGGAAATGCAGGCCAGCCGCGAGCTTCTCGGCCGTCACGGCGAGCTTCTCGGCGAGGCCCTTCGAGACGATGCCGAAGACGGCGAGCGTCGCCTTGTGCGCCCAGGCGCGTGCGAAATAGAAGACCGCGATCGTCACGAATGCGGTCGTGAAGACGCCGAGCATCACGAACCCACTGGCGCGTACTTGCGTGACGCTGATCGGTAGCCCCACCACCTTCTCGGGGAGCGGCGAGATCGTCGGCACGAAGACGAGGGCGAGCGCCAGCAGGATGCTGAGGAACAGGCCGTCGACCACACGCTCCGCCATCACGGTGCCGGTCGCGGAGGACATCGACACCTTGCCCTTCTCGCGGATCATGTACGGCCGGATGATCTCGCCGATGCGGAACGGCATCAGGAGGATCGCGGCGAACCCGATCCACGAGACGGCAAGGATCCGACGCTTCGGAACGTCTGCGAAGGAGCGCAGCAGATACCGCCACCGGACGGCGCGGTAGTAGCTCATGACGCCGATCATGACGAAGTAGACCGGAAGGGTCCACCAGCGGACGTGCTGGAAGTCACCCCCCTCTGGCACCAGTGTCAGGCCGCCCTTCTGCAGGGTGTACACGATGCCCGCGGTGATGACGGCAGACGCCAGGAGCTTCCCGCCGTGGCGTCTTACAAATCCTTTGGATTGCGTGGACTTGTCGGCAGGGTCTGACATGGGGGTCGGGGTCGGCGGAGGGAGTCGGGGGGCCCCGCGGACATGGGTGGCCGAAGAAAGCATCGCTCTATAGCACGACCCAGGCCGCCGTCTTTCGGCACTTCCGAGGCGTTCGGTTCAGCGAAGCCCCAGAATCCCGCGCGGGCCTGCCCCGAGCAGGCGCTCGGCCTCCTCGGCTCCCACCCGTTTGGTGAGGACCATGATCGCCTCCTCGACGACGTCGGTGTCCTCCGGACGATGGGCGTCGGAGCACGCGGCCTCGTAGGCCTCGTCGTCGAGGAGCTTCTCCGCGGCCTTCTGCGAGGCGCGTCCGTATTTCCCGACGAGGGCGCAGACGTCGAGCAGAAGACATGCGCCGGCGTCCAGGAGCGGATCGAGGCAGCGATCGTCCTTCCAGACAGGCTGATACCGTTCCGGGTGCGCCAGCACGGGGCGGAGTCCCGCGCGGGACAGATCGAAGAAGCGGTGCTCGAGGCGCGTCGGAAACACCTGCGGCGGTAGCTCGACGAGGACGCCTCGCTTGGCCGGTGGCGAGGCCTCCGGCGCGTCAGGGTAGGGAAGCCCTTCGCCTGCGACCAACCGAGAAAACACGACCTCGTCGAACCAGTGCTCGCTCGAGAGAAGCACGTGCGGAAGCCCAGCCTGCCCGTCCAGGTGGGGCCGCATGGCCTCGAAGGCGCGCTGCAAGGCCGCGCGGTCGTTGTCGAACATGCCGGGGCGCATGTGCGGGGTGGCCACGACGGTGTCGAAACCGGCACGCTTCAGGCCGCGCAGCATCGCCAGGCTGGCCTCGGGCGTCTTGGCGCCGTCGTCGATCCCGGAGATCCAGTGGCAATGAAGGTCGACGAGGCCCCGCACGACGACGGTCGATACACCTACCGCGCGCCCCCCGCAAAGGCTGGTATGCTCGCCCCAAGATGGCGTCGGTGAACCCGCACACGCGGGAGCTCGTCTTCAAGCTCGTGTTCTACGGGCCGGGGCTCGGGGGTAAAACCACCACGCTCCAGTACATCCACGCGGCCACGAAAGCGGAGCATCGCGGCAAGATGGTGTCGCTGGCGACGCCGACGGACCGCACCCTCTACTTCGACTTCCTCCCCATCCGCGTCCCGCGCGTGCGCGGCATGGCCGTGCGGCTGCAGCTCTTCACCGTGCCCGGCCAGGTCTACTACGCGGCCACTCGCAAGCTGGTGCTCTCGGGTGCAGACGGCGTCGTCTTCGTGGCGGATTCGCAGCACGGTCGCACGGAGACGAACCAGGAGGCGCTCGACGACCTCTACGCGAACCTTGCGGAGCACAATCGAACGCTCGCCGAGGTGCCCCACACATTCCACTGGAACAAGCGCGATCTCGCGGGGCCCGTCCCGATCGAGGAGCTGGAGCGCCGCTACAACAAGCTCGGCGCGCCGTCGCTCGGTACCGTCGCGACGAAGGGCGAAGGCGTGTTCGAGGGACTCGAGCGCATCACGCGGCTCGTGCTGAAGAGCTACGAGAATGATCCACAGGTCAGCATCAGCGCGTCCGCGGACCCGATGAGCGACGGCGGCATGGGCGTCCGAGCACTTCCGGAGGAGGGCATCGCACTCGCCCTTCGCGAGATGGAGAAGGGGCGTGGCGCGGGTGGGCGCCCGGCGCAGGTGAGCGCAGCCGAGCCCCCGACGAAGGTCTCGGCGGTGGTGCCCGAGTCCGGCTCCGTCGTCGATCCCGAGGTCTCGAGCGGCGCGTCGTACGGCGCGAGGTCGGCCGACTCGCCTCGGCCCCCCATTGCAGAGCCGAAGGGCGCCGGCGGCTCCGGTGCATGGGGGAAGTTCACGTTCCCGGATCCGTCGATTGCACCCGTCGCGCCGTCGTCGGGTGGAGGCGGAGCCGCGGCAACGCGTACGAGCGCTCCGCCGAAGAGCGATCCCGACAAACGGACCGACAGCAGCTCTCGCACGAGCGCGCAGGGGTTTTCCATGGCCGAGATGTGGCCCGAGAGTGAACGCGAGAGCGTGAGACAGGCGGAGGCCATGATGACCGCGAAGGACGCCGTCAACGCGATCCTCGCGTGCGACGTCCTCGTCACGCGCGTGCTCGCGTCGGCGGCGGGCCTCGTCGGGACGCTCGACGCGCCTCGTGATCCGGCGGTTGTCGCGCTGCTGCTCGGCCTCGACGGCGCGCGCTACCTCCGCTTCCGGACGTCGGTTCGTGCCGCTCGCCACCGCGAGCCCGTCACGATGAAGGACGCCTTCGAGGGCTTCACGTTAGCGCTCGAAGCCCGTCGCGCACGCGAGCTGCTTCGTCGGTAGGGGTCAGAACAGCTTGCCGATGCGCTTGACGATGCTGCCGCGCGAGAAGACCGCGCGCAGCATGCGCATCTGCCAGCGGTAGGCCTTGTTCGAGTACGGGAACCAGAGCGGATCGGCAGCGGGCTCGGGGACGCGCCCGCTGAAGACGTGGCGCGCGTCACACATGTCGCGGAGTGCTTCATCGCCGTGGACGCGACCGAAGCCGCTCTGCTTGATCCCTCCGAACGGGGCCTCGGCAGCCGCATAGTTCAAGAGGACGTCATTCACGCAGACGCTGCCGGCCTCGATGCGCTGGGCGATGCGCTTGCCCTTCTCGCGATTCTTCGTGAACACGTACGCGTTGAGTCCGAGGTGCGAGTCGTTCGCGAGGCGGATGGCCTCGTCCTCCGAGGCGACCTTCTGGATCGGGACGATGGGGCCGAAGATCTCCTGCTTCATCACCGTCATCGTGTGGTTGCAGCCCGTGAGCACGGTGGGCTCGAAGAACTGCCCTGGACCAGCGCGGCGCTTTCCCCCGGTCACGACCTTGGCGCCCTTCGCGACGGCGTCCTCGATGTGCTTCTCGGCGACCTCGATCTGCTTCGGGTTGATGATGGCGCCGACGTCGACCGTCACGTCACCCTGCGGATCGCCCTGGCGTAGCGCGCTCGTCAGCTCCTTCACGCGCGCCACGAGATCGTCGTGGATGACCTCGTGCGCATAGACGCGCTCGACCGAGATGCAGACCTGCCCTGAGTTGACGAAGCCGCCGAAGACGATCGCGCGTGCCGTACGGTCGACGTCGCAGTCCGCGCACGCGATGAGCGGGGCCTTGCCGCCGAGCTCCATGACACACGGCACCAGGTTTGCGCCGCAGGCTGCCGCGACGCGCTTACCGGTCTCGACGCCGCCCGTGAAGACGAGCTTCTGGATGCCGCTCTCGATGAGCGCCTGTCCGGTGTCGCCGTATCCATAGACCACCGTGAAGAGGTCCTCGGGGAGGCCGGTGCCGTCGAAGATCTCCTTCGCCTTCTGGATCGAGAGCGGCGTCACCTCGCTCGGCTTGAGCACAACGGCGTTGCCGGTGACCAGCGCCGCGACGACGTCCCCCATCGGGATGACGAACGGAAAATTCCAGGGCGAGATGATGCCGACCACGCCGCGCGGGGCGTAGTGGACCGAGCTCTTCTTGTGCTTGAGGAGGTGGAGGCCGATGTCATGCGCGGCAAGGATGCGCGAGGCGCTCTTGCAGTAGTAGGTCAGGAGGTCGACGGTGATCATCACCTCGTGAGAGAGGCAATCGTGGCGGGGCTTGCCGCACTCGCGGCTCACGACGTCGACGATCTCGTCCGCGCGCTCGACGAGCGCGTCACGCAGGCGGAGCAGGCGCTCGCAGCGCTCCTCGACGGGGAGGACTCCCCACGCGGACTGCGCCTTGCGCGCACGTGCGACGGCGGCGACCACCTCCTCCTTCGTCGAGACGCGAACCTCGCCGAGGAGGTCACCGGTCGCCGGCGCCCAGCTCTTGATCGTGCGTGGCCCCCCGTGGGTACCGAGGGTGCCGTGGGTCAGAGAGAGGCTCGTGTCGACGTTAGGAAGGGCGCCCATGCGCGAAGCATCCTTCCCTGTGGGCAACACGTCAACGGCCGCAGGTCGTCAGCCGGCGCGCTCGATGAGCTCGACCTTGTATCCGGTGGGGTCTTCGACGAAGGCGATGACCGTCGTTCCGTGCTTCATCGGCCCGGGCTCGCGCGTGACCTTGTAGCCGAGGGCGCGCACGCGATCGCACGTTCCCTTGATGTCGGTCGTGCCGACGGCGAGGTGCCCGAACGCGTCGCCGATCGTGTACTCGGTGCGACCGTGGTTGTAGGTGAGCTCGATGACCGTCTCGCTCGCCTCGTCGCCGTAGCCGACGAAGCAGAGCGTGAACTTGCCGTCGGGGTAGTCCTTCTCGCGGAGGACCTTCATTCCGAGCGCCTCGCAGTAGAAGCGCTTCGAGGCCTCGAGGTCGCCGACCCGGATCATGGTGTGGAGAAGCCGCATGACGATCACGCTAGCGCGCGCGCATGCCGGGCCAAAGCGCGAAGGCGAGGGAGGTCGGGATGACGGCGAGGCCGAGCCCGACGATCGCGCTGCCGTAGCCGTGGGTGCGATCGATCGCCATCCCGACGAGAGGACTCGCCACGATGTGCGCGAGCGACTGGGCGGCGGCGCTCATTCCTGCGGCGCTCGACGTGCTCCGTAGCGGCACACGCGCGAGCATGTCTGCCGTGGCGATCACGTAGATCCCTCCGCCCCCACAAGCCGCCAACCCGAAAATGAAGACCGCGATCCTCGGCGAGGACGCCAGCGGAGCAAACACGAGCGATGCCGCCATGACGGCCGCCACCAGGAACAGATTGACGTGCGTCTCCCTCTCGCCCGTGCCCGTTCTCTCCTTCCTGCTCCCCCACCACCCAAACCCCACCGCCCCGACATCGAACATCAACGGCGCCACGACCAACAGCCACCTCGTCCCCAATCGCGGTAGGTGCCAGTGCTCGACGAGGTACTGCGGCGTGAAGTTGAGCACGAACATCAACAGAGGCGCCGACCCCACCACCGCCACCACCGCGCGTAGCACAGCTGCGCTCCGCACCACGTCGATCCACCGCGCCGCGTGCGGCGGTTCGTGGGCCTTGCTCTCCATCTGTTCGGCCGGGATGCGATCCCCGCGCGAGGTCCAGAGCCACGCCGGGATCCACACGAGCCCGACGACCGCGGTGCCGAGGAACGCTGCGCGGAACCCGTGCGCGCCTTCGATGCTGAGCGCGAGTGGCGCGGCGATCATCGCGCCCACCGAGCTACCGGTGAAGAGCAGCCCGTACGCGGCCGTGCGACGGTGCGGCGGGAGCGCTCTCCGGATCGCTTGCGTGGCGGCCGGGAAAGACGGAGCCTCGGCGGCGCCGAGCAGGACACGGAGCGCGAAGAGCATGGCGAACGACGTCACGAGCGCGTGCGCGCCAGCGACGACCGACCAGACGGCGACCGCGACGGCGAAGCCGCGTCGTGCGCCGAGCCGGTCGACCACCACGCCGGCCGCGGGCGCGCCGACGAGGTACGCCATCGAGAACGCGCTGAGGAGCCAGCCGAACTGCGTATGGTCGATCGTGAGGGCGGCGCGCACGGTCGGTGCGAGGGCCGCGAGGGTCTGGCGATCGATGTAACTTACACTCATTCCGAGCGTCGCCGCGACGGCGATGAACCAGCCGCCCGAGCGTGCATGTGCGTAGGGGGCGGAAGGGGCCCCCCGCGCGTCCTCGGATCCGGTGCTCACGGCCCGCATCCTCGCATTTTCACGGGAGCGGCGGGCTACGCCGCAGCGCGTAAAGACCGCTCATCACGGGCCTAGGAGGCGGCTTTGGTGTAATCTTCCAGCCGATGGCTGAGGTCCTGCCGTCCGACGAGCTGGTGGAGGAGCCGTCGGATTACGGCTCGATGCAGCCGGGTACGCGGCTCGGTCGCTACGAGCTTCTCGTGCCGAT
Source organism: Polyangiaceae bacterium (assembly GCA_043717125.1). Taxonomy (GTDB): domain Bacteria; phylum Myxococcota_A; class Polyangia; order Polyangiales; family Polyangiaceae; genus Labilithrix. Next base: position 8,358 of record JAYSXP010000090.1, on the reverse strand, counting down.
CGCGCGCGGCGGCATGGCGCGCGTGTGGGCCGCGCGCATGAACGGGCAGCGCGGGTTCCAGAAGCTCGTCGCGCTGAAGACAATCCTCCCGCACCTCGCCGAGGAGCCCGAGTTCGAGCGGATGTTTCTCGACGAGGCTCGCATTGCCTCGGGCGTGCACCATCCGAACGTCTGCGAGATCTACGAGCTCGGTGAGGAGCAACGCAACCTCTACCTCGCGATGGAGTGGGTGAGCGGCGACTCGTTCGCGCGCGTTCTCCGCGCTTCGGGCAAGGTCGAGGCGATCGATCCGCGCGTCGTCGCGCGCGTGATCGCGGACGCGTGCGCGGGCTTGCACGCGGCGCACGAGCTCACCGACGAGGACGGCTGCGCGCTCGGCGTCGTTCATCGGGACCTCTCTCCGCACAACATCCTGCTCACCGCCGACGGCACCGCCAAGGTTGCCGACTTCGGCGTCGCCAAAGCGTTGGGGCAGCTCCACGAGGCCACCAGCGCCGGGCAGCTCAAGGGAAAGATAGCCTACATGGCGCCCGAGCAGGTCACGGCCGCAGGGATCGATCGCCGGAGCGACGTGTTCTCTCTCGGCTGCGTGCTCTACGAGGCGACGACGGGGCAGCGTCCGTTTCGCGGCGACGGCGATCATCAGGTCATGCACGCTGTGCTCAAGGGGGAAGTGGCACTTCCGACGTCGCTTCTCCGCGGCTATCCGCAGGAGCTCGAGCGCATCGTCATGCGTGCGCTCTCACCGCAGCCAATCCTCCGGTACCCGACGGCGGAGCGCATGCGTTTCGCGCTCGAGGAGTTCCTCGCGCGCGGCCAGCTGGTGACCCAGTCGAACGTGGCGCAGGTCGTGCGCGCGCGCATCGGTGACTCGATCGATCGTCGCAAGGAGCGGATCCGTAAGGCCTCGACGGCCGGCGATCGCGAGGGTGGATGGAGCGAGCCGGTGGGAAACATGACGCCGTCGAACCAGGCGCAGGGAGGTCATCGCTCGGGCGTGAAGCCGTCGGGAGCGAGCGCAGGCCGATCGCTCTTCTCGACGATGCAGATGGGTCGGCCGCCGACTCTCCCGAACGTGCCGTCCACGACGCCGCAGATGTCCGGGGTTCCAGCGGTCACCGGTGCGGCGAGCGCCGCGACGAGCCCGCAGGCGCAGGCGCATCATTCCTTCGCGGCACAGGGGCAACAGGGACACACGCCGGCCTCGCATCCGGGCGCCGCGTACGCGTACGCCGGGCAAGCTTCGCCGAACCCACCGCCGACCGTGTTCGGCAATCCGCTCGCGCAGACCGCGCTGCTCGCGCCAAAGGCCATGACCCCGTTTTCGGGGCCGTCGCAGCACCCAGGCCAGGCGACGTTCCCTCCCGGCACGTTCCCTCCAGGATCTGGCGGACCCACGCACGGGTCGCCGAACGACTGGCCGCCGCCGCCCTCGCCGGCCGAGCGAGCTTCGGCGCCGCCCGCGGGCACCGGTCAGTATGTCGCCGCGATCGGCGTCGGCGTCTTGCTCGCCGTTTTGATCGGCTTCGGCGGCTACTACGCGTGGCACAAGCGACATCTGCCCGTGACCGAGAAGGCTCCGACGACGGTGACGCCCGCGGTGACGCCGGTGCCGGTTCCCGTGCCGGTGGGTCTGGTCGCGGGGGGCGTGACCGCGCCGGCGAGCACGGCCAGCGCCGAGGTCGTTTTCAAGATCGTCCCCTCGCAGGCGACGCTCACGGTCGACGGGGAGGAGGTCGCGGTCGATCTGCGCACCGTGTCGCGCCCTGCGATGGGCAAGACCGTCACGGTCGTCGCGCGTGCGAAGGGCTTCGAGGACGTGACCATCTTCGTCGACTTCTTCACGACGTCGCCGATGGAGCTCACGCTCACGCCTGCTTCCGCGGGCGGCCCGACCGTCGCCGACCCGGCGCCCCCGACCGCGGTAGAACCGAAGGATCCCCCAAAGAAGGACCCGAAGCCGCGCCAGCCAGCCCGCGATCCGGCGCTGCCGCCGAACCCCTTCTGATCGGAACCGACGCCTCGCGTTGGGCAGCGCGAGCCCTTTGGCTCTATCCTACATTGATGAAGCGACACGCGCGGACACTCGGCCAGGCCGTCCCGCTCGCCCTCGTCCTCGTGACGGGGACCGCGTGGCTTGCCCCCGGGATCGCGAACGCCCAGGAGGCGGCGCCGGCGACCCCGGCCGAGAACGCCGCCGAGGCGCGCCAGCAGTACCAGCAGGGAACGACCGCGTTCCAGCAAAAGCGCTACCAGGAGGCGGCGCTCCACTTCGAGGCAGCGGCGTCGTTTCGAACGAGCTCTGTCGCCCTCTATACAGCCGGTCTCGCGTGGGACCTTGCCTCGAAGCCCGAGCGCGCCGCCGATGCCTACGGTCGAGCGCTCGACGTCGGTGGTCTCGACTCCAAGCAGACCGGCCTCGCGAAGGATCGCGTCGCACAGCTCGAAACGACGCTCGGCACGGTCGCCATCGCGGCACCCGACGGCTGGCGGGTGCAGCTAGACACGTTCACAGAGGTGCCTACGCCTGCTCGCCTCCACGCGGGCGCGGGTGTGCACGGCCTGAGCGTGCGCGCGCAGGGCAAGCCCATCGAACGTCACGACGTGACGCTCCAGGCAGGCAAGGTCGTGCCGATCGAGCTCAAGGAAGAGCCGAAGGTGCAGCCGAAGGTCGAAGTGGAGCCAGTGAAGCCTCCGCCCGTCGCGGCTCCTCCGCCCGCACCGCCTCCGCGAATGCACTTCTGGACGACCCGACGCGTCGCCGGCGTCGGAGTCGGAGGGGTCGGAGTCGCCGCGCTCGGCGCAACGATCGTGCTCGGGCTCGAGGCGAACGGCGCTCAGAAGTCTTATGTCGCCGGGCCGACGCGCGAGTCGCTCGACCATGCCTCGTCGCTGCAGACGTGGACGAACGTAGCGCTCGTATCGAGCGTGGTTTTCCTCGCGGGGGGCGTGGCTCTCGTCTTGTGGCCCGACTCTGACGGCGACGGCCGCGTCCGCGTCGGCGCGTCTCCCGGTGGTGTCGTGATGGCAGGGAAGTTCCGATGAGCCGAAAGCGCGACAACACCTTCAGGCGTGCGGCGATCGTCGGCGCAGCGTGCGTCGTCGGGCCCGCGTGCATCGGTCTCGCTAGCTGCTCACTCGACCTCGACGAGTCGCTGCTCGATCGCCGCGTCGAGGCAAGCACCGTCGACGTGCAGCAGCCCGATGTGTTCGTGCCGGAGGGCGGTGACGGCGCGCTACCCCCGCTCCAGCCTGAAGCTGGAATCTGCACGAAGGACGCGGACTGCAAGGGCACCGCTGGGTGTCTCACCGCCAGGTGTGACGTTTCTCGAAAGGCCTGCGTGCTCGACGTGTGCCGCCAGCCCGCGTGCAATTCGGCCGCTTGCGATACGGCCTCGCAGAAGTGCGGCGCGCCGAAGCCTTACAAGTACCGCGCGTCGCAGTTCCCGGTCGGCGCGCCCGTCGGCTGCGGCGGGGCGCTCGCGCGCTGCTTCGCGGCCGTTTATCCCTTCGTGTTCGTGGGCACGGCGAACGGCGTCGTCGCCTTCGCGGCCAGTGATCCGCAGAATGCTACCCCCGCGTCCGTTCCCATCACCGGCCTCGGCTTCGTCCCGACGCAGATTGTCGCGAGCGGGAGCCGCGTCTACTTCCTCGGTACGCCGGTCGGGGTGGGCGCGACGTCGCGCGTCCCGGTCGCCTACGCCGACGTGCCGCCGGATCCGTTCGCCGCGAAGATCGTCGTGACGACGGTGCTTGCCGGTTTCAATCGAGCCCCGGGCGATCCTCTCTTGCTCGCGGCGCGCGGAAATGACACCGCGCTTCTACTCGACTCGAACGTGGCGACGGCCTACGCGTCGGCGCCGGTCGAGCCGCCGCTCGCCGAGCCCGTCAACTTCGGCTCGACGGGAGTTGCGTTCACGGCAGGCGCGACGCCGGTGGCCATGAGCGGCTCGCGCCTCATCATGGGGCAGATCAGCGCCGCCGGCGCCGTGTCGTTCGGCTTCGTGAACGCCGCAGGCAGCGGTACCCCGATAACCGTGCCGGACGTGCCTATCGCGACCGCGGCTCCGGCCACGGGTCCGCAGTACTTCGCGCAGAGCGCGGATGGCGCGGTCTTCTGGTCGTACGTGAGCATGACGGTGGCCCCGGGTGGACTGCCGCCGCCGGCCATCCGCGCGGCGAAGGGCTACTTCCTCGTCGCCGACGGAGCGGCGTCCTTCGACCCGACGGCCGGCATCGATCTCGAGACCTACGGCGGGTTGCCGCTGGGTACACCTTCGGTCGGGCCGGTGGCGATGCTCGACTCGAAGACGGCGATGGTCACGACGTCGGCGACAGGAAATCCTGGGGCGCTGACCAACGTTCAGTTCGTCACGCGCGGCGCGACGGTCTCGATCGTGAAGAATGCGGACATGATGCCGCGTCGTTTCCCGATCACGCTCGCGGTGACCCAGCTCGCTGCGGCGGGCTCGAATGGCCTGGGGTACATCCTCGCCGTCGACCCGGCCGCGCCGATGGCGCCGACGGTCTACGTGTTCGACCCGGCTTGCGCTCCGTAGCGCACGCGCTGTCGATCACCCCCGCCACAAGCGCCGTGAGGCGCGCCGTCAGCGCTCGACGGCGAGGACGACGCCCGATTCGCGCGCGCCCGCCGCGACGAACACCGTCGCCGGATCCGCGACGATCGCCGTGACGCCCCCGAAGGCCTCGTCGTCGATCACCACGCGCGGCGCGCCGCCGACCTTCGGCACGGAGCGGAGCTGCGGCCGCGTGGCGTCGAGGAAGAGGACGTCTGCCCCCTCCACCTCGATCGGCGCGTCTCGGACGTCGCGCGCGAGCGTCGTCATCGGGCCGCCGGCCTTCGGCAGTCGCGCGAGGACGCGCGTGCCCGCGACGTTCGCGATGACGTAGACGAACGCGTCGTCGATCTGCGGATACCCGAAGCCGCTCCCGGATGCGATTGTCTCGAGGTCACCCTTCACGTGCGTCGTGCGGAGGATCTTCGTCGGGGTGATCACGTACGCGTGAGTCGCGTCCGCCATCAGGGCTCGAGGCGCGCCGTCGAAAGAGACGAGCCGCGCGGCGGTCGGTCCCGTCACGCGGAGGAGCGCTCCTCCCGCGCCGATCGCCTCGGTGATGAACAGCTCTCCGCCCGCGGTCGCGACGTCCGAGAAGATGCCTCGGTCGCGCAGCGTGACCGGCTGTCCACCGTCGTGCAGCGCGAGCCGAAGCACGGCGTCACCGGGGCTCGCGATCCAGCTGATCGAAGTGGCGTCGACCGCGATGGCTCCGGCTACGGGAGCCCGGCGCGCGAGCCGCCTGGGCTCGCCGCCCTGCTTCGGTACGGCGAACACGCCGTCGTCGTCGCTATTGCCGAAGTAGAGGTTGGTCGCGTCGATCGCGAGCGCGCGCGACGTGGCTCGCGCGACAACGCGCGGCTTCTTTCCGCTGACGACCGGTCGCGCGGTAACGGGCGGCGGCTCGGGGACGTTGCTCGCAGCATCGGGGTCGGCTCCGGCGTCCTGCTGGCGGCTACGCCGATCGCCGGCGACGTCGCGAGGCCGCGAGCCGGTACTGCATGCACTCCCGACGGGGACGGCAGCGAAGAGCGACACTGCGAGCACCGCGTGGCCGAGCCGAACACCCATCGAAGACATCCGCCGCACACTATCAGCTACTTCCACCTCACGAGCCAGGTCTCGTAGGGACGGCTCGTCGCCACGGGCATCCGCGCGAGCGAGCCCTCGCGGGAGCTCGTGGCTCCCGGTCGGAGAGGTTGCCGTGCCAGCGCCAGCCGGCTACTTACCGCGCGCCCGATGCATGCGCACTTCCGTGTTCCACGCTGGCTGCGCAATCCGCACCTGCAGACGCTGGGCGCGGCCGCACCGCTCTTCTCGCCGCCGCGCTCGCACGCGGCGCTCGAGTCGGAGCCGCTGCGAATCCCGCTCGGGGACGGCACCGCGCATCGCCTCCACGCAAAAGCGTGGTGGTGCCGTGAGGGCGACGCGATCGCGAAGCGAGCGATCGTCGTCGTCATCCACGGCATCGGCGGCTCGAGCGAATCGCGCTACGTCGTCCGCGCGGCGGTGGCGATCCATCGCGCGGGCTACCATGTCGTGCGGCTCGACCTGCGCGGTGCGGGCGCGAGCATCCCCGACGCGCCGTCGCTGTATCACGCGGGCCTCTCGACCGACCTTGGCCACGTCGTGACGGAGCTGGCGGACAGACCAGGGGCGAACGGTGTCGTGCTCCTCGGGTTCTCGGGCGGGGGCACCATGGCGCTCAAGCTCGCGGGAGAGCTCGGCGAGGCGTTCCCCGAGGCGTTGCGTGCGGTGGTCAGCATCTCCGCACCGCTCGATTACACGAAGGTCGGCGCGTGGATGGATACGCTGGGGCGTCTCCCGTATCGATTCCACGTCCTTCGGGGGCTCGCGAACGGCGCCCGCGAGTTCGCGCGCCAGCACCCCACGCGCGCGCACTACCAGCCGCACCAGGTGAAGCGCATGAGCACGTTTCGCCACTACGATTCGACGATCATCGTCCCGATGCACGGCTTCGGCGACGTCGACGAATACTACGCCGCAGCGAGCGCGGGGCCTTGGCTCGAACGCATCCGCGTTCCGACGTTGCTCGTGCACGCCGACGATGACCCGATGGTGCCCGGCTCCACCGTTCGCCCGTGGCTCGCGAAGGCATCGAGTGCCGTCCGCGTGGAGATCACTCCGCACGGCGGCCACCTCGGGTGGGTCGCCGGCTTCGACGAGGCCGACTGGATCACGGGGTTCTCGATGAAGCGCGCGCTCGTGTTCCTCGCCGAGCGGCTCGGGCCGAGGTAGCTACTCCGCGACGACCGTGTTCTCGAGGCGACCGAGCTGGTCGATCTCGAGGGCGACGACGTCCCCCGGATTGAGCCACTGATCCTTCGTGATCTTCGACCCGTTCAGCTCGAGAAAGCAGCCCGTGCCGCAGGTACCCGAGCCGATGACGTCGCCGGCGAAGAGCGTGACGCCGTAGCTCGCGCGCTCGAGGATCTGCGCGAACGTCCACGTCATCTCCTTGACGTTGCCGGCGGAGACCTGCACGCCGTTGACGAACGCGCGCATGCCGAGGTCGTAGACATTGCCGCTCGGCGTCTTCGTCGTGCGGTCCGCGAGCTCGTCCATCGTCGCGAGGTAAGGGCCGAGGCCCGTCGCGAAGTCCTTCCCCTTGGCGGGCCCCAGCGACATGAGCATCTCTTGCATCTGCAGGGCGCGGGCCGAAAAATCGTTCATGATCGTCATGCCGAAGATGCATTCGTCCGCGTTCGCCGCGGTCAGATCGCGACCCTCGCGCCCGATCACGACCGCGGCCTCGAGCTCGAAATCGAGACGCTCGAGGTGCCTCGGCTTCACGCGGAGCGCGCCGGGGCCGATCACCGCCTGATGGTTCGTGAAGTAGAAGACCGGGAACTGATCGAACTCGGGGATCATGTCGAGCCCGCGGTTGCGGCGCGCCGTCTCGACGTGCTGCCGGAAGGCGTAGCCATCCCGCATCGACGGCGGGCGAGGGATCGGCGCGAGGAGCGTCACATCGGCGGCGGGCATCGTGACCGCGCCGGCGGGGACCTTCGCGGGGAGCTCGCCGCGGCCGTGGGCCGCGAGCGCCTCGACGGCGAGGGGGCGGACGTCCTGCTCGTGCTGGATGAAGCCGAGCACGGAGTCGCCGAACTTGTCGGCGAGCGCGCGCTCGTCGCTCGTGGCGGCGTTCTTCTTTCCGTCGACCCAGGCGATCGAGCGGATCAGGTCGAGGACCACGGAGCCCTTGCCGTCGGTCACGAGCAGCCCGGGCCGAGCGATGGCCCCATGCGTGTAGGTCACGAGCTTCATGCGCGCGACGTACCACATCCGCACGGCTAGGGCGTGTGCGACGCACACGACACAGCCTCCCGAAGGTCGGCTAGGGCGTGTGCGACGCACACGACACACCCTCCCGAAGGTCGGCTAGGGTTCGGCCGTGCTCCTGTCCTGGCTCCCGAAGTCCGCGTATGGCATCGTCCACGAGATCACGCGGCATCTGCTGCGCCGTCCGGTGGTCGGCATCAGCGCCGTGGCGCGGACGCGCGACGGCCGCATTCTCCTCATCCGTCGGGCCGACACGGGCACCTGGGGGCTGCCCGGCGGGACCCTCGAATGGGGCGAGACCCTCCGCGTCGCGCTCGACCGCGAGCTGGAGGAGGAGGCCGGCGTCGTCGGGCTCGAGCTCGTGCGGGTCCTCGGCGTCTGGTCGCGGCCCTCGCGCGATCCGCGTTTCCATGCGGTGACCGTGGGCGTCGAGTGCATCGTCGACGCGCCGCAGAAGCCGCCGAAGAACCCCCTCGAG
>JAYSXP010000089.1:0-18274 GCA_043717125.1 Polyangiaceae bacterium | reverse complement strand
GCCCGTCGCGCCGGATTGTCGATGTTGAGCCTTGCATCGACCCTCCCGCAGAAACCTCATCAGAGCACATGGCCTGCTCGAGCCGGGATCGCGCATTGGGCGCTTTGTCTTCGAACGAGGGAAGTAGGCAGGCGATTCTGTCGTAAGACGGGTCGCAGTCGTTCGCCGCCCCTCCTGATTTGCATGACCAAGCTCTCGCTGCTCGTCCTCTTTTCTGCCGGTGTGGTGTTTCCCGCCGTGCTCCTCGCCGCGTGCGCGACCGACAATGGCGACGCCGTGCACGGACCGCAGTTCGGGCCGCCTCCCGAACGGTCCGATGGGAGCTCCGAGGGGTCGGCGACCCGCGAAGGTGGAGAGTTGAGCGCCGACGGCAGCGCCGACGGCGGCGCGGACGCGGACGGCACAGCTATCCCGACCTGCACGAACGGTGGGATCGTGGCCGTGCTCGCGGGGACGGACAGCACGCTCAGCGGCGCCATCCAGGTCAACGCGGGCGCGTGGGCGGGCGCGGCGATCACCGGCGGCGGCGCGAAGAGCCCGCCCTCGCTCGTGGCATTCGGCACGGGCTTCGTCGGGCTCACGCGTGGCCCTTCGGATGCGCTTCAGTCCGTCTCGTACACGGCGTCGTGGAGTGGAGTCACCGCGGTCGGCGCACGGACGACGTTCGGAACGCCGGCGCTCACGGTGCTCGGGGCGAACGCGCACGCGGTCTATCTCGCTGGGCTCGGGGCCGACGTGAACAAGTTCTTTCGCATCGAAAACACCGGCGCTTCTTGGAGCGCGTCCAGCGATCCGGTGAAGGGGCCTCAGGTGGCCGACCCACAGGCGTACGGTCCTACCGCCGGTACGGTCGCGGCCGCCGGCGCCGATCTCGTGTTCGCGCAGGACGGTTCGGACCAGGGTCTTTACGTGCAGACGCGCGCAGCCAACGCGTGGTCGAGCCCGGCGACGGCGATCGCCGGTGCGGGGACCTTTGCGACGGGCGCCCCGCCGGTGCTCGTGTCGGTCCCGGGCACTTTCGATGCCGTCCTTCTCTACGCCGACAACACGGTGAACCACGTCATCGGCTTCGCGACGCGCAACGCGACCACCAAGGCATGGGGCTCGGCGGCGATCACGCAGGCCACGGCGCAGACCAGCGAAGCGATGTCCGCCGCGCTCGTCTCCCCAACCTCCGTGCTCATCATGTTCCGCGGCAACGACGGCAAGCCCTACAAGATGACCGGTACCCTGGGCGTTGCGTCGGTCACATGGAGCGTTCCCGCGCTCCTCCTCGCCGACGGCTCCGCTACCGTCGACAGCACGCCGGCGGTCGCCAGGGGCGTTTGCGGCGACGATGCGGTGGCGGTCTTTTCCTCTGGAGGCCAGGTCAAGGCGACGCAGCTGCGTGGCGGGGCCTGGTCCGTACCGGGGCCCGTCACGGGCGCCTCAGGAACCCGCGTTTCCGTGGCGACGCGCTGAAGCTCCTTCGCTACTCTCGAGTCGCGCGCTGGCTCTGCCTGCGCACGGAGGGGTCGTGGAACCGAAGCCGAGGAACGATCGCGAGAGTGCGGTAACGAAGTTCTGCCTCGCGATGGAAGAGCTCCGTCGCACGGAGGCTGGACGCGTCAAGGAGGCGAAGCAGCTGGTCGCCCAGTTCTTCCCGCACGACGCGACGAAGGCGAAGGACCGCCTCTTCGTGCACATTCCGCGCGAGGTCCGCGCGCCGATCGTCGCTGGCTGGGGCATTCGGGGTGCGAAGGCCGCGCTCCGCGACGACGACGAGCGCATTCGCAGCGTCGTTCACGACGCGATCCTCGCCGGCGACATCGACGACGCTGCGTTCGAGGAGGGCGTCACCGCGGCGATCCTCATCGACTGGGTGCCGCTCGACGAGTGGTGGAGCTTCTGGCGGTCCGGCAAGGTCGCCGGCGTCCCCGTGCAGAAGGCGCTCGCGATGGCGCGCGAGCTCGGCCTCTTCGACGACCTCTGGTTTCTCGACAACCTCGATGGTCGCGGTGGGCGGCTCAAGGGCACCGACACGATCTGCGATACGCTGAGCAAGGATCAGATCATCGTCTGGGTGAAGAACATCCACACCAGCGGCAACGGCACGGCCGCGGGCCTCGTCGCAGCGCTCGGATGGGACGCGATCCTCGCGAAGACCTCCCAGGAGGCGCTGCAGTTCGCGCTCGACGCGTTCGCGAAGAAGGTCGGCCTCGTCCTGCCTCCGCCTGTCGTGCGCGTCAGCGAGGTACCCGGCATCGCGATCCCTGATTTCCCGATGGAGGAGAAGGGATCCGACGAGGCGGCGCCGCACAGCAGCGCAAGCGCGATTCCAACGGCGAGCGACTCGTGGCCCGAGCTCGCGAGCCCCGGCGAAATGGGATACGTCGCGCCCTCCCCGATGCCTGGCGGCGTAAAGCCCAACTACGGCATGGACCGCGATGTCGAGGAGATCACCTCCGAGCATCGCATCCCCGCCGCGGGCGTCGTTCCGAAGCAGGACTGAGCTCGCTACTCCGTCGCCCAGCGGTAGCGAAAGCCGAGCTCGGTGAAGTCGCCGCCGATGATGCCGAGGTGATCGGGGCTCACGATCGTGGGCACGAAGCTCCCTCGCACCTCGACGCGCCGGCTGAGGACGATGCGCACGACGGGGCCCACGCGGACGGTGAGTGAGTCGTCGCGCTTCGGCACGTCGAGCACGTCGGCGACGACACCGATGCTGTGTTGCCTCGAAGTCCCGAACCGCACGACGTATCCGCCGCGTCCGCGCCACAGCAGCGGAGGGGCGACGATGACGCGGAGGGTCTCCTCGAAGGCGAGCTGCTTGTCGGGCACGTTCGTGACGTACGAGACGCTCCCGAGCCCGATGATGTCGCCGGGACCGACCGGCACCGAAGCCTCGGCCTCCGCCTCGAACGTGATGACGCGTGACGGGTCGCCGCGCGTCGAGTCGAGGTCGACGCGGTTGTAGCTCTTCTGCGGGTTGACGTAGTCCCGGTTGAACGCCGCGAAGTAGCGCGGGCCCACGCGGAGGTCGAAGCGTGGAAGCGCGAGGCGGAGCCCCCCGTACCCGCCGACGCCCTGGCCCGAGACGATCGGGTTCATGTCCACGCCGAACCAGGCCTTGAACGGTTTGCCGTAGCCCAGGGAGACGCGCGGGCGGAGATAGACCCAGCCCACGTCGAGCGTCGTCGCGAGGAACGTGCGCGTGTCGCCCTCGTTCCACGAGCGCCGCATCCGCAGGTCGATGAGCTCGTCGGTCGTCATCCCGTACGCCTCGGGCGGCGGCTCCGGCGGAAGCGGCGTGTCGTACGACGGCCCCACCCCCTCCGCGCGCGCCGAGCTCGCCTGCGCCGCGATCGCGACGACGCTGGCGGAGGCAAGCGCTGCCCGCGTCCAGAACGCTCGCAGGGTGCGCATCAGAAGGTTCCCCCGACCCCGAGACCGGCGCCGACCGGGATGACTGTCCAGTCGACGGCCGTCTTCTTCTCCGTCGGCGCGAGGTTGACTCGGCGATAGTGGAGCAGCGGGACAGCGAGTCCGACGAAAGTCCCGACGCTCGCGCCGATCGCGATGTCGGAGATATAGTGCATGTCGCCCATCACGCGCATCGTCGCCGTCGCCGCCGCCCCCGCGTAACCCGCCACGCAAGCGATGTGGTCGGCGGCGCCGCCGCCGAAAAGATCGAGCTTCTCGTGGTGGACGCAGATGAGTCCGGCAGCCATGAACGCGAACGCCGAGTGCCCGCTGAAGAAGCTGCGGTAGCGGACGTTGCCCTCGCAGTCGTTCGTCGCGCCCGGGAGCTCGGGCGGCTGGCCCTGACCGCACGTCGGCCCGTACGGGCGCTCTCGACTGACGATCGTGTTGGTGGCGCCCTGGATGGCCGTGACGATCGCGAGCGCCTCTCCGTCTACGAGCGCCATCTGCGCGGCCGCGTCGGGGCTCCCGCGGTACCACCAGGTCGTGATGAGCGCGTCGACGAAGAAGGGCCACGTCGCCTCGAGCGAGAGGATGACGTCGCTCGTGTCCCGCGCGACGTAGCGCCCCTCGGAGGTGGGAAGGCGCAGCGCCCTGCGTGCGCTGTCGTCGAAGGCGATCCCGCCGCCGAGCGAGTGCTTCGTTTGCGGCGGGATGATCGCGGCCGTGACCGTGATCGCGGCGCCGGCAGCGGTGATGATCCAGTCCGCCGTCGAGAAGCGAGGCCACTCTGGATTCCAGAGAACGGGCTTCGCGGGCTTGTCGCCGAGCGGCGGGTAGATGACGTCGCCGGGAAGGACGTCGATCGGGTTCTTCTTGAGGTTCGGTGGTGGCGCGAACGGCGAGTCCTTCGGTCCGACACTCGGTGATGAAGGAGGAGGAGTCGAGGCCGGCTCCGCAGCAGTCGGCCCCGGCGCGCGTGCGGCGGGCTCGGGCGCGGTGGGCGGGGCAGGGGAGGTGTCGGGCGGCGAAGGCTGCGCCGCGGCGGGCCCGCTCGCGGCGAGGATCGCGGCGAGCAGCAGCGCTGCTCGAAGAGGAGACCGTGTGCCCAAGGGCTTATGATCCTACTCGAACCGACCCCGTCCCGAGCGGCGATTCGCGTCGCCAGACCTGGAGCGGTTCTGCGTGACCCGCGGCATCGCGCCCACATGCGCACCCCGATCGTTTTTCCGTGCTCTGCAATTTCTGCAAGGCAGCGTCGGGCTGGTAGGCTGAGGGACCAGCAGGAATTGGCCTCAATTCCAGTTCTCGAGGAGAGGGGCCTCGCGGCCCATGACGTGCATCTCCCTCTTGGCTCCCTGCGCCCTCTGTGCCCGGAGGCACGCCCCATGAAGTGCAATCGAAGGACGGGCCTCATCGAATGAGCACGACCAACAAGTCCAAAGCGAAGCTGCTCAAGGGCAAGGCGCTCAAGCGCCCCTTCCTCACGACGTTCGCAGTGGCGCTGCCGGCCGTCGCCGCGATCGCGGCATTCTCGGGATGCAGTACGACCAAGCCCGACGCCGGCGAGAGCTCGTCGGGCACCGTCGGTCCCGGCCCGGACGGTCCGTGCGTGAACGGGTCGACGCGGGCGTGTCACGTCGTGACCGGGGTGAAAAAAGGTTTCGTCGATTGCTACGAAGGCTCGCAGACCTGCGTAGGGACGGCGTGGGGCGCCTGCGGCGGCGCGGGGACGATCAGCGCCCACTACATGCCGAACGTCACGTTCACGAGCGCGGCCTCGTCGCCAGGCGGCGACCTCCACACGCTCTCGAATCCGCTCCCGGTCGCCCGCGATTCAGGCACCGTCGACGGCGGCAGCTCCTGCGACCTCGATCCGTGCAACCCGTACTGCTGGTCGTTCGACACCTCGCCCGACGCCGGCGCGGGGATTCCGATCCCTGCCGTCCCGAACGTCCCGCCCAACGGAGTCGCCATCTGCCCGCCCTCGGCCAGCTCGGTCGGCCACGCATGCGCCACGAACCGTGACTGCTATCAGGACACTCACTGCGCAGCGGGCCTATGCGTGTGGAATGTCGCGACGGGGTACACGGACCCCGCGTGCGCCGGGTTCGACCTCGAGCTCAACGCGTGGTGTCCCTCCGTGGGTGGTGGCAACCCGCCGCCCGCGACGTTCACGGTCTGCAACCGAGGCACGTCGGCACTAAAGAAGATCCCGGGAGCCACCACCAAGCTCGAGATCTGGCAGAGCGTCAACCCCGCGGGCCCCAACGCCAGTCAGTGCGTCGCGCCGTACTACCACCCGGCCGGCGCCCCGGACAACACCGCGACGCTCGCTGCGGATCTCGCGCCAGGCGCCTGCACCACCGTTGATTCTCCCGGTGTCAACGGCAACCGCCACACGTTCATCTATGCGACGCGCGCGCTCACGACGAGCACCACGTCAGGCAACTCCGTGACGCCGATCGCGTACACGACCACCGTGGCTCACGGCCTGAAGACGGGCGACGTCGTCAGCATCACCGGCATCACGGGAAACACGAGCGCGAACGTCACCAACATGGCGATCACGGTGACGGGCGCGACCACGTTCACGGTGTCTGGCGTGACCGGCAACGGCGCGTATGGCGGCACCGGCTCAATCAGCGCGAGCCTCACCGAGTGCAACGCCGCAGGCAACGGCGGCTGCTACAACAACGAGTCCTCCGCGAAGGACAATGGCTCGTGCGGCACATGTAGCCCCGGCGGCGGCGCGCCTGCAATCATCCTCGAGGCGCCGTATCACGCGACCTGTTTGAGCCCTGACCTCCACCCCGAATGGACGTTCCTCACCTACAACATCACGGCCGCCGCCGGCGGTGACGTGAAGTTCGAGATGCGCACGGCGCCCGATGTCGCAGGAGCGCCCGGAGCATTCACGGCGTGGATCACCGCCGCGGATCCGCCTGTCGCAGCCGAGCCGTGGATCCGGACGCCCGCCAACCCTGTCGGACTCTCGGGCCCCGTGCCCCCCGCGTCCGTGCCGGTCGGCGGTGTGCTCGGCGGGCCGCCCTCGACGCGTAGCGAGTGGCTCCAGCTCAGAATTACCGTATCGAACGCCTCCAAGCCTCCTCCGCCTCTGCTCAACTCTTGGGCTGTCGAGTACTCGTGCATCCCGTCCGAGTGAACGTCGCTCTCGCCCTCGTCGCGCTCGTCGGAGGCGCTTCCTTAGCGGTGGGGGCTTGCTCCTCGTCGAGCGGTGTAGCCTCCAGCGGAGGGGTCTTCACGGGCGATGCCGCGGTCGAGCCACGCGAGGCCTCCGTGCGCGAAGGCGGCGCCGACGCGGCTGGCAGCGATGCGGGTCCGGTCATCCCCGACACCGCGTGCGGTGCGGCCGCAGCAGCTCCCGTGACGCTCTACCCGGGGAGCCCGACCACGCCGCAATTCGACGCGATCGCCACCCTCGGCCCACGACGCGTGGCGCAGGCCGCGGGCGACGAGGGGTTCGTCCTCTTTGACACGAACGGCGGGAACCCGAGCGCGGCGCCGATCGCGCTGGGAACCGACCTCAACCGCATCGCGACGGGGGGGAGCGTCCTCGGCGTCGTCGGCGTCACGCTCCCGGACATCTTCTTCCAGCGCTACGACACGGGAGGCGCGCTCGTCGACGCGGGCGCCCCGCTCGCGCTCGGCTCGGACCCGTCGCGCGAGGTGGCGATCGGACAGTCGGGCGGTGCGTTCCTGGCGGTGTGGTCCGGCGCGGGAGGCGTCACCGCGCGCGGGGTCGACACGGCGGGCCAGCTCGCCGGCCCGGCGTTCGCGCTCGACACGGCCAGTCAGCAGAACTTCACGGCGTCGGTCGTGAGCAGCGGGTCGTCGTTCGCCGTCCTCTGGGTCGGATACACCTTCACGAGCCCCGGCCACACCTTGATCCGGACGGCGTTCGCGACCGCGAGCACGACCGCGAAGGTCGCCGCCCACGACATCAGCGCGGACGACCGCGCGCGAAACATCATTCAGCTCGTGAAGACACCGACGGGGTACGCGGCGCTCGTCAACGAGCCCGCGGGAGCGCCTGACTTCACGGCGCACACGCGCCTGCTCATCCTCGACGAGGCAGGCAACCTCACGGTCAATCCTCCGCCCAGCCTTGCGGGGGCGGTCCGCGGGCTCGGCCTCGCGGTGCAGGGGTCCGAGCTCGGCGTCATCGTGGAGCGCGCGGCTCAGACGGTCGCGTTCCGTCCGTTCGATGCGAACGCAAAGCCGCTGGCCCCCTGGGTCTGCCTCGGGAGCACGGCACCGATCGTGAACGCCGCCGGAATCGACACCGACGGAGCGGGCTACGCCGTGATTTTCAGCACCACCAATCGCGCCGTCGCGCTTGCCCGTCTGGACCGCCTGGGCAAATGAGCGCTCACGGGTAACGCGCGCGCGCTCCGCGTGTCATCATCGTCAGCGCCATGGCGAAGTCGAGCGTCTACAAGAAGGCGAAGGAAAAGCGCGCTCCGACGCCCGAGCTCGCCAGCGTCCTCGAGGCTCCCGCGTCGCAGCTCGTGCGCGAGGAGTGGCTACGCCGGGTCGAAGCCGAGTATCAGTCGGCCGCGATCACCCACCACCTCGTCCTCTGGCTGATCCAGATCGGGAGCTCGCCGGATCTCATCCGGGCCGGGCTTCGCATCGTCGATGACGAGCTCGTTCATTCCGAGCTGAGCTTCGAGGCGTACCTCGCCGCTCGAGGTGGAGGGAGCCCAGCGCTGCCACGCGAGACGCTGCAGCTCGGTCGTGACACGAAGATCCCGCTCGAGGTCGACGTCACGCGCTGCCTCGTCAATACGTTCTGCATCGGCGAGACGGTGGCGGTGCCGCTCTTCACGCAGCTCCGCGCAGGGTGCAAGGTACCCGCCGCGCGTCGCGTCCTCGATCGCGTCCTGCAAGACGAGGTGAGGCACCGCGACTTCGGGTGGACCGGGCTCGAATACCTTCTCGGGCTGTCGATCGCGCCCGCCGTGCGCACCCTCGTGCAGCGTGAGCTTCCTGCGTTCTTTGGACGCGTCCGGCTGATCTACGGAGAGCACGCCAAGGAGCACGACACGATCGCTCCTGAAGACCGCGCGTGGGGGCTGATGCCTCCGTCCGAGTATGCGGCGGTGGTCGAGCGTACGCTCACGCGCGACTGGGTCCCGCGCTTCGGGGCGCTCGGCATCGACGCGCAGGCGGCGTGGAACTCTGCCGTCGTGTGATGACAGTGGTCATCGCCTCGTGACACACCGCCGTACCTGGTCCGGCTCGTACGTCCGATGCGTCACCGGAGCGTCGGCCCACGTTGACCGCTCGAAGCGCAGGTGAGATCCTCGTCGGAGTGCGCTCGACGCCTTCCTTGCCCCCGGAAGACCTCTTACCCATCCTCGTCGCCGATCTCGCCGACGACGAAGCGCAGGAGGTTCTAGAGGCCGCTGCCTTCGCGGGCAGCGCCATCTACGTTCCGCTCGACAACGCCCCGGTGAACGCCTCCGAGCACGTGCTCGAGGTGCACATCCCGAGCATGACCGAGCCGCTGTACTTTCTCGCGCTTCCGCTGGGGCCGCCCAGCGCCGAGGGCTTCCCGATGCGCATCCGCCGGATGCCCGATGCCGCGCCGAGCGGCCGGACCGAGGCACCTCCTGGCATGAACGGAGTGATCCGCGGGCGTCGCTCGAATACCGGCATGACGCTCAGCGCGAGCCACACCGCAGACCTCGAACGCGCGACGCCTCTCCCCAAGAAGCCGGAGGACAGCATCCTCGGTCGCGCTCTCGCGGGCGGCAAGCTGCTGATGGAGGGTCTGATCGGCCGCGGCGGAGTCGGTGCCGTCTATAAAGCGCGCCATCGCGAGCTCCGGATGGCCGTCGCCGTGAAGGTCCTCCACGAGTCCTTCCAGCACGACATCGATTTCTGCCGCCGCTTCTACGCCGAGGCGCTTGCGGCGAGCCGTCTCGATCACCCGAACATCACACGCGTGATCGACTTCGGCCAGGAGCCCGACGGCCTGCTCTACCTCGCGATGGAGTTCCTCGACGGCGTCGAGCTTCGCTCGCTCGTCAACAAGGAGGGCGCTCTCCCTGCGCAACGGATCGCGGAGGTCATGATTCAGACGTGCGCGGGCCTCTCGCACGCGCATGCTCGCGGCATCGTCCACCGCGACATCAAGCCGGAGAACCTCGTCATCGTCCCCGGCCACGACGACGACGGACAGGCGATCGAGATCGTCAAGGTCTGCGACTTCGGCATCGCGCAGCACCGCGCGCTTCCGGGCTCCGCCCAGCTCGCCGGAATGCTCGCCGGCACGCCCGAGTACATGTCGCCGGAGCAGTGTCGCGGCGAAGACCTCGACGCGCGAAGCGACGTCTACGCGTGTGGCGTCGTGCTCTACGAGCTCGCGACCGGGCATCTGCCGTTCGTGGCCGAGCGTCCCGAGTCCCTCCTCAACAAGCACCAGTTCACGCCGCCGGTGGCTCCGTCGGTGGTGCGGCCGGGGGTCGACGCTCAGCTCGAGCAAATCATCCTGAAGTCGCTCGCCAAGGAGCCGGAAGACCGACCGCAGAACATGCGGGAGCTGCGCGCCGAGCTCCGCGAGCTCCTCACGCGCATCCTCACCGAGTCGGGGACGCTCGGTGCGCGTACGTCGCTCGGACGCTCGATGGGCACCTCGGAAGAGATGCGCCCGATCACGCCGGCACCGGCGCGCACCCAGGCCGGACCGGCGCAGCCCCCACCGCTTCCTGCGCGTGCGCTCGGCCAGCCGAAGGCGAACCCCACTCCGAGCCACGCGCGCGAGCCGTCGAGTCAGCGCGACGTCGGGCCTGCGTGGCTCGAGCGCGGTCCGGTGTACGGGGCGGGGGCGGCCGGTGCCGGTTCCGCGGGGGCGTCTTCACCGCAAGGTGGGATCGCGCTCGACGAGGTCGCCGAGGCGCTCATGCAGAATCCCACAGCGTGGCTCCAGCGTTTCTCGAAGACGCCCGACCCGCGCGCGTTCAAGCAGGCGGCCCAGCGGCTCGAGCCGGCGCTTCGTGCGCTTGCTGCTGCGGGAGAGACCCGCGCGCTCTGGGTCGTCGCGAGCACCCTGCGCGGGATCGCCATGGAAGGCACGCAGGCTCACGGCTCGCGCGCGCACGTGGCCGGTTCGCTCCTTCGCTTCTTCGAGGACCCCGCTGTCCTCGCCGGCATCGCCGAGCAGCTCCTCGTCGGAACGGACGAGATCCGCGATCACGCCAAGCGTCTCCTCGTGCACGCGGGCGTCGCAGGCGCCTACGGCCTTTATGGCGCGCGCGTGAAGCTCGCCAACGATCCGTCGATCCGCGGGCCGTTCACGACCGTGCTCAAAGACTTCGGTCCGAAGGCCTGGCCGGTCGTCCGCGCGGCGCTCGAGAAGATCCTCGCCACGGGCATCGGGGACAATCCGCGCACCGTCGAGCTTGCGGAGGATCTGATCCTCTCGGTGCCCCTCGTTGGCGACGAGTCTGCCGGTCACCTCATCGTCAAGTACCTGCGTGTGAACCAGTCCGGTGTGTGCCGCGCCGCGACCGCCTCGATCGTCACGATGTGGGGCGAGCGCGCGAAGCCGCTGCTCGTCGGCATGCTGCAGAGCAAGGACGACGTCGTGCGGATCGCCGGCATCGCCGGGCTGCGCCAGCTCAACGCGATCGACGAGCACGTCATCCCGCGACTCCAGGCGATTCTCCTCCGGCGTCTCCCCGCGGGTGAGGAGCTCCGCGGGGCGGCGGCAGTCGCGCTCGCTCATACGGTCCCGAGCGCGCAGCCCCCGGCGATCTCACTTCTTGTCCAGCTGATGACGCCGCCTCGCGACGGTGCCGTCGCTCAGCCGGCCAACACGACCTCTACGATGTCGTGGGAGGACGCCGTCATCCTCGCCGTTGCGCGTTCTCTCCTGACCATCGGCGGGAAGAATTACCGCGCGCTCGTCTCGGAGCGCGCCGAGCGCAGTCCCGAGGCGCTGCGTGCGCAGCTGAAGAAGCTCCTCCTCGCCTGAGGCTGTCGGAGCATTAGCCGGTCGACGTGCGGCCCTTGCGGGTGCTCGAGACCTTCGTGACGGGCTCGACCGCAGCGAACCGCTCGACGCCGGACGGCGGCACCACGGACGCGCGCGGAGAGCGCTCGCGCCGGAGCGCGTTCTCGAGACCGAGCCCCGTCCACTCCCCCACGACCTTCAAAAAGCCGAGCTCCTCGGCATCGAACTGGCGGCTCGCCTGGCAAGTGACCACCGTGAGCACGGCCATTGGCGCGCCGGAGACCGAGATCGATACGGCCATGTACGAACCAAACGTCTCGCCGTGGAGCAGAACGATGTCCGCAGCACGAACGGCTCCTGCCCTCGTCACCCGCGCGACGACCTCTGCGCCCCCGCTGCCGAGCAGTGCGGCGACACGGCCATCTGGCTCGAACCTCGTCTCGTCCGCAGCGACGCGCAAGCGCTCGCGGCGGCTCGGATCCGCATGGGCGATCTCGATACGCCGCAGCGTTCCGTGGCGGTCGATCATGTCCGCGATGCAGTAGTCACAGCCGTTCGCGAGATGCACGGCGACCGCGCGTAGCATTCGCTCTGCGGTCAGGTCGCCATGGAGGATCACACGCAGCTCTTCGAGCACGATGAGCCGCCGCGCCGCCACCCCGCGCTTCATCCGACCTGATTTCATCACGGCCCCCTCGGAGCTGCAAACCGCATACCTTCCAAACTCCTCGGAATTACGCCGCAAGTGACCGTCATTGCGTGCTCGACGTGACGGCCAGCTGGCAGCGCTGGTGGCCGCCTTGGTCTCGCGGGTGGCCAGTTCGAGGGCGCTCAGTCCTCGGTATTGAAGATGCTCCACCGGTCCGCGCCGGTCAGCACCTCGCACTTTACGGCCATTTCGTGGAGCACGGAGATGACCGCCTGCGTCTCGCGGACACTCCGCTCGAGATCTGCAGCCTTGTTGGTCAGCACACCGACCAGGTCGCCGACGTCTTTGCGCGCGCGCTGCAGGACGAGGAGATGCTCGATCTCCTTGATCGTGAAGCCGAGCCCACGCGCGCGCCGGATGAACCGGAGCAGGTCGAGCGCCTCGGGGCTGTACTCCCGCGTCGAGCGAGGCTGGCGCGGCGGCTCGGGGAAGAGCCCGCGCCGCTGGTAATACCGAACCGTCTCTACGCCCACGCCGGCCTTCCGTGCGAGCTCACCAATGGTCAACCGAGGCATCCAGCGATGACGATAACTCCGTACCGAGGTACGGGCTCAAACAAAGCAACTCACGGCAGCCTTGGCGAGGACGGCCAGCGACGCGTGGAGTGCTCGTTTTGCCGAGCGACAGGTCGTCTTCAGAGCAGCCGTTTCAGCTCCGCTCGCAGATCTCGCATGGTGGCGAAGCGATGCTGGGGGGCTTTCTCGAGCGCACGGAGCACGACCGCGTCGAGCATCGGGTGGAGCCCGGGCACCACCGACGACGGAGGGCGCACGAGCTCGGTCGCGTGCTTCGCCAGGGTTGCCGCGGGCGAATCGCCGACGAACGGCGGGCGCCCGGTGAGCATCTCGTAAAGCACGATCCCGCACGCATAGACGTCGCTCCGCGGCTCGGCGAGCCCGTGCGCTTGCTCGGGCGCCATGTACTCGGGCGTCCCGGCCGTCCACTCGGGAGCGTTCGGATTGGGCGTGGTGTCGAGCGCCGCGATGCCGAAGTCGCAGACCTTCACGATCTCGATCGCGTGGCCCTCGTCGTCCTTGCTGGGCACCAGCATGATGTTGTCGGGCTTCACGTCGCGATGCACGATGCCACGCTCGTGCGCCGCCGTGAGGGCACTGCAGACCTGAAGCATGATGGCGATGGCGCGTTGCGGGGGGAGACGCCTTGCCTCGTCGAGCACGACCTGGAGGTTCACGCCGGCCAGGTATTCCATGACGATGTACACCGTACCGTCGGGCTCCTCGCCGAAGTCTTGCACCGCCGTCACGTTCGGATGGTCGAGGAGGCTCGCGGCACGTGCTTCGGCACGGAGGCTCGCCATCAGCGCGGCATCGGTTCGGTAATGGGGGTGCAGGACCTTGATCGCGAAGGTGCGCGGCAGGTCGACGTGCGTAGCCTTGTAGACGGCGCCCACCGCGCCCGCGCCGAGAAGCGACTCGATGCGGTACCGATTGGCGATCACGCGCCCGACGATCACGATGCCGTGACCGCTCATGCGGGGCATTGTGCGGGGCCCGCCGCCGCCCATAGACATCCGCTGGCTCGGGACGCGGCGGGAATCGTCGAGGGGGAAGGTCGCTTGGTCCTCGCGGACGGGCTGGTCGAGATCGAGGGGCGTCCGGCGCGCCGCGGAGCGCGGCTCCTCCTGCGTCTTGTGCTCGCGCGCAAGGACGTCGGGATCGAAGAGCACGCTCAGCCCGACCGACGGATCGGGCGCAGAGGCACCGTCGCCTCCGGACCAGCGCTGCGTGTTCACGTGGCTCTGCGAAGTGTCGAAGTCGACGACGATGCTCAGGTCCGGCGATGACCCCCGACGCGCAGCCTCCTCGCTGCGCTCCGTGATCGGGGGCAGGCTGCCGAACGAGAAGTGCGAGATCGTGCCCGGCTCGGTCGGGTCCCGTTTCGGCCCCGTACGCGCCGACGGCGGAATGAAGGCCGCGGGCATCATCGAGGCACGTGCCGGGATGGTGAGCGTGTCCTCCTCTGTCGTGCCCTTGGGCCGCGGCGGCGCGCGGCTGATCATCGCGGCCTCGGGATCGAAGAGGACGCTCGCCTGGAGCTCGTCTTCGTCGACCATCTCGGGCTCGGGATCAGGCAGCGTCATCCGCCCGAACAAGGAGCTGGCGCTCGACGACATCGGACCCCTGAGCGAGGCGAGGGCGTCATCGTCGCCCACGCTGAGGATCGTCAGCTCCGGCACGTGCGAAGGGTCGAGTGGAGCGAGGCGGAGCGCGAACGCCCCTGTCGCCGTCTCCCCGGCGAGCTCCGCGGCCAGCACCACCACCGGCTGGCCGTCGAGTCGCAGCTGCAGCACGTGCAGACCCGGGCCGACGTGGTCTGCCGCGATCTCGACGGGCGCCACGCCATTCACGAGCGCGGCCCGGATCAAGCGCACGAGCGCTCTCCGATCCGCGACGGCGGCGACCCAAACTCCTCGGCTCTGTTCCAACCCCGCGCCAGTCTATCCAACCAGCGAGAGCGGGCAGTCATCATTTTCTTTCCGAACGTGCCGACACGCGCCCCGCGTTCCGAATCTACGAGCGCGAGGTCAGGTTCGGCGCGCCAGGCAGCGGGGTGGCACCGTCGGGCGTCAGCTGACCCGGCGCGGAGGAGTGCCGTGAGCGGAGCGTGCGGCGGATGACGAGCTCGACGTCGTCGGCGTTGACCGGCTTGACGAGGAACGCATCGGCGCCCATCGCGCTCAGCCGTTGCCACTCGCGCGGTCCGCCTGCTGCGGTCAGCACGATGATGGGGGTTCGCGCCGAGCTCTCGTCGGAGCGCAGGAGGAGCGTCAGCTTGGCGCCGTCCATCCCCGGCATCTCCAGGTCGACCAGCACGACCGAATAGGGGCGCTTCTCGAACGCGTCGAGGGCGTCTTGACCGTCTCGGACCTCGTCGATCTCCGCGTGTGGGAACCGTTCCCTCAGCGACGAGATGAGGATCGCGCGCCAGTCGTCGTCGTCGTCCGCCACGAGGATACGTTCGGGCTCGCGCGCGCCGCTGTGCTCGGCGACGAGCGCACGACGGAACGCGTCGACGGTGGGGTACCGCTTCAGCGGGTCCTTCGCCATCGCCTTCATCACGATGTCGTCGTAGCCTCGCGGAAGTCCCGGCCTGATCTTGCTCGGGAGGATGGGCTCCTCGAGCACGTGTTGCGACAGCACGCTCATGTCCGTCTGGCCATTGAACGGTGGGCGGCCGATGAAGAGCTCGTACGCGATGCAGCCGAGAGCGTAGATGTCCCGTCGGCTCGCGAGCTCGGGAGCCTCGTCGTCACCGAGCGCCGCCTCGGGTGCCATGTACGCCGAGCTGCCGACGACGAAGTTTCCTCCGGTGGCGCTGTCGAGCACGCGCGCCACGCCGAGATCGCCGACGGCGACGCGGAACGACTGATCGATGAGCAGGTTCGAGGGCTTCAGATCGCGATGGACCGTGCTCGTGGCGTGGATGGCCTCGACGCCGAGGCACGCCTGCTCGAGAATGCGTACGGCCTCGTCGATGTCCGGGTACGTGCCCGCAGGTCTACCCCGCAGCCATTGCTCGACGGTCTGTCCGTCGACATATTCCATGACGAAGTATGGCGTGCCCTCGTGCTCGCCGAACGCGAACACCGAGAGCACGTTGCGATGACCGACGCGCGCCATGGCGCGCGCCTCGTTGTGGAAGAACGTGCGCATCTCCGGGAATGCGAAGAGCTCGGGCTTGATGAACTTGATGGCGACCTTGCGGTCGAGCCGCTCGTCGGTCGCGAGCGCGACCGTTCCCATTCCGCCGACGCCTAGCGCACGCTCTACCCGGTACGTGCGATCGACGAGCACGCCCTCGCGAAGACCGACGAGACCGCCGGCGCTGAACGCATCGGAGTGGCCTTCGCGGAGGAGCGGCATCCACTCCGCCATCGTCGGGGCGAGCGCTCCGCGAAGCGCGTCGGCTGGAGTGGCGGTCGCATGCTCGTTCGAGTCGGGGATCCGGTTCGACGGCCCCGACGTCGGCGGCGGTCCGCTCGCGGGTGTCTCTGCGAGCAAGCGCGACGCACTCGCTGGCGCTGTGCGCGGTTCCTCGCGACCCCTGCCGACCATGACCCGGCTGAAAGCATGCTCCGTACCAGCTCCGTGGCGCAGTCCTTCTTGCGTCAGGCCGCCGGGCAACCCGTGGGCCCGCCTCAACCTCACCCCTGCAACGTGCACGTGACGAAGTTTGGGTGCGTCTTTTTGTCACTGACGAGGCGCGGCAGGAACGCCACGCTTGGGACTGCTTCGTCCGACGCGACGAACCATTTCGCTACAGGTCGAACCAGCCGCCGAGGCCTGCGGTGATACCCAAGTGAACGACGGAGAGGTCGTTCTTCGTCGTGGTCGTGGTCGGGCCGTTGGCGACCTCGACCGAGCGCGATCCGGTGAGCGGGACGTTCACGATCGGGCCGAAGTTGAAGAAGAAGTGGGCGATGGGCGTCCACACGAACTGCGGGTCGAGATCGAGCGAGAGGAGGGAATCGTTGTTGGTCGTCGTGACCTCGACGTTGCCCTGCGTGACGGTCTGGAACTTCGTGCTCACGGAGTAGAACGCAAAGCCCGCTCGCGGCCAGAACGCGAAGTTGTTGCCGAGCGGCAGGACGTAGCCGATGCGCGGTGCGAGGCCGATGATCGAGGTCTTCGCGGCGTCGGTCCGCCGCGTGGCGTTGTTGTTGCCGAAGTCCTCCTCGTGAGTGCCGCCGAGGCCGAACGCAACGGCGATCGAGCCTCCGAGCGTGAGGTGTCGCACGATCGTGAAGTCGAAGGCCACGCGCGGGATCGTGTGAACCGCACCGAGATTCGGCTCACGCCCGAAGAGGAACGCGGCCGACGTGCCGCTGTCGGTCGTCTTGAGCGTCGCTGCGCCTTGCGTGGCCGTGACCGTCTGGCTCGTGTAGCTGAACGCCGGCATGAGTCGGTCGACGCTGACGATGAGCTGCGTCTTCTCCCCGAAACCGTTCGCTTCGTCTGCGGACGCCTGGCGGGCCGTGAAGAGCCCGGTTACCCCGGCGAGCGTGGCCACGAGGGTGCTCGAGCGAACGACGGTGCGGCGCCATGAACGTTTCATGCGACGAAGGTACGCTGGACGGCGCCACTCGCTCAACTGGTTCCGGAAGCACCCATGGCGGCGCGACGCGCCGATAGGTGGCGCGCGATCATGCCTGCGATCATCGCGACGACAAAGACGATGGATGTCGCATCGCCGGCGGCAGCGCCGAGGAGCGCGGGGCCGGGACAGAAGCCGCCGAGCCCCCAGCCGATCCCGAACATTGCCGCGCCGACCAAGAGCGCCTTGTCGATCGCGGCCGGCTTGGGCCAGTGGAAGATGCCGCCGAGCGCCGTGCGCTCGCGCCGCTTTGCGGCGACGACGGCGAGGAAGTGCACGCCGATCGCGCCGGCCATCACGAACGCGAGGCTCGGGTCCCACGCGCCCGACACGTCGAGGAAGGCGAGGACCTTCGTCGGGCGGCTCATCCCCGAGATGCCGAGGCCTACTCCGAACAGCACGCCCGCAGCGGCGGCAGTAAGGATGGCGATGAGGGCCGTGCGGCTGTCCGGCTTCATCGTGGTCATCGTCCGACTCCGACGATGTGACGAACGATGAAGACGGTGACGCCGCCCGCGGCCATGAACGTCATGGTTGCGGCGATCGAGCGCTTCGACAGGCGACTGATCCCGCACACGCCGTGACCGCTCGTGCAACCGCTGCCGAGCCGCGTGCCGTACCCGACGAGCACCCCCGCGATCGCCACGAGCCCGATGCTCGCCGCCGACGCGCTGCCGGCCGCGGCGAACGCGCCTGGAACCACGAGGCGCAGGGCGACCCCTGCGGCGACGAGGCCGCCGAGGAACGCGGCGCGAAAGACGCTCTCGCCGCGCGTTCCGTCGCCGCGGAGCGTCTCGCCGAGGATCCCGGCGACGCCCGCGACACGACCGTGAACCAGGAGGAGGACCGATGCGGCGAGCCCTATGAGCGCGCCGCCGAGCAGCGACGATACGGGAGTGAAGGTCTCCACGCCGCCATTCTACCCCACGGCCGACCGGTCAGCTCGCAGTGCTCTGGAGCTTACGGATGAGGTCGCCCACGAGCGGGTACTCGTAGTCGCGCCCTTCGAGCGCACGCACGGCGCCGAGAATGTGGAACGCCATGAAGAGCGGGATCGCGAGGCC
>JAYSXP010000088.1:0-18281 GCA_043717125.1 Polyangiaceae bacterium | reverse complement strand
GCGACGCCTAGCCGACACGAGCGTTACTCGAGCCCGTGCTCCTTCAGCTTGTTGTAGAGCGTGCGCCGGCTCACCTCGAGCAGCCGCGCCGCGCGCGTACGGTTGTTCCCGGCCTGCGCGAGCGCCTTCACGAGGGTCTGCCGCTCCGTCTCCTTGCGATTCGAATCAAGCGACAGCGCGGCGCCCGTCGCGGTCGGAGTGGCCGGCTCCGCGGCTGGGCGGCCGCTTGTCATTGCGCGCGAGAGCTCTCGTTCGACATCGACGCGCCGGATCACGTCGTCGTCCGCGAGAACGACGAGCCGCTCGACGAAGTTCTGGAGCTGTCGCACGTTGCCGGGCCATGGCTGCGCCACCAGCGTCGTCACCGCGTCTTCGTCGATGCTCATGCGCGTGCGCGCGAGCGCGTGCGCGCAGTCCTGCAAGAAGTGTCGGGTGAGGCGTGCGGCGTCACCGCTCCGCTCACGCAAAGGCGGGATGAAGATCGGCACGACGGCGAGCCGATAGAAGAGGTCCTCGCGAAACTCGCCCGCCGCCACCATCGCGTCGAGATCGCGATGCGTTGCCGCGATGATGCGGACGTCCACGCGGATCGTCTGCGTGCCGCCGACGCGCTGGAGCTCCCGCTCCTGGATGACGCGCAGCAGCTTCACCTGCACCGAACGCGGGACATCACCGATCTCGTCGAGGAAAAGTGTGCCTTTGTGCGCGAGCTCGATCCGTCCCGGCTTGCGCTGCGCGGCCCCCGTGAAGGCGCCCTTCTCGTGACCGAACAGCTCGCTCTCGAGGAGCGACTCCGGCAGCGCCGCGCAGTGCACGCTCACGAAAGCCTCGCTCTTGCGCGGGCTCGCCTCGTGGACGGCACGGGCGACGAGCTCCTTGCCGGTGCCTGTCTCTCCGCGAACGAGGACCGTGCTGTTCGTCGGTGCGACCTTGCGGATGGTCGCAAAAACCTCCTCCATCGGCTCCGATTCGCCAACGAACGAGCGGTCGCCGCGTTCGCTTCGCGCGGGCGGCGGAACGTCACCGCGGGCGCGTCGTGAGGCGGCGAGCGCCTTGTCGACCACGAAGCCGATCTCCTCCTTGTCGAATGGCTTCTGCACGAAGTCAGCGGCGCCACGCTTCATCGCGTCGACGGCGAGCGCGACGGAGCCGTGCGCCGTCAGGAAGATCATCGGCAAGCCGGGAAACCTGCTGCCGACGTGATCCAGGAGCGCCATGCCGTCCATGCCGGGCATACGCACGTCGGAGAGCACGACGTCGTAGGGCCGCGCGTCGAGGGCACGAACCGCCTCGTGCGCAGAAGCGACGTGGACGGCGTCCAGCCCGCGCTGCTCGAGGAGCGCGACGAGGACCTTGCCGATCGCGATATCGTCATCCACGACGAGGATGGCATCGGACGCGCTCGACATGGTGCGATGATAGCCCTCGGTGACCCATGGGAGAGCTGCGAAACTGGATGTCGCTGCTGGCGGCCGTCGGCCAGCTCTCTCTCGGCGCCACCGCGCTCGTTGGAGGTCGTCGGAGCGCGCTCGCGCGCCCGCTCGCGGGCCTCTGCTTCGTGCTCTTCGGCTGGAATTTCGCGACGCTCTGCAACCACGTCTTCGAAGGCGACGCCTTCGTCGCACTGGACTCCGCGTTCACGGCGCTCTCGCCGCCGCTCGTCCTCGAGGTGGTGCTCACCTTCGTCGGCGGGACCGTCTTGCACCGCAGGACTCGAGGGCTCGTATGGTTCGTCTTCGGCGGGCTAGCAGCGGCGTCGATCGCCGTCCCGCTCCTCGTGCCGCGAGTCGGTATCGCGTGGCTCGACGGGCCGAGCTGGGCAGCCGCGTTTCTCGCGTTCTGGCTTCCGACGATGGTCCTGCAGGTCGTCCTCCTCGTCCGGCACCTCCGTCAGTCGAACGACCCGACGGAGAAGGCTCGGACCCGCACTGTCCTCGCCGCCCTCGCGATCGGCGCGAGCTTCTCGACGAGCGACATCGCCCACGGAGCCGGGGCTCCTTTCGCTCCGTATCTGGGCTCGATCGGGACGCTCATCGCCGCCGCGCTCCTCGCCACGTGCGCGATGCGACTCGCGCTCTTCGATCGCAACGTCTCGGCGCGCACGACGCTCTACGTCGTGGGGATGATTGGCGCGTTCGTCGTCGCCTCGCTCGTGCTGTTCCGCGTCCTCGCCGGCAGCCTCGCCGCGCAGGTGTTCGCGAGCGCGATGATGATGGCGCTCGTCGTAGCGGTCGCCCGCGAGCTCGGCATCGCCCACGCCGAGTCGAGGGAGCGCGCACAGCGGCTTGCGATCCTCGGCCGCTTCTCCGCCCAGATGGCGCATGATCTCCGGAGCCCGCTCGCGGCCATGCTCGGTGCGGTGCAGGTCCTCGAGGGCATCCCCGACGAGCCTTCACCCAAGGATCGCGCGACACGCAAGGAGCTGCTCGACCTCACGTTCGCGCAGGCGAAGCGAATGGCGGCGATCGTCGACAGCTACGACCGGATGGGCCGGATCGAGCTCCGGAAGACGCTCGTTCGGATCGACGAGATCGTGCTCTCGGTCGCGCGCGCGCACGGAGTCGACGAGAAAGCGATCACCTGGGGCGACCACGAGACCGTATGCGAGGCGGATCGTGATCTCTTCGAGAGCGCGGTCGACAACGTGGTGCGCAACGCACTCGAGGCCACGCACGAGGGCGGCGACGTGCGCGTCGAGACGGAGCGCCTCGAGGGTGCCGTGATCGTGCGCGTGATCGACACCGGCCCGGGCATGGACGCGCGTCAACGGCAACGCGCCTTCGACGACTTCTTCACGACGAAGGAGACCGGCAGCGGCCTCGGGCTCTCCTTCGCGCAGCGCGTGATGCTCGCCCACGGAGGAGACGTCACGCTGAAGGGCGACCTCGGAGTCGGGACAACCGTCGAGCTCCGCCTCCCCGTGCTCAACTAGAGCCCCGAGCGCGCTCGACTCGTTGAGCTGACAAGGCGCTCGAAGACCGCCAATGCCGCCGCGCAACGCCGATTCTGTCTACGAACTTCTCGCTCGGGACACCAGGTCACTTGCCGGCGTATGTGCTGACGCAGCGCAGGAGAATGTCGGGCTGGCCCTCGTCTGCGGCAGCCTGATCCTCGTCGCCCCACGGCGCGTTGATGGTGGCTACCGCCGCCACGTAGCCGGCGTCGATGGAGGGATTAACAGAGTGGATAGTCTGCGAGACGATGGCGCGCGGCGAGCCGCCGTCCTGGGGCTTCACGAACAGCTGCTCGTGGAAGAGCGACGTCGTTCGGGTGTCGATGATGCCGTAGAGCTCCTGGATGACCGGGATCCGTGCACCGAGTCCGTCGCAGTGCTTCTTTGCTTGATCGTACGTCTGGACGATGATGCCCGTGCGTTCCCAGACGAGGCCCGTGTCGACGGCATGCACGGTGTCCTTCGACTTCGAGACGACGAACGTCGCGGGCTTGGTCGCTCCGTTCACGCACCGTACGAAGCGGTTCGCTGCCTTGTCGGCTGCCTGGAACCCGCACGCGGCCTCTGCGCCGCCGTATACGCGATTCACGGGGTCGCCGATGGCCACCGGAACGGCGGTGCTCGTCCACACTGTGTTGTGCTGGCTCGTGTCGAACTGCGGTGGAATGCAGATCAAGCGATTCGCGCCACCGTCTCCGTCGAGAATTGCTTCCCTGAACTGCGTCGTCGCCAGCTCGATTCGCGTGGGGATGCGCCAGCCGTTGCCGAACGCCGCGCACGCCTCGGCTCCTGCATCGAAGCTGACGCCGGCGCCGCCGGCCGCATAGGCCGTTTTCCACGTGAGCTGCGTGTGTGTCTCCGTGACGGCACCGGCGCCCGCCGCGACGTACGTTGGGTGCACAGGGGGCAACACGGTGACGTTCTGGCCCTTCACCTGCTCATCGGACGTGATCGGCCAGGTGGGGTAGATGGCGTCGCCCGCGGCCTGGGCCACGGTGACGACGCAGGGGTCCGGGTCGCCCGCCGTGCCACACGTGGGCATGGCGTCGGGGGTCACCGCTGCGTCCATGTCGGAGGGCGGCACGAAGTTGTCCGTGCTGGTCGGCGCATCGGCCGCGGTCGCCGCGTCGGGCGCTCCGGGATCGACAAGGTCCGTGATGCCGAGGAGCGCGTTGCAAGCCGAGCCCGTCACGAGCACCAAGCCGCCGAAGAAGAGAATGCGCAATCGCCTGCTCATCAGAATGCTCCGACTGCAGAGATGCTGCCCGGCCCGGGAACGACGCCGAGACGTGCGGACGTCGAGGCCTTCGAAGAGGCCGATGGCGCGAGGACGAGGAGAACGATCCCGGTGGCGAGCGCTGCGCCGCCGACGACGAAGGAGATCGTCGAGATCGTCCCGGTGGACGAGGCATCTTGCTGTGCGTCCTGCGCGTCGCTGCCAGCGCCGCACTTGCCCGCAGTGCATGCCTCCTTTGCGGTCGACCACTTCGACGAGGCCCGCACGCCGAAGAACGTGCCGAGGCCGAGCCCGACGATGCCAGCGGCGCCGAGCGTATACCCGGCGATCCTCATCGAAGTGCCCCCGTGTCGGGTCGGAGCTTCGCTCTCGGGAGGGCGCGGCGCATCTGGAGGTAGATCGAGAGCAGCGATCGGCGCTCCTGGCTCGACCTCGAGGACGCGTGACTCGCCCTCGACGAGCGTGATCTCGAACGTGCGGGGCCCGTGCGCTTCAGCGGAGACGACAAGGACGTGGTTGCCCGCATCGACGGGCAACGCACTGCCGAAGCTCGCAGGCATCAGCGTGACGTCGTCGCGCTTCACCGAGGTCGTTGGAGGCGCGGTGGTGGAGCGCTGCACGGTCAGGCGCGCAACGCGCTTGTCGAGCTCGGCGAACTTCTCACGCGCAGCCGGGCCGCGCTGCAGTCGGTCCTGGAGTGCGTCCGCCAGGTCGGCCGCCTCTTGATAGTGCTGACGCGCCGACACGAGCTTGCTCTGCGCTTCCTCGCAACGCGCCAGGCTGATGAGCGTGCCGACTGCACGCTCGAGACGGTTGCTCTCCGCGAGCTTCGTGCACGCGGTCACGTAGTCCTTCGCGTCGAGCGCCGCGCGCCCTTCCTTGAAAAGCTCCTCGGCCTCCGCGGAGCCGGCGACGTCGGCCTTCGCGTGCGCGGACGCCGCTACGAACGCTAGCGAGCACGAGATGGCGAGCAGACCACGGACGATACGAGTCATCGGATGCTTCCTGGATCGACGGAGGGGGGTGGCAAGGGACGCGGAGCCGGCGCAGAGTTGGTTACAGGGGGCGGAGCCGACGCGGAGGACGCAATGGTGGATGGTGCTCTCACGTCGGCGGGCCTCGTCGCGCGCGGCCCGTGACTGGTCGGCGACGCGCCTGCCAACGGCACGATCGGAGCAGCCGGGACGGTGGGGGTCGTGCTCGCGATCGTCGCCTGGAGCGGGACCGGCTTCACTTCGGGCGCGACGGAAGGAGCTGCGCTCGCATCACGATCGACGCTCGGCGACGCGCTCGACTGCACGAGCGCGCTGCCGTTCACGGGACCGGGCGTTGACTTGCCGCCAAGTGCCACGGCGACGCCCACGCTCGCGAGCGCGATGGCCGCGATTCCGAGCCCAACACTCCTCTTCGAGGCGAGCGGCTTGACGAAGGAGCTGGTCACAGGAAATCCGGTGGTCGCTCCGATTGGCGTCGGTGCCGCCATCCGCTGGGTGTGCGTCGGAGGGAATCGTTCGGCGCTCGGCGTGTGCGGGGCCATGACGGTCGAAGCCGCGACGAGCGCTCGCGCGGACGTGCTCGGCGGTCGCTCGCTTCCTTCAGGCGCCTCGCCACCGACCAACGGCGCGAGCGTTCGGGTGATCGAGAGGTCACCGTACGCCTGGAGGTGCGCCTCTCGGAGCGCCGTCCGCATGCTCGCGGCCGTCTCCCAACGTTCGCTCCGACCGAATTGTAAAGCTCTGTCGACGACCGCAACGATCTCCGGAGCGAGGTCGGGCATCACGGCTGCGAGCGACCGCGGCGGGTTGGTGGCGGCGTGGATCATCACCATCTGGGCAGTGTCGCCGGTGTGCACGTTCTCGCCGCTCAACAGGTTGAACAGGGTCGCGCCCGCTGCCCAGATGTCGGTGGCGGCGCCGACCTCGGGAGTCTGCCCGCGTGCCTGCTCTGGCGCCATGAACGCAGGCGTGCCGAGCATCATCCCCGTGTTGGTCGCCTGTCCTGAGGACGAGTCGCGCAAGCGCGCGATGCCAAAGTCGAGGACCTTCAGCTCGCCGTCCGTCGTCACAAAGATATTGGCCGGTTTGATATCGCGGTGAACGATCTCGCTCGCGTGAGCGGCCGCGAGCACTGCACACAGCTCGTGCACGATGGCGATGGCGGCCGTCGGCGGCAGCCGCCCGCCGCGCGCGTTCGCCAAGGCATCGACGGGCATGCCGTCGAGGTATTCCATGACGATGAAGGCGGCGCCGTCCTCGGCGACGTCGTCGTCGATGACGTCCACGGCGCCCTTGTGCTTCACGGAATTGGCGACGTAACCCTCGCGCAGGAATCGCTTCCGGATCTCGGCGTGCGTCGAGAGCTGCGGATGGAGCATCTTGATCGCGACCTTCTTCTGGTTGCGATGGGTCGCGGCATACACGACGGCCATGCCGCCGACGCCGAGCACCTTCTCGACGGTGTACTTCCCACAGAGGACCGAACCGAGCCGTCGTTGCGCTTGTTCGAGCAGCGCATCCTCCGAATCCATCACGCCACACTATGCGGTCCGCCGTGAAGCGTCGCGTCCACTTTCGAGGCGCGTGCGCGATGGCGGGGTGTGCCGAGGTGTGGATACCTCGCCGAGCCGTCTCGGTTTCCCGCAGCGCGTGGCGCCGCGCGCGTGGGCAATTGCGCTCCCCACCGACGAACGTGAACAAGACAGGGAAGGGCTCGCTCCCGGCTGCGCTCACGCCCGACCGCGGCTACGTCGGGTCGGGACCTCCAACGGCAAGCGCACCTACAATTTTGCGTGCTCGTGCGCACCCGTCCGCGCCGAGCTCACGATTCCCGTCTTCCACTTACACGCGCGGAGAGTTCGCCCAAGGTATCCGCCCATGGCGCGCAGGGAAGCGGCGAGAGCCCGGAGAACGGGGGCGCGGACTTTCTGCTGTCGCTGGACGTCGGGGCCGCGTTAGGCGCGCGTCGGACAGGGGGCGGTCACGGCGCGACCTGTTGCGCGGGAAGTCGGCGAGGGAATGGGTCTCGAGAGAGAGGCTCTGGTCCGCCTGAGTCGGCATGCCGCCCATCGTTGCTCCGGCCGTGCCTGACGTACGATCGCGCATCTGGCGCTTCGGTACCGCGTGCCCTCCGACGAACGTGTGCAGGCGGGTGCACAGCCTGAGCAGGCCGGTGCGCGGAGCGACGGGATCTGGAAACACTGCTCATCCATCGCGGACCGGATGCGCAACCACTCTCGAGCGACGTCAACGCGCTCGAGAAGTACGACATGCTCATGCTGTCGTGCGAAGGCGGCGAACACACCGAGAACGAGCCCGCAGTCGCACGGCAAGCCGTCTACGATGTCGCGTCCTCCGGCGGTCGCGCGTTCGCGGTTTCACGTGCGGCACGCGAGGTGCACACGCGGCTCGCCATGAGCACATCGAAGACGTGGGGCGGCCGTGCGATCGCGATCGGGGTGGCCGTACTCGCCGCCAGTCAGGTCATCGGGTGCACGAGGCGCGAGCCGATCTCGCCCGACGCGGTACGGACCTCGGGTAGGGCCGACCTCGAGGTGGTGCTCGCCGACGGCACCAGCGTCCGCCTCGACGACGCCAGCAGCTCGGGCGATCGCCTCTGCGGCAAGGTCTACCATTTCCACAGCCCGAGCTTTGCGGTGCGTTCCTTCGTTCTCCAGACGAAGGGCTACTACGTTCCCGAGATCACCCCCGCCGCCGACGCCGACCCGGCTGCGATGGACTCGCTCATGGACAGTCCGTTCGCCGCCTCCCGCCTCGCCCTCGCGTTCCGCGTCGCGACCCGCGCCCCCACGGCCCATTGAAGACTCTCCACGGCTCGGTCGTCGCTGCCGTGACCGCAAGAATCACGACGTACGCCACCACGACGTACGCCACCACGACGTTCGACCCTCGAGAGCCGAGCCGCGCGCCGCGCGTGCTGAACTTCACGGTCCTCGCGTTCGTCGCCATCTTCTCGCTCGCTGCCGCGGCGTATCCCGGCGGAACGCACTTCGACCACGCCTCGGTCGGTCACGACCTCTGGCTCAACACCATGTGCGACGTCACGCGCGGCGTCGCGCTCGACGGTCTCCCGAACGCGCTCGGCTGCACGCTAGCGAGCATCGCGATGATCGTGCTCGCAGCCGGGCTCGGCGTGACGTTCGCGCTGCTGCCGAGGTTGTTCGGCACACGTCGTCGGACCGCTCTGGCGGTGCGAGCACTGGGGACGGTGAGCGCGCTCGGCGCCGTCGCCGTGGTGCTCCTGCCGAGTGATCGCCTCGGCTCGACGCTGCACGGCGTGGCGATCGTCTGCGCCGGCATCCCCGGGCTCGCCGCGTCGCTGCTCGCGCTCGTCGCGGTGCTGCACGAGCGAAGTTCCGCGCGCGCGGTGACCGTCCTCGGCGGTCTCGCACTCTGCGTGGCCGCCGCCGACTTCGCGCTCTACGTCTCGGAGCTCGTGAGCGGCGGCGTCTCGCAGATGGCCGTCTCGATCCTCGAGCGACTCGCGACGGCGCTGTTGCTAGGCTGGATGCTCGCGGTCGCGCGCGAGACGGCGGCAATCCAGCGCCCCCGACGAGGCTGACGTCTTCGCGCCGTGGGAGGCGCATAATCTCCTCTGGCCTCGCCGCGCATGACTCGCCGCCTCTTCGCCGTCGTTCTCCTCTTCGTCGCGATCTTCCTGGTCGCGCTCGTGCGCTATCGACCGCCCAGAGCGATGGGCGCCGAGGCCCCGCCCGATCGCTTCTCCGCGATCCGCGCACGCGAGACGCAGCGCGTCCTCTCGAGCAGCAGCCGACCGCGCGCCATCGGCAGCGACGCGAGCGCCGAGGCGCGCACCTGGCTCGAGGCGGAGCTCGTGAAGAGCGGCTGGAAGACCGAGATCCAGAGCGCGATGTCCTGCACGCGCCACGGCGCCTGCGGACGCGTCGCCAACATCATCGCGACGCGCGCGGGCCGTGAGCCCGGGGGCAAGGCCATCCTGCTGATGGCCCACTACGACTCGGTCCCGTGCAGCCCGGGCGCCAGCGACGACGGCATGGGCACGGCGACGGTCATCGAAGCGGCGCGCGCGCTCTCCGCCGCGCCACCGCCGAGGCGTGACGTGATCCTCGTGCTCACCGACGGCGAGGAGACCGGTCTGCTCGGCGCCGAGGCGTTCGTGCACCAACATCCGCTCGCGCGCACGATCGGGGGCGTGGTGAACGTGGATGCGCGCGGTAGCCGCGGCCCGAGCGCCATGTTCGAGACGAGCACGGGCAATTCGTGGGTCGTCGGCCTGCTCGCGCGGCGCGGCGATCGACCCGTCACGTCCTCGCTCTTCTACGAGATCTACCGGCGCATGCCGAACGACACGGATTTCTCGAGCGTGAAGCTCGCCGCACACGGCGTGAACTTCGCCAACATCGCGGGGATCGAGAACTACCACACGCCTCTCGACTCCTTCGAGAACGCCGACCCCGGGACGCTCCAGCACCACGGCGACCAGGCGCTCGCGATGGTGCGCGCGCTCGCGGAGTCCGGCCCCGAGCTCGAGTCGCCACGCGACGTCTCTCGCGACGCCGTCTGGTTCGACGTGCTCTCGTCGTTCGTCGTGCGCTGGCCGGAATCGGCCTCGGTCGGGCTCGCAGTCCTCGCGTTCTGCCTCGTCCTCGGGGGCGCGATCCGGGTGCGCGCGTGGGGAATCGGCCTCTTGGCGCCGCTCGCTGCGCTCGTGGCCGCGCTCCTTGCGTCGATGCTCGTCGGCAAGCTGCTCGCGTATGGCGGGGCGATCCCCGTCCCGTGGGTCGCGCATCCGTTGCCGGCGATGCTTTGCGTGCATCTTGCAAGTATCGCGACAGGGCTCACGGCGGCTCGTTTTGCAGCGCGCCGCTCGACGCCCCAGGTCCTGTGGGCGGGCACCTGGCTCACCTGGGGAGCGCTCGGCGTCGTCACGGCGGTGGTCGCGCCGGGCACTTGCTACCTCTTCGTCATCCCGGCCTTGGTCGCCGGGTTCGTGGGCTGGCTTCCGATCGAGCTCGCCACGGCCGTGCCCGCGCTCGTTGGCGCCGTGCTCTGGATGCCGATTTCCATCCTCGCCTACGACGGCCTCGGCTTCGGGGTCCCCGCGATCCTGGCCCTCTCGTCCACGATGCTCGTGACGACGCTCCCGGCGCTCGGCGCTCGGACGGCATCGCCGGCGGCGCATTCGAATCGTCGCCTCGCCATCTCCGCTGCGGCCGTGGTCGCCGCGCTCACGGCTTTCGCCACGCTCGTTCCCACCTTCTCTGCGGAGGTCCCGCAGCGCGTGAACGTGGTGTTCCGTCAGGACGAGGCCTCGGACGGCGTCGCGCCGCATGCGCGGGTCTACGTTGAGGCCGCGTGGGGGTACATGCCCTGGGGCAAGCCGCCTGAGGCGATGATCCGCGCGCTCGGCGAGCCGTCCTTGGTCGGTAGCGAAACGATCCTTCTCCCCGGAGCTCCCCGGGTGCCGTTCGCGGAGGTGCCGCGCGTCGCGATGGAAGCGCCGACGGCAGAGGTGCTCGCGCGCTCCCCGCTCGGGATTGGCTCGGCGGTGCGTGCGCGCCTCGTGTCGTCGCGCGGCGCGCACACGTTGGTCGTCCTTCTTCCGTCCTCGGGCGTGCGGGTAAACGTCGAAGGCCAGCCTGCACTCCCGCGCAACGGCGTCCTCCTGCTCCGCGCGGTGCCGGCCGAAGGAATCGAGGTCGTCTTCGAGATCGACTGCTGTCGGCAGACCATCCTCACCCTCCTCGACGTCAGCCCGGGCGTGCCCGCGGCATCGCCGATCGCGCACGACGTGCTCCGTGCGCGCGACTCGCGTGCGGTGCAGACGCAGGAAGGCGACGTCACCATCACAGCGCGTCGCATCGAGCTATAGAGCCTACGTTTCACGGCGTGCGAGCCCCCGCGGCGACGTCTGGTACGGTGTCTAATGGTTGCCAAGGGCGACTTGGCTTTTCTTTTTTGGAGGTGACGTCATGAAGTCGAAGTTCTTGCTCGTGGGTGCCACGGTCCTCGTCTGCTCGGCCGCGTGGATGGGCTGCGGCGGAACTAGCTCGTCGGGGCCGGGCACGGCCGACGGCGGCACCGGGAGCGAAGGCGGCACCGGAAGCGAAGGCGGCGCCACCGAGGGCGGTACCGACGCGGGCACGGACTCCGCCAGCACCGCGGTCGAGATCACCGGCCCGTTCATCGACGTCAAGTACAAGAACTGCACGCCGCTCGTCGCGTGCGGCGGCGACGTGAAGGGCCTCTGGCGGGTCACTGCGGGCTGCGTACCGGACGGCGCCTTCGCCGCGGCGAAGCAGCAGTGCCCGGGCCTCACCGAGAGCAACGTGAAGTTCCAGGCGCGCGGCGTCGTCTTCGCGGACGCGGCGAAGATCACCCGCAAGACCGAGGTGAAGTTCACCGCGACCCTCGCCGTCCCGAAGACGTGCAAGGACGCGATCGGCACGTGCGCGGGCGTCGCGAACGCCATCAAATTCACCGGCCTCGCCACCGCGACGTGCACCGACGTCGCGGCGGACGGCAGCTGCACCTGCGACGTCGGCGATTCGACCAACGACAGCACGACCGACGCCTACACGACCGCAAGTAACACGCTCTCCAGCGGCCCGCGCACGTTCGACTATTGCGTGAAGGGCAACGACATCGAGTACCAGGAGACGACCGCCAAGGCCGTCCCGGCCCTCTTCACGCTCACGAAGTAGCGCCCGGTCATCCCCGACGCGAAGACGTCGACGGCATGGTACCCAGGTGCCAATTTCGTCGACGTCGCCGGGCGCGGTCGATACCTTTCGTATCCTGGACACCCCCAATCGCCGGGTCGCGCCCCGCCTCGGTTCTTCGGTTCGCATCCTGTGGTCGATCGTCGGTCGGCACGACCTCCAGATCGACCGCCTCCGTGACGTGAGCGCATCGGGCGCGCGCGTCTCGACGGAGTCCGTCCCCAAGGTCGGCGAGGAGATCCGCTTCGATCTCCTCGATGACGACGGGGAACGGCTCGCCACCGGCCTCGCTCGGGTAGTGTGGGTCGATGTCGCGCGCGGAATGGGCATCGCGTTCCTCGCGCTCGGCATCGACACCGAGCTGATCGCGACGCTCGGCGTGCAGGCCGACGCCTCGAAGGTGGCCCCTCCTGCGTTGCCCGGCACGGTCGGCGGACCACCACCGCTTCCCGGCGAGCACATCCTCTCCGCCGCCGACGCCGACGACGTCGACCTCGACGAGACCGCGCCCCAGATCGAGCCGCTCGCCGTCCGGCGCACCGGGATGATCATCGGGATCGATCTCGGCACCACGAACACGTGCGCGTCGTACGTCGAGGGCGGTCGCGCGAAGATCATCCCGGGCCGAACGGGCTCGAACACCATCCCGTCGATGATCACGTTCGATCCCGACGGCAGCTTCCACGTCGGGCAGCGCGCGGCGGACCGTCAGATCCTCTACCCGCTCCGCACCGTCTACGGCTCGAAGCGCCTGGTCGGCCGTACCTACCGCGCCGAGCTCGCCGCCGAACTGCAGGAGCACTTCGCCTATCCGCTCGCCGAGGCCGAGTGCCAGCGCTTCGGCGCACGGATCGACGACGGCGTGATCAGCATGGACACGATCGCATCGCGGATCCTCGAGGAGGTCCGCAGCACCGCCGAGGCGCATCTCGGCGTTCCCGTCGAGGCGGCGGTCATCACGGTGCCGGCCTATTTCTCCGAGGTGCAGCGCGAGGCCGTCCGGCGCGCAGCGGGAGAGGCGAAGCTCGTCGTCCACCGCATCGTCAACGAGCCCACCGCCGCCGCAGTGGCCTATGGTCACAAGCAGACGAAGAAGGCGCGAGTCGCCGTGTGGGACTTCGGCGGCGGCACGTTCGACTTCTCGGTGGTCGATCTGAGCGAAGGGCAGCTCGCGGTGCTCGCCACGGGGGGAGACAACTTCGTCGGCGGCTCCGACTTCGACGACCTCATCGCTTCACACCTGCTCATGGAGTTCCAGCGCGCGGAGGGCCTCGAGCTCGATCCCGATCCGCAGCAGATCGCACGCCTTCGCGAGGTCGCCGAGGTCGCGAAGCGAGCACTCTCGGTGCAGACCGAGTACGTCGCCGAGCTCTCCGAGTTCACGCGCGGGCCGACGCGGACGCTGCGCGTCGAGGTGACGCGCCAGCGCTTCGACGAGATCACGGCCAACCTCGTGCTGCGCACCGTCCACATCGCCAGGGAGGTGATGAGCGCGGCCAAGCTCACGCCGAAGGACATCGATGACGTGCTGCTGGTCGGCGGGAGCACGCGCGTCCCGGCCGTGCAGGACGCCGTGGCGACGCTCTTCGAGCGCCGTCCCAGCAAGCGCATCAATCCCGACGAGGCCGTAGCGCTGGGCGCCGCGCTACTCGCCGACGAGATCGGGTCCGCCAACGCGCCGACCCTGCTCGACATCCTGCCGATGAGCGTGGGGTACGGCACCGGGGGCCTGCGCTTCGTGCCCATCGTGATGCGCAACGGTCGCCTGCCCATCACGCGCGAGGTCACCGTCGATGCCGATCTTCTCGGGTCGGTGACGATGCCTCTCTTCCAGGGCGAGTCAGGAGACGTCACGCGGAACGAATACCTGTGCTCGGCAATGGTGGAGGACCGCGAGCTTCAGGACGGCGGGCGCGTGACCTTCCGCCTCTCCTTCGACGAGCACTGCGTGATGGCCGTCGATGCGCGTGACGCGCGCACCGGTCGCGCCCTCGCGACGCGGCTCGACCGAACGCGCGGGCTCGACGACATCCTGAGGGACCTCGGAAAAGCCGAGGCCGGCGAGAGCCCGTCCGGCGCAAAGCCCGCCGCGCCTCTCGCGCCCCTCACACCCGAGCCGGACCCGTGGAAGCTGCCCCCGTCGCCGCTGGGCAAGGTGCTCGGCAAGCTGTTCAAGCTGTTTGGACGCTGACCTACGCTCACGCCCTCAGCGACGGGCGTGCCCGCGACGGTAGACCGTGATGATCGGCACGCCGTCGTGCGTGAGCACGTACGCCGGCGTCGACGACCGGTATTCGGTCCAGATGTTGTAGTCGACCTCGTTCATGTGCTGCTCGTGGTGCACGATCGACAGCTCCGCATCGGCGGGGCTGCCCACGCCGCGCAGCGCCTGCGGTAGGCGCTTCTCCTCGATCATGCGCACCCACGAAGCCCATGCCGTGTCCATGAAGTAGAGCGTCTCGCCGGGCTTCGAGTTCTCCGCGAGCCACGGCGCAAGGCTCTGCGTCGTGAACCCCCAGAACTGCCGGTTCAGGCCGAGATCCGCGCCGCCTGCCGTTCCACCGGCCAAAGGCACGTACGACGACAGGCCGAACGGATGCGAATGGATCGTCGTCGCCAGCGCGCCGCCGAACGCGCACGAGACCACCAGCGCCTCCACCATGAAGCGCTTCGTCGCGTCGAGCGTCTTCCGCGCAGTGAGGATCGCCTCGATCCGCGTCCAGACGAGATCGAAGCCGCGACCCGCGAGGATCGCGAGAAAGGGATAGGCGGTGATCCAGTGCTTCGTGCCGCCGAAGATCGGCGTACGCGGCAGGACGAACGGCCCGAGCGCGACGGCGATGGCGAGGAAGATCAGCAGATCGGTGTGGAGCCGATCGCGCGCGGGGGCTTCCTTCGGCCACGAGAGCTTCTTGCCGATCGCGACGCCGGCCCACGCGAGCGTGCGCGCGA
The DNA here is from genome assembly GCA_043717125.1 of Polyangiaceae bacterium. GTDB lineage: Bacteria > Myxococcota_A > Polyangia > Polyangiales > Polyangiaceae > Labilithrix. The sequence goes on along the minus strand of JAYSXP010000088.1, from coordinate 3,419 downwards.
GCACGACGCGAGCGCGATCGATCGCGCCGACGAGGAAGAGCACCAGCGTGATCGTCGGCACCGTGGCGGCAATCATCACCGGCATGTAGGCCTTCGGCGAAGGCGGCCCGAAGTACGTTTGGCCGAGAAATTCGATGTTGTAGTAATCGTGGTGCACGTGGAAGTTCACGTACTCTTGGATGCGCGGGAGCGTGTCGTTCCAGAGCCACGGCCAGAGCAGGACGAACACCGCGGGCCCCACCGTCGCCATCGCGATGAGTGACGTCGGCACCGGGATGCGCGAGCTACGCGCCGCATGACGCGACATCGCCTGTCCGTGCGCGACGAGCGCGTGCGGGAGGAAGACCGCCGGTAGCATCCACGCATTGTGCTTCGTCTCGAGCGTGAGGCCGTAGACGACACCAGCAAGGAGCGCCCAGCCGACCCCGCCCTCCTTCTCGGAGCGCCAGTAGACGTAGATGCACGTGACCCACATCGCCATGATGGGCACGTCGAAGCATGCGAGATGCGCGTGATAGAAGACGCGCGGCATGAGCCCGAGCGCGATCGCCGCGACCACGCCCGCACGCCGCGAGAAGGCGCGCGCGCCGAACATGTACGTGACGTAGAGCGCTACGCCCATCATCAGCATCCCGGGAAAACGGAACGCCGTGCTGTCGTCGGCGAAGATCTTCCACTTGTCGTGCAAGAGCATGTGCGAGATCGCGAAGAGGCTCTTCATCAGCGCCGGGTGCTCGTGGTTGTTCGACCAGATCCCGTCGATGTTCCCGCGCTCGATCGCGCGCGCGGGCGTGTCGAGGAGCATCGCGAACCAGCGCTGGTAGTCGGACGACGCGCCGAAATAGAAGCCCTCGTCGCGCGCGAAGCCGAGGCTCCGCGCCGTCGCCAGGAGCCACACGACGTACACCGCAGCGATGCCGCCCCCGATGAGCGGGTCGAGATGCGCGCGGATCCAGCCACCGACGCGCTTCGTCTTCGAGGCCGCCTCGTCCTGCTTCTGCGCGTCGTCTTCGCGATCGGGATCGGGCGGATCGGTCTTCCGGTCGCGCGACACGTCTTCCTTCGCCCGGGCGTCGTCGCTCATGGTCCGACGTCCCGCGTGTCGGCTTCGAAGCAGTAGGAACGCGGCCCCTGGCCGGTGACGTCGGCGACGAGATCCCCCTTCGTCCCGACGAGCTCGGGCGTGGGGAACTCGAAGCCCGTCCAGCCGGCGCCGACGCGATGAACGTTCTGTCCGATCGGGCGACCCTCCGCAGAGAATGCGACCTGGATGCGCTCGGCGCTCGGCGTGCGCTCGTTCAGCCACTGCACGCCGGAGTGACCGTGCAGAGAGGTGCCAAATTCCACGTTCGAGAACTTCATCCGCAGCACTCCGCTGCCGCCGGGCGGCGACGCGAAGAGGCAGAGGTGTGGATGATGGTCGAGGGCATGCAGCACCGCGAGGCCGACATACCCGCCGCCGGTGCAGACGAACTTGTCGCCGGGAACGGCCGGGCCTTGGGGGACGCCGAGCCCTCCGGGCTGTCCGGGACCGCGCTGCCAGGGACACGCCGTCTCGGCCGCGCCGTCGACCCGCGAGACCGTCATGCGGTCCGGGGTGACGAGATCGGCGAGATCGGCGTGGAGCTTCACGGGGCTGGGGTTCTCGTAGACCCCGACGGTCACCTTGCCGACGTGGCGCTCCGAGACCTTCTTCCAGCCCTCGAGCTCGGGCCGATGAGCGCCGCGAACGCCGACCTCGAAGGTTCGCGCGAACCGCGATTCATCGGGCCGCGCCTCGCGCTTCATGCCGGCCAGGTCGTCACCGAAGAAGCGGCGACCCAGCGGATCGGCCCAGAAAGGTGCGAACAGAACGAGATCGTCGGGCTTCAGCTCGGCCTTGACGGAGTCGCGGGCGGCCGTCCAGTCGGAGTCGGGAACGACGTCGTCGGTCGTCTGCTTCACGTGCAGGACGAGCTCGACGACGCCGACGAGCGGAACGGCCGCGAGCGCGCTCGTCAGGAATGCGAGGACCTTCTTCTTCAAGGCGCGCGAAGCTTACCGCAGATGCGCCAGGATCGAGGGGAACGAAGGCAAAGGACGCGCGGAGGCGTGACAGGGACGGACGCCTGTACTAGTAGCGAGCTCGATGGCGAGGACCCCGGGACGCACGAATGCATCTGGCGAAGCGGCAAGCACCGTCGGCCGCACGACGCGCATCCGCGGTCGCGTAACCGGTGACGGCGACCTTCTCATCGAAGGCAACGTCGAGGGCGACATCACCGTTCGCGGCGATCTGACGGTCGCCGAGGGCGGCCGCGCGACAGGCGCGATCGAGGCGAGCGCGGTCACCCTGCGCGGCGAGCTCGACGGGGACGTCCGCGCGACAGGCGCCGTCCGTATCGAAGCGGGCGCCCGCGTCCGCGGCGACATGCAGGGCGAATCGGTCTCTCTCGAAGAGGGCGCCGAGTTCGTCGGTCGTCTCGACGCTCCGTTCGACCTTCCGGCCGAGCTGGGTGGCACGCAAGAGCGCGGACGACGGCGCTGAGCGCACGTGCGCACAGCGAGAACGTGAAAACGGCGGAGGACGACATGGCGAGCACGGTCATCGGCGCAGGCATCACGATCGAAGGCGAAGTCACGAGCGACGAGGACGTCGTCGTTCAGGGCACGCTTCGCGGCAAGCTCGTCGCGAAGGACGCAGTCACGGTCGAGCACGGCGGCGTGGTCGAGGCCGACATCACGAGCGGCCCGGTCTCCGTCGCCGGCTCTGTGACGGGCAACATCAGCTCGAACGACCGCGTCGATCTCCAGAACGGCGCGAAGGTCGTGGGCAACGTGAAGGCCACGCGCATCACGATCGCCGACGGTGCCCAGTTCAAGGGCAACGTCGACATGGACGTGTGACATGGCAACCGGCCACGCATCAGTCAGCGGAAGCAGCGTCATCGGAAGCAGCTCGTTCGTTCGCGGGCGCATCACCGGCAGCGGCGACGTCGAGATCGCCGGGCGCGTCGAGGGTGACGTCGCCTGCTCGGGCGACGTCCTCGTCGACGCCGGCGGCATCGTCGCCGCGAACATCAGCGCGCGTCGCATCGTCGTTCGCGGCGCGGTGAAGGGTGACCTCACCGCCGAGGAGGCCGTGATCCTCGAGGCCGGCGCCCGCGTCGTCGGCGATCTCCGCGCGCCGCGCATCGCGATCGCGCAGGGCGGCCTCGTCCGCGGTCACGTGCAGACAGGCGCCGCAGGCGCGGCCCGTCCGCGCGCGGCCTCCGCGGCGGCTTCACGCGCGACTCCGGCCGTCGCGGCGAAGTCCGTCGCGCGCGTCGAAGAGGCCCCTCCGAAGAAGCAGGCCCCCGCGCCCGCGGCTCGCGCTTCCTCCTCATCGGGTCACGGAGAGCGTCCCAAGGCCGCGACCCGCGTAGGTCCGCCGCCGCCCG
>JAYSXP010000087.1:0-6459 GCA_043717125.1 Polyangiaceae bacterium | reverse complement strand
GCGGCGGCGGCTCGTGACCGCTCATGGCCGGACATCGGCCGCCTCGCCCTGGCGGTTGCCTTCAATCGCGCACGCGCACGCGCACGCGCACGACCACGACCGCGACCACGACCACGACCACGACCACGACCACGATCGCGACCGATGGCCGGACTTCAGACCGACGGAACTAGCCCATCCCGCCCGCGGCCCGGTCGATGACCCAGCATATCGAGCCGCGGAAGTTGCGGATGACACGCGCCGGCGTCTCGTCGAGGTTGCCGCTCGCCGCCCAGATGCGCTCGAGCGCGGGGTGCTTTCCCTTGCCGAGCACGATGACGACGCTCGCGCGGGCATTCTCGAGCATCGGCGTTGTGAGCGTGAGGCGCGCCTCGCGGTCCGCGGTCGCTGGCACGGCGGCGACGAGCTTGTCGGTCACGTACATCGTGCGGTCGCCGGGAAAGAGCGACGCGGTGTGGCCGTCGTCGCCGATGCCCATGACGAGGAGGTCGAGGCTCGGCAGCCCGCCGAGCTTGGCCTTCACCGTCTCGCGTAGCTCCGCCTCGTAGTCGCTCGCCGCCGTCGCGAGGTCCGTGGCCTCGCCGCGCATGCGGTGGACGCTCGAGTCGGGAATCGCTGCGGGCTCGAGCAGTACCTTGCGCGCCTGGCCGTAGTTGCTGCGGTCGTGCGTGGGCGGAACCGCGCGCTCGTCGATCCAGTACACGTGGACCTTGTTCCAGTCGATCGTCGCCTTCGCGAGCAACCGGTAGGCGTTGAGTGGGGAACTCCCGCCCGAGATCGCGATCGTGGCCGTCCCACGATCGCGGAGCGCGTCGCGGATCGACTTCGTGATGCGCCCGCACGCCTCCTGCGCGGCTTGTGCGGCGTCCGGCGTTGCGATGAGGAGTCCCGGGACGACCTTCGTTACCACGCGTGCCTCCTTCAGCTCAGACGGTCAGGCCGTCCTGGACAATGTGCTCGGCGAACGCGACGGACTCGTCGAACGCCGGGTCGTGCTTCGGCCGGTGGAGCGTGCGCTCCAGCCACTTGGCCGCCTTGTTCGTGCCGAGGCGGACGCGCTGCTCGAGCGGCGGGCTGCTCGAGGTCTTCAGCTTCCACACCATGACGTCGGCATCGAGGGTTGCGTCTTGCTGGCCGCTGCCGGCGCCGCTCCCCAGCTCGCGCTCGATCGAGCCCGTCATCGTCGCCCCACCCGATTCGGCCTCGAGGATGACGGCGGCGAGTGTCTGTGGGGCGATGCCCAATGGCAGTGGAACCGAGCCGAGATCGATGTTGACGGTGCCACCGTCGGGCCTCTTGAAGCGCACCTTTCCGCCGAGGCGCGACGTCTTCCAGTCGAGGCGCGTGGCGAGCCAGCCGAGAAAGAGCGCGGGCTCGGACCCGAGACGCGCTCCCGGTTCGGAGGCCTGCCTGAGCGTGATCTTCGTGATCGTCGAGGCGAGGTGTCGCGTGTCCGGGTTGTCGAAGAAACGCGCCGTCATTTCCTGCCACGAGGCGAGCCGCGTCCACGCCATGTCGGAGATCTCTGGAGCATTCGCCTGCGTGCGCGCCCACGACACGACGTGGAGCAGCGACGCAAGCGACGTGTACATGCTGTCGAGGATGATGCGGTGTGCGTCATTCGCGAGATCCTGGAAGACGGGGTCGTCGATGTGAACGCGTCCGAGCCAGACGAGCGCAGTCGGGATCTCGGGCACGAGGAACGCCTCGATTGCGCTCGCAGAGCGCGCGCAGGCGTTGCCCGTGGCGCGGAGTGTGATCCGTTCGGAGCAGATCTTGTGGCCGCCCTCGATGGAGCACACCGCGGTCGCGCTGCCGGTGATCTCGTCGCCGGCGGAGTCGGGCTCCATCGATGCGAGGATGACGCGCGACGGAATGAAGGACGTCACCTCGTCGATGACGGGCGTGTAACGCTCGAGGAGATCGTGCGAGCCCGCGACCACCTCGATGTTCATCGTGCAGACGCGCGACATCGGGATCGACGACGGATCCGTGGAGGGGCTCCACAGGTCGCGCAGCTCCTTCTCCAGCCGCGCGATCAGCTGGGTCGCGCTGCCGGCGCTCACGGCCTCCTCCAGCGCCGCCCATCGCGGGCGAGCAGATCGTCGGCTTGCTCGGGGCCCCACGTTCCAGCCGCGTAGAGCGGGGGAGGGGCGTTCGCCTCGGCGCGCCACGCGTCGAAGACGTTGTCGATGTACGACCACTGCTCCTCGACCTCGTCGCGACGCGTGAAGAGCGTCGCTTCGCCGCGCATCGAGTCGAGGAGGAGCCGCTCGTAGGCCTCCGGCGTGTTCGAGCCAAAGGCCGCCCCGTACCGAAAATCCATGGCGACGTCGCGAAGGATGGTCGCTTGCCCCGGCTCCTTCGTCGTGAAGCGAAGCGCGATGCCCTCGTCGGGCTGGATGCGCATCGTCAGCACATTCGGCGAGATGCCGCCGTCGGGCGCGCGGAACAGGCCGTGCGGCACCTTCTTGAACTGGATCGCGATCTCGGTCACGCGGCGCGCGAGGCGCTTGCCGGCGCGGACGTAGAAGGGCACTCCGCCCCAACGCCAGTTGTCCACGTGGACGCGCATCGCGACGTACGTGTCGATACGGGAGTCCTTTGCGACGTCCGGCTCCTCGCGATAGGCGGGGACCTCATCGCCCTTCACGTAACCGCGCGCGTACTGCCCGCGTACGACGTTCTCCTGGACCATCGAGCGCTCCATCGGCCGAAGCGAGCGCAGCACCTTCACCTTCTCGTCGCGCACCGCATCGGCGGCGAGCGAAATGGGCGGCTCCATCGCCGTGAGGCAGAGCAGCTGCATCAGGTGGTTCTCGACGATGTCCTTCGTCACGCCGGTCTGCTCGTAGAACTTGCCGCGACCCTCGACGCCGATCTCCTCGGCGACGGTGATCTGCACGTGGTCGACGTGCTCGCGGTTCCAGAGCGGTTCGAAGAGGCTGTTGGCGAAGCGGAAGACGAGGAGGTTCTGGACCGTCTCCTTGCCGAGGTAATGATCGATGCGGAAGACCTGCGACTCGTCGAAGGTCTGGCCGACGGTGTCGTTCAGGACCTTCGCGCTCTCGAGGTCGTGGCCGAACGGCTTCTCGATGATCACGCGGGTCCACGGCGCGCCCGAATTCGGCGCACTCGGAGGCGCGACGAGGCCGGCCTCCTTCAGGTTCTTCATGATCACGCCGAACTCGGCCGGGGGCACCGCGAGATAGAAGAGGCGGTTTTTTGCCGTCCCGCGCTCGGTGTCGAGCTGCTCGAGGTGCGTGCGGAGGTCGCCGTACGTCTTCGGGTTCTCGAAGGTTCCCGCCACGTAGCTGATGCCGCGCTCGAAATCCTGCCAAAGCGCGGGATCGATCGGCTTGCGACGCGAGAACGAACTCACGCCCTCCTTCATCTCGGCGCGGAACGCCTCGTGCGTCTTTTCTCGCCGCGCGACGCCGACGACCGCAAAGCCGCTCGGGAGCGATCGGCTCACGGCGAGGTTGTAGAGCGCGGGCATCAGCTTGCGGCGCGTCAGGTCGCCCGACGCTCCAAAGATAACGACGGCACATGCGTCGCCCGTCCGATCCTCGACGAGCCCACGACGGAGGGGATTCGGTGCCTGCACGTTGGTTCTCTCTCCTCCTCTGCGGCGATCCCTTGCGCGCGGGCTGCCGAGGATACACGGCTCCGGGACGCACGAATCGCCGAAACCCTACGCGCCCGTGGGACGTACCCTTGGAGGTGGCCGGCGCTGTTCTACCCCCGCCGCCAGCGGCGCGGAGGAGCGGCGGCCGGGCGGAGCTGTAGCAAAATTCAGCGGAATGACTGCGGAATCTCCGCTTGCGCAGTCTGGAATCGTTCTTACCTTATGAGTCATGCAAAACGGAGCCCAAAAAAACGGCGATTCGCTCGCCCTTGATCGCGCCCGTCTGCTCGGCTTCGTCCGGGTGGTCGTCGGTGGACGGATCTTCGAGCTCCCCGTCCAGTCCCTTTCTTTTGAGAAGGACGGCGTCGGCCTGGCGGGCGGCTTCTTCTCGAAAGACGGCGAGCTCGGGATCCTCGTCGACGACGCGGTGAGTGCGTCCGAGGCCAGGGCTCAGATCGAGCGCGGCACCGCCGAGGCGGTCCGTCATCTCTCGCAGCGCGTCCTCAACTAATCAACCTCAATCACAACGACCGCGACGTGATGTGGCCCAGCCGCATCGGAACAATGTGGACGTCTCGTGCGTCTCTCCCTCGAGCCTCCGAGGAAACCGGTAAATCGGTCTTCGCGGCGGCTCAATTGCGGGGGAAGCGTGTCGATCCGCCCTCATCAGGAGCAAACGCACCATGAATCCTCTCGATCCCTCGACCCAGCCAACCACCGAGGTCTCGGACAAGCCCGACGCCACCTCTGAACCCCAGAAACCCCGCCGTCCGCGCGGGTTCGCAGCCATGGATCGGTCCAAGGTCAGCGAAATCGCAAGCAAGGGCGGCAAAGCGGCGCACGCGGCGGGTACTGCTCACCAGTTCTCGAGCGACGAAGCACGCAACGCGGGACGCAAGGGCGGCGTAGCCCCGCACGTCCGGCGCGGTCGCGGTCCTCGCAACGCCAACGTTTCGCCGCCGAAGAGCGTCGACCCGAAGGAGGGAGCGACCGAGTGACGGGAGCTCTGTCCTGCGCCTCTCCCGCACGGAGGAGCGCGCCCGGACGGAACGACCGACCACCACCCTGCCCAGTCAAACGCAAAGGGGGGCCACCCAGCGGGAGTGAGGACGCGGTTCACGCGACCTCGCTCCCGTTGACTTTCCATCGCCCGGATCGCGTGATGGTTTGCCCGTGTTTGTTGCCTGTCGGCGGCACCTCGGCTTCTCTCGGGGGGTGAGTGATCTCCCGCCCATCCGTGTCCACTACCCGCATGTCGAAGCTCGCCCCGATCTCCTCGCTGGCAGCCCGATCGTTCGCGGTACGAAGGTGCCCATTCGACGGCTCTGGGCATGGCACCGCAAAGGCGTCAGCGTCGAGACGCTCGTGAAGCGCTATCCGACGATCGGGCCCGCGAAGGTTCTCTGCGCTCTAGCGTTCGCGTACGACAACCAGGACGTCCTCGAGGCCGATCTCGAGCGTGAACGCGTGATGCTCGACGCCGAGGCCGAGAAGGTGCCCGGGGCAATGGAGCAGACCCGCCTGCCGTTCGGCGGCCGTCCGCCGCCTGGCCGCACGGGCGGGTGAGACACGTAGGGCATCGTGGCTCCTCCAGCGATTCCGTAGAAACCGCAAAACTTTTGCTTCGCCCAGGCGTTCAAACCGGCTGTCATGTGGACGCACGCCAGGGGTGTCATCGCAGGAATGGGCGCGGGCGATCGAACAGAGGAGCCCCGCGGTAGCGCGGTGATGCGCGAGCACGGCGTCGTCGTCGCACGCGTGTGCATGGCGCTGCTCGGGGACGCCGCCGCCGCCGAGCTGGCGCTCGAGCGCATCGCGCGCGAGGTCGGCATCGCCAAGTTCGAGGACGGCGAGGACGCGCGTGCGGTCGTGATGGGTATCGCGCGTGCCGCGTGCGCCATCCAGCTGTCGAAGCTGCCTGTACGCACCGCGGGGTGGGGTGAGCCCAAGGAAAAGGTCACTGCGGCGCGCGAGCCCGGCCTCGCACGCGCGGCGCTCGGCAAGCTGAAGCCGACGGAGCGCGAAGCGGTCGTCCTTCACCTGATCGGCGGGCTCGATGCTGCGCAGATCGCAGAGGCTTGCGGGATCGATCTCGCAACCGCGCGGGGACGGATCGCGCGCGGAGTTACACAGCTGATTCAGGAGGAGAAGAAGCGATGAGCCACACGACCTGTCTGCGGTTCGAGGAAGACATCGTCGGGCTGCTCGAGGGCACGGCCTCCGAGTCGCTGAAGGAGCACGTCGCGACCTGCGACTTCTGCCGCGATGCGCGGCACGAGCTCGAGAGCGTTGCCCGGTTCATGGGTCGCGCCGGCGACGACTTCGACTACACGCCGGCGCTCGCCGAGCGCGTTGCCGCAGCGGTCCTCGACGCCGCCGCTTCTCGCATCAGCGAGACGCGCGTTCGCGAGTCGAACGAGGCCGCGGCGCATGCCGCCGCGGCCGCGCCGTCGGCGTCGGCATCGGCGTCGGCATCCGCGGCCGGACCTCCAGTCGCGGCGGCTCCCATTGCCGACTCCGTCGTGGTCTCGGCTCCTGCAGCGCCTCGTTCTTCTTCTTCTTCTTCTTCTTCTTCTTCTTCTTCTTCTTCTTCTTCTTCTTCTTCTTCTTCTCCTTCTTCTTCCGCATCGCCTTCGCCCTCCGGTCGTGTGACTCACACGACACGAGCTCCAGGTGGCTCAGCGTCCGCTTCCGCCCTGACGAAGCCCCCGAGCAAGAAAGCCGTCTGGCTCCTGCTCGCTGCCTGCGCCAGCGTGGGCCTCAGCACCGTCGTCGGCTTCAAGCTCGCCGACCGCCAGCGCTCGCCCGGGCTCGCGGCCACGCGCGCGTGG
>JAYSXP010000086.1:0-6475 GCA_043717125.1 Polyangiaceae bacterium | reverse complement strand
CGAGTCCCGCACCGTCATCGTCTCGCGCTGCCATCTGTATTTCTCCTCGAATCTGAAGTCTTGTTGGGTTCGTGAGCGGGCTCCCGAAGGTCGCTCAGGCCGCGTGAATCACGCGGCACGAGCTCCCGGTGGTCGCTCAGCCGGTCATCGCCTGGGTGTCGTCGGCCTCGGTCTCACCATCGTCGCCGGCCTCGGCGACATGCCCGGTGATGAGGCGGTCGACGACGCGCGCGTAGTCGACCGCGGCGTTCGACTCGGGCGCGTACTCGAAGATCGTCTTGCCCTGCGCGGGGGCTTCCTTGATCTTCGTCGTTGCACGGACCGGCTGAAAGCAGCGGTCACCGAAGTGCTCCTTCATCGTGCCCCACGCGTCGCGACAGATGCGTGCGCGCGAATCGTAGAAGGTCGGGAGCACGCCGTAGATCTGCACGGGGTGGTGAAGCAGCGCGTTGACGTTCTTCACGGTCTTGATGACCTGGCGAACACCGACCAACGAGAGGAAGTCACACGCGACCGGGACCAGGATCCCGTCGGCGAAGACGAGCGCATTCTGGTTGAGGAGCGAGAGCGACGGCGAGCAGTCGAGGATGATGACGTCGTAGTGGCTGAGCGCCGACGCGAGACGGTCCTTGAGGATGCGGTCGCGGTTCTGGCGGCCGGCGAGGTAGAGCTCGGCAGCGGCGAGGGTCTCGTTCGAGGGGACGAGGTCGAGGTTCTCGCGAACCTTCACCGCAATGTCCTGCGGCTTGAGGCCCATGACGAGGCAGTGATAGAGCGTGCGCTCGGCCTTCACGCCGAGGGAGACGCCGACGTTGCCCTGCGAGTCGGTGTCGACGAGGAGGACCTTGTAGCCCTTCATCGCGAGCCCGGCGGCGATGCTGACCGTCGTGGTCGTCTTGCCGGTTCCGCCCTTGTGGTTGAACACGGCGAGCTTCTTCGGCGCCGCGAGCTTGCGCTCGACATGCGTGACGCGCGGCCCGGAATCGGGCGCGCTCTCCGCAACCGGCATCGGCGCGGGCGTGGGCGCGAGCGTCGACATCGTGGGCGCCGACGGCAGACGAACCGACGCGGGCGCGGGCGTCGCCACGGCTGGGGCGGGCGCAGGTGCATTCATCGCGCCTAGCCGGATCCCGCCGGCTTCCTGGAGCAGCTGCCCGCGACACCCTTCCGAGCACGCGTAGCGCGCTTCGCCCTTGATGCGCACGACCTGCGAGACGAGCTCGACGGTGAAGCGCTTGTTGCAGCAATCGCAGACGACGCCGCCCGCCGCTTCACCGCGGAGGCTCTTGCCGTGACAAGCCTGCGAACAGAAAAAGGAGAACGCGTTGTCCTTCTCTTCCATCTGGTAGCGAAACTGAACGTCGAAGCCCCGCCCGCACACCGTGCACGTCTCGCTCATTCCTGCCATGCGCCAGGAATGCCAGAACCGGGTGGGCAGGGCCAAATAAGTGGATACTCGAGACCCGCCGTCGGTCTGACCTGCGGGTCGAGGCGGCTCGGTTCGCGCCGCTCACGTGGCCACGCAGCGCCTTTTTTTCCGGCGCTTCGTGACGGCGAGGCTAGTGCCGAAAGTGACGGAAACCCGTCATGATCATCGCGACGCCGAGCGCGTCCGCGGCGGCGATCACGTCGGGGTCTTTCACGCTGCCACCGGGCTGCGCGACAGCGGTGATTCCGTTCTTCGCGGCGAGCTCGAGGCCATCGGGGAACGGGAAGAAAGCGTCGCTGGCAAGCACACTTCCCTTCGATTCTACACCCGCCTTCTCGCATGCAATCTGCACCGAGATGACGCGTGACATCTGACCGGCGCCGACGCCGACCGTGCGCTCGCCCTTCGCGAGGACGATCGCGTTCGATTTGACGTGCTTGCAGACGCGCCACGCGAAATCGAGGGATTTGACCTCCTCCGCCGTGGGCGCGCGCTTGGTGACGACCTTGCCGTTCGCGACCTCGCCGTCGGCCGACGCGTCACGTGCTTGGACGACGAGACCACCACCGACACGCTTGTATTGCAGCGCGGCGTGATCGGCAGAGAGCCATTCGCCGGTGGCGAGGAGGCGCAAGTTCTTCTTCGCGCGGAGCACGTCGAGCGCGCCCTTGCTGAACGCGGGAGCGACCACGCACTCGAGGAACGTCTCGGCGAGGAGCTTCGCCGTGGCCTCGTCGACCTCGCGGTTCAGCGCCACGATGCCGCCGAAGGCGCTGAGCGCGTCGGCGTCGCGAGCCGTGAGGTACGCGTTGGCGAGCGAGGCCGAGCAGGCGACGCCGCAAGGATTGGTGTGCTTCACGACGACCGCCGCCGGGCCGTTGAACTCGCGCACCGCCTCGAGCGCCGCGTCGACGTCCACGAGGTTGTTGAACGACAGCTCCTTGCCACCTGCGCCGAGGCTCTCGGCACGGGCGATCGTCCCCGCCGCCGCGCCCCGCTCGACGTAGAACGCGCCCGACTGGTGAGGGTTCTCGCCGTAGCGCAGGCCGTAGGCCCGCTCGAACGGCAGCGTGAGGTACTTCGGGTACGGGCTCGCGCCCACCGTGCCGTCCGGATCCTGCGCGCGCGGCCCCGAGAGGACGCCGCTGATCGCCGCGTCGTACGCGGCCGTGTGCGAGAACGCCTTGGCCGCGAGCTCGCGGCGCGTCGCGGCCGACACCTCACCCGAGGTCTCGAGCTCGGCGAGCACCTTGTCGTAGTCGCTCGGGTCGCAGACGATCGTGACCCTCGCGTGGTTCTTCGCCGCGGAGCGCACCATCGAGGGTCCGCCGATGTCGATGTTCTCGATCAGCTCCTCGTAGCCAGCCGTCGGATTCTCCGCGACTTTCTCGAACGGATAGAGGTTCACGACCACGAGGTCGATGAGCCTTCCGCCGATGCGCGCGAGGTCCTGATCATCCGTGCCGGCCCGCGCGAGGATCCCGCCGTGGACCCGGGGATGGAGCGTCTTCACACGACCGCCCATGACCTCGGGCGAGCCCGTGTAGCTCTCGACGGTCTCGACCGGAATGCCCTCGGCCGAGAGCGCCTTGGCGGTGCCGCCGCTCGACAGAATCGTCACCCCGCGCTTCGCGAGCGCGGCCGCAAAGCCCATGAGGCCGGTCTTGTCGGAAACAGAGAGAAGCGCGGTCCGGATGGGCATGCGCGCCGGTCTAGTGACCCGACGCTGCGTGGTCAATGCACGCAGGCATCCATGACAAGCCACGCCGTTTCTATTGAGCAGCCCGCCAGCGAGCGCTCTCGAGACCTGACAAGCGGAAGCTCACAGCCTCGCGCCACCCAGGCGTGGAATGCGGCGCCGTCTGCGGCGCCGTTCGCCGCAGGCGAATCACGCCGGCCAGGTCGCGCCCCGGGGAGGCTCAGGCGAAGCCTGAGGGGCGGAGCCCCACCTGGGGGAGGCTCGGCGAAGCCGAGGGGCGGAGCCTCAAAAGTCCAACGGCCCGGGTGGCTGACCCGGGCCGTCGTCTGCAGGAGAAACGCTTGGAGACCGTAAGAAAAGTCGCGACCTAGATGCCGAGCTTCAGGAAATTCATTCTGCGTCCAGGGCGTCGGAGGCGAACTCGTCGGCGTCGAAGTCTTCCTCGGCGTCCTCCTCGTCCTCTTCCTCTTCCTTGGCGACCGGCTTCGCGAGCACGGGGAGGCGGCGCTTGCCGACCGGCCCCTCGTCGACGTAGTCACGGAGCGCGGACATGTCCTTGAGCGCCTCGAGCTTCGCGAGGCCCTTCACCTCGACCTGACGAATGCGCTCGCGGGTCAGGTTCATGATCGCGCCGACCTCTTCGAGCGTCGTACCGCCACGATCTGCGACGTCGAGCGCGCAGGTCTCGGTCATCTCCCAGACCTCGAGGTCCGGGAAATTCAGCTTGATAGCTCCGGTGCGAGCCGACACGTCGAGGTAGAGGTGATGCTTGCAGGAGACGAACGGGCACGGGCGCTCGCCCTGCGCGCAGTCCTCGCGCAGCTTCGGCTTGATGACGTCCTCGACGTCCGGGTAGAGCATGCGACCGAGCTCGAGCTCGCGCTTCGTCATGCGCTTCACGCTGATCGTGCGAGCGCGCACGTCGCGCTTTCGGCGCGAGCGACGCTGTTCACGTGTCACGCCCTTCTCGTCGGTCGGGGTCGCGGCGGTGTCGAGCGCGAGGGCACCCTCTACCATTGGGAAGGTCGGCCCTCCGGCCGGCAGCGACGTCTCGTCGATCAGATCCCCAACGATTGAATTCTTCGGGTCCATGTTTTCTCCCAGGCGCTGCGAGCGGCAACTACGACCGTGACGGCGCGTGTCGAGCACACACGTCCGTCGTGGCGGCTGGCGGTTGGGACCTACGTCCTACAGCCAGCTACCTTTCCCCCGACTCGACTTCGCTAAGCGCGCCTCACGACGCGGCTCGGCACGAAACCGAACGACTCCCGCAATGCGCCCCGCCCGCGAAGGCGGCGGCGCCTTGCGAGAGAGGGTGCATTTTCACTCCGAATATTTTCGGAAGATGCCTCGCTCTGACCCGTGTCCGACGACACGAACCGGCGAGACGGCCTGGCGATCCACATCAGAAGACTGATGGAGATCGACGGCGTAGGTCCGACGCGAGCGACTGTATTCCGAACAAAAGATTCGGGTCAACGCAGTGATCGCAAAATAATTGCCGCTTTCCATAATGGAACTGTGTTCGCACCCTTAGATCGGACCCATGACAAACAATGTCATGGCTCGAGCGTGTGCGAGCGCTTGCAGATCACGCGGCTGTGATTCGCGATGGAGAGGCTCACGGGGTCACGCTGTCGGGGGACGCGACGCTCTCGTGTGAGTGATGGTGCGATCTTCGCTTGGGCAGAGGCTCGGCGTCCAAATTCTGCTCCGTGGTACATTCGCCCGCGAAATGTTGGCCAGGGACGTCTCCGCGCGCGCTGCCCGCATCCGCTTCGTCGAAGCCGGCTCGGGGCCGCCGCTCGTGCTCCTGCACGACGGGCTCGCGAGCCACGAGACGTTCCTCGGGGCGCTCGCTCACCTCGCGCCCGACTTTCGCGTGATCGCGCCCGACCTCCCAGGGTTCGGCGCGAGCGAGAAGCCCGACCCGCAGCGCTTTGCGTACGGCTGGGATGCCTTCGCGGACTCGATCGCCGATCTGGTCGCGGGCCTCGGGCTCGGTCGCGTCCACGTCGGCGGACACGCGATGGGCGGCGGCGTCGCGCTGGCGCTCGCGGCGCGGCACCCCGCGCTCGTGCACAAGCTCGTCCTCGTCGACGCGCTCGTCTACCCGACGGACGAGCACGTCCTCGACCGCGCGGGTCGCGTCCCGGTCGTCGGAGGTGTCCTCTGGCGCCAGCTCATGGGTCATGCGCTCTTCCGGACCTACGTCGAAGGATCCGTCTATTCGGGGTGCGCGGAGGTGCCCGAGGGCCGGGTCGACGCGTTCTTCGCTTCGTTCAACGCGCCGGCGGCCCGTCAAGCCGCGCACGCCACGATCGTCGCCAAGGCTGACACCCGGCCGCTCGTGGCGCGGCTCCCGCGCGTGACGGCCGACTCGCTCGTCGTGTGGGGCCGCGACGACCGCATGGCCCCGGTCGAGCACGGGCGCCGCCTCGCGCGGGCCCTGAAGGGTCGCTTCGAGGTCCTCGAGTGCGGGCGCTGCCCGCCCGACGAACAGCCCGAAGCTTTCGCGTCGATCGTGGCCTCTTTCCTGCAGTCTGGCGGACCGTCGTGCCGCGCGCCGTCGTCCCGGTCCCTGCCGCACGTCCCGTGATCGCCCGCGCTCTCCGGAAGAACCGTTCGGGCTCCGTGGGCGTCGCGATCGTCGGCGCGCTCGTGCTCTTCGCCCTCCTCGGCCCGCTCTTCTCGAGCCACGATCCGTACGAGAGCGACTTCGTCCGCGGCATCTCGGCCGACAAGCTTCCCGTCGGGCCGAACGCCACCTTCTGGCTCGGAACCGACCGGCTCTTCCGCGACGAGCTCGTGCGGCTCGCGGTGGGCGCGCGCCTCTCGCTCTTCATCGGCATCGCTGCGACGCTGATCGCGACGGCCACCGGCGGGGTCGTCGGGATCGTCGCCGGATGGTTCGAGGGGCGGATGCTCGATGCCGCGCTGATGCGCATCGTCGACGTCGGCCTGGCGTTCCCCTTCCTGCTCCTCGTGATGGCGCTCGCGGCCGCCCTCGACCACACGACACCGACGACGATCTTGCTCACCCTCGGCCTCACAGGTTGGCTCGGAACTGCACGAATCATCAGGGCGAAGACGATGCAGCTCCGCAACCTCGACTTCGTCACGGCTTCGCGCGCGCTCGGTCAGAGCACACCGCGGATCATGCTCCGCCACGTGCTGCCGAACGTCGCCGGACCGCTCGTCGTCGTCGCGACGGTATCGGTCGCGCAGATGATCCTCGCCGAGAGTGTTCTTTCGTTCCTCGGTGGAGGAATCGCGCCGCCGACCCCGACCTGGGGGCACATGCTGTTCGAGGGGCAGGACTACTTCACGACCGCGCCGTGGATCTC
>JAYSXP010000085.1:0-18367 GCA_043717125.1 Polyangiaceae bacterium | reverse complement strand
CGTCTCGAAGCTCGAAACCGCGCCTCCTGGTTCGTTCATGGGCTCCCATCCCACGACCGCGGGGTGCGCGCCGACCGCTTCCGCCAGGTGACCGAACGCCACCTCGTAGGCGTCGAGGAGGCCATCTTCGTTGCTCCACAAGCGATCGAAGAGTGCAAAGGACCCGAGCAGCCGCGGCTTCCACCCGCTCGGACACGTCCAGTCAGGCGCGCCATTGGCCGACGATCGGTCGGGGTCGTCGGCAGCGACCGCGCACCGTCCCCAGAGATCCTGGTGCCACTCGAGGATCACGCCGAGCCCTGCGGCGTAGGCGAGATCGAGCTGATGGCGCACCTCGTCGACGTAGCGGTCATCGAACACTCCTCGCGTCGGCTCGAGCCGACTCCACGAGATCGCCATCCGCCATACGGAGAACCCCCATGCGGCCACGCGAGCATGGTCGGCGTCCTCGACCTCGCGGCCCCCGTAGCCCACGTCCTGCAGCGCATGGTGCTGAAGGCCGCGCAGGATGACCTGACGGCCTTCCGCGTCGATGATCTTCGCGTGGTCGACGCGAAGCGGAAAGAATGCGCCCTCCGCGATGGACTCGCGCCGGGCGTGGGTACCGTCGTCCGACGCGGGAGCGCCGCTCACGCAGCCGCCGAGCGCCAATGCGACCAGTACGAGCGCCAGCGCAAACTCTACCCACCTTGCCAGCAGGCGCGCCCGATGAGCCGTCGAACGTTTCATGTCAGGCGGACACCCGTGCACGCGGTGTTCCGCGGTCACGCGCGGCGCCCGCCCTGATGCACGAGAGCCCGGGTCGAAACACGAGACCAAGGCGTCGCTTGGAGACACGCTCGTCTCAGGTTCGGCAAGCCAGTGAGTCGAGTCCGCCCAACACCGGCCGGCGCAGTGGCATGACCCCAATCGTGCGGCCTCGTCCAGCGCGGCTAGACGGCGGCGGCGCCTGGTGACAACCTTGCAACTGCTTTGGATAAGAGCAAAAAAGTGCCTCAAAACCGGCAAAAATTCCAAAAAGAAGAGCTCCGTTCGCGCGGTCAGTCACCGCGAAAGGGAGTCTTCGTGAGTCATGCGAGAAGCGCGATTTTCGTGCTTGGCCCGCTGCTGATTTCATGTTCGGCGGTGCTCGGCATCGAGAGCTACCCGTCCAAACCGACAGCCAACGCTCGAGACGGTGCCGTCCTCGACTCCGACGTCTCCGATGTCGCCGCGACCCCTTCTGACGCCGCTGGCGATTCCGACGCCCGTGACAGCTCGACAGACAGCGGTCCATTCTCGCCGAGCTCATTGCCGGGGTTGGTCCTCTGGTTGGATGCTTCGCGCAACGTGCAGAACGCGCCGTTCGAGTGGCGCGATCGCTCATCGAGCGCGCACGTGGCGGCGGTCCCGATGGGCTGCGCGGCGCCAAAGCTTTCCGCGAGTGGGCCGAATGGCGAGTCCGCGATCACCTTCAGCAAGACTGCGCTCCAGTGCTTGCGCCTCCCCGACACACCCGCGCTCGACTGGGCAGCCGGTGACTTCGGCCTCTTCTTCGTTGCGGCCTGGATCAACGATCCCCTCGACGCGCAGTCCAATGCAACGTTTGGCACGCTTTACAGAAAAGACTCCATCGACTCGTCATCGCTCGCCCTCTTCGCCAACCTGCCCACCGGTCCGAACCCTCCGACGAATTTCGCCTTCCTCTTCGACAACACGATCACCCCGTCCGCAAATTCGGGCCTCAACGATGGCGTCTTCCGCATTTACGGCGCGTCTCGCGCGGGGACCACGGTGACGGTCCTGGCCGGCCCTCAAACCGTCACGAAACCGGTCTCGGCCTCTGCACCTGCGGGGCTCGCCTTCATCGGCGGCTACCCCACAATCGACGTCGGGCGGCTCGCGGGTTCCATCGTGGAGGTTGTCGCCTACAAAGGCGCGGTGTCTGCCGCCGACCTGACCGCCCTTCTCGCATACCTGAAGACGCGGCACGTTCTCCCCTGAAAGCCGCTGGCGCTTTGCGGGACTCGAACGCGCGGCATAGGGTGGCGTGTGAATGGACGATGACAGGCGTGGCATGTACTGGAATCGTTCCCACGCGACCATGCTCGAGCGCAAGCCGCTCGCGCCGTGCGCTCGATGCGCGCTTCGTGAGCGACGCTAGGAACGTCGCTGGCCGCGCGTGTCGGGTCGGCGCGCGCTGACGTGACGACGAATCGTGAAGCGTCAAAGCGCGCTTTTACGAAGGACGATCGCCGCTCGAGCGCCGTCGATTTTTCCGCCTGCATCCGCGACGGAAGCTCGCAACGTGTAGGTGCCGGCGCGCGGAGCCACGACCTTGCAGGTCATCTGGCACTCGCACGAACCCCGCGTTCGTCCCTTCACGACGTCGAAGCGCCCGCAGACACTCGATCCGCAGGTCGCGGTCTGGCACGTCTGTCTCGAGAGGACGGTCGTGCCCTCGAGCAGCTCGACGTCGTACGAAAGTCCGGGGTCGATCTTCGCGGTCACGCCACCCTTCGAGAGGTTGACGACCCCGTTCCACGTTCCCTCATAGTCCGCCCAGACTCTGGCGGTCGCGGCGGAGCTCGGTTGCCACGACGCGTTCCCCGACTCACCCGGCTTGGTCAGCGGGATGCGTGCGAGCTCGTTGCCCCTGCAGCCCGATGACCCCAGCAGCAGCATGATCCCGAGCGCGCGCGCGAAAGGAGAGGGGCCTCGATGGCGCACAAATTGGGTTTTGTTCATGACTCTTACTCTCGTTGGATCGTAGTGGGCGGGAACCCCGCCGTTCGCGCCTTCGAACGGTGTGCAATTTTCGCGCGTTCGCGGTGGCACCGAATACGCATGAGCGACCGCATGCCAGCAGGCAAGTGCAAACGTCGCCCGACACAGGGGGCCTCCCAGGTAGCGAACTTCGTCGCTTGCGTCGGGGCCGTCGCCATCTGGGCGCTGGCGCTGGTCGTGGTCATCAAGGAAGTCTGCGGCGAGCCGGGTCTCCTCGACGAGGTCGGCACGGGTCCGCATCTCCTACGATCCGAGCCCTCGCCCGCCGCACCGCTGAGGCCGACGTCGACGTTCCTCCGGCTCGAGTCGCCAGCATCATCCGCGTGCCCGCCAGCGCGGCGCGCGACTCCCCGAGCCAGCGTCAAGGGCACGGCAAAACCGGCGCGTGCGGTGCTCCCGGAAGAGAAGTTCATGGATGAGCGCTGAACCCGTCCACGACCTCCGAGGGTCCCACTGGGACGAGCTCGTCTCGCGGCATCTTGCAGCGTTCGCGCTTGCGTGCAGCACCCCTGTCACCGACCCCGCGGAGAGTGGTGAGAGACTCCTCACGCAGGACGCTTCCTACCGAGGTTGCTACCGCGTCGCCGGGATGAGCGCGACTTCGCTTCCGCTCGCGCCGCAGACCGCCGCCGACGTGCGGGTCGACCAGGCGGTTACGTCGTGCACGGATGCGGAAGATCGAGAGCGAAGCGAGCGAGTCGGAGCTCATGGCCGCGCTCGATGTCGCGCACACAGCCGTGCAGGTCGGGATCGGCGTCGCCGCCGCGCGCCCCGTTCGAGTGGCGTCTCGAGAGCACGCTACACAGCCTCGTTTGGTTCGCGCCGGCAGGATGAGCGACGGACAATCGATGCAATCTGCCGCGCAATGAACAAGCTGAAAGGTGGTGCAGTGGCGGTAGCGCGCATGTTTTCCCTCACGCTCGCTGGCTGGAACCCGGGCAGGTCGTGTAATCTCGCTGAGATACCTTCATGCCTGCGCCATCTCCCAGCGACGTCGAAGACGCGGAGTTCGACCCGACGACGCGGCTCGGCGAGTGCATCGCGGAGAAGTGGACGCTCGAGGAGGTGCTCGGTCTCGGGGGAATGGCGGTCGTCTACGCCGCGACGCACCGCAACGGCCACCGCACGGCCATCAAGATGCTGCTGCCGGAGATCGCTCGCGACGAGTCTCTCGTTCGCAGGTTCCTGCGTGAAGGCTATCTCGCCAACAAAGTACCGCACGACGGTGCGGTGCGCGTTCTCGACGACGGGCGCGCGCTCGACGGCTGCCCTTTCCTCGTGATGGAGCGCCTGGACGGCTACACGCTCGACAATCACGTCAACGGCAAGGAGACGCCGCTCGATATGCGCTCCGCCGTCGATCTCATGATCGAGCTGCTCGAGATCACGGGCGCCGCGCATGGTGTCGGGCTCGTGCACCGCGACATCAAGCCGGCGAACATCTTTCGCACGAAACAGGGGCCGCTAAAGCTTCTCGATTTCGGCATCGCCCTGCTGCTCGAATCGGGACCCCGCTCGAGCGGAACGCAGAGCGGCGTCATCATCGGTACGCCCGCGTACATGGCTCCTGAGCAGGCCAGGGCGCGGAAGGAGCTCGTCGGCCCTCGCACCGATCTCTGGGCGATCGCTGCATGTGGGCTGTCGCTCATGGTGGGTCGCCGCCTGCGCGATGGGTTGACGCTGTCCGAGGAGGTCGCGATGGCGGCACTTCAGCCCCTGCCGCCAGCAGCGACGTACGGCATGGGTCTCGCGGGGTCTCTCGGTAACATCCTCGATCGCGCGCTCGCGTTCGAGCCGCGGGATCGATTCGCGACTGCGGATTCGATGCGCGACGCGCTCGCGGCCTGCCGTGACGGCGTTCTGCCGACGACATGCTTGGGTCCCATGACGCTTCGCGAGCCTTCCTCCGCTCCCCCGGGCACGGTTCCGCTCTGCGGCGCGCACCTCGCAGCGGGCCGCGGATCGGATTTCCGGACGCCTCCGGCCCAGCCGAGCATTCCGCCCAACGGTGGCTACCTCTCGATGCCGCCCCCGGCGCAAAGTCGCTCGGGCATCGCCGCGCCTTCCTCGTCGACGATGGCGTCCGCGACCACGAACGTCTTGGCGGGACCGTCGCCCTCTCGAGCGCCGCTGTTTGCGGTCGGCCTCGCCATCGCGCTCGTCCTCGGGGGTTCTTCCGCCGTCGCGTGGAAGGTCCGCGCGCGCCGCCTGGCCACGAGAGCCGAACCGACGACGAGCGCTCCGACGGGGTCGGCGTCGGCGGTCCAAGCGACCAACGTACCGCCGGCGTCCGCGACGGCGCCAGCCGCTTCGTCGGTGATCCCCGCCGCCTCCGCGACGACGAGCGCCACCGCGCCAGGCCCGCGCAACGGGCGGATCCCGAGCTCGCGGCCTTCGGCTGGGCATGCGCCGAGCGGAGGCTCGAACGCCGCCAAACCCGACTACATGGACGAGCGATGAAATTAGCCCCTCTCTGTCTCTCCTCGACCCTCGCGCTCCTGTTCTTCGTCAGCGCTGCGCGCGCCGACAATCCGGTCGCCGCGGCGGCGTTTCGCGAAGGGCGTGAAGCTCTCAAGCTTGGAAACTACGACCTCGCATGCGCGAGGTTCAAGGCAAGCGACGAAGCCGAGCCTTCGGGAGGCGCCCGTCTCAACCTCGGCGACTGCGCGCTGCGGCGCAAGGAGTTGGTGGAAGCGGAGACATTCTATCGGGGCGCGGCGCTGCTCTCCGAGGGGGAGAGGCGAACGTTTGCGGAGCAGCGCGCCGCGGCGGCTCGAGCGCTCGCCGGCACGCTTCGCCTGCGGTGGTCGCAGGCGAAGCCCGCGGGGGGGCAGGTAGAAGTCGACGGTCACGCCGTCGAAGTTCCCGGAGACCTTGCGGTCAATCCCGGGCGACACACGGTCCGCATCATCGCCTCCGGATTCGGCGAAGCTCCGCAGAGCGTCGACATCGCCGGCGGCAGCACAGCGCAGCTCGATCTCGCTCCCACGCCCACGAAGGTCGCGCCCGTCGCCGGCTCGGAGCCCGCGCAGCCAGCTCCGCGCCGGACCTCGCGCTCGCCGTTTTCGTACGTCCTGATGGGCGTCGGTGGAGCGGCGATCGCAGGCGGTGTCATCACCGGCCTCGTGGCCGGTAGCGCGCGCGACGATCTCGATTCGAAGTGCAACGGACAGAAGCCGTGCGCACCAGACGTGTGGGCGCGATCGGACGTCCACGACGACTACGACAAAGCCAAGATGTGGGCGCTCGTGAGCACGACATGTTTCATCGGCGGCGCCGTCGCTCTCGTCGCGGGCGGGACGCTCTGGCTCGCCACCGCACCAAGCCCCGGAGGCCAGACCGTCTCTCTCGCAGGACGCTTCTGACGCTGCATTTCCACCGCTACTGAATCGCGAGCGCCAGCACTTTCGCCTCGAGTGCCGCACGCTCCATGCCTACCTTGCAAAGGTAAGAATGCGAATCGCGGCGTGGATCGAGCGCGACCGGCGTGACTACCTGCGCGAAGCGGGTCGAGGCAGCTTTCGCCTACGCGCGCCGCTTGCCGAGCAGGCGATGCAAATGCCGCCGCGAGAAGCCGCCGGCCTCGGCAGCCTTGGTGAGGTTGCCACCGCTCTTCTGGATGACGTCGTCGAGGAACTCGCGCTCGAAGGTCTCGATGAGCTTGTCGCGCGCAGCAGCGAACGGGATTCCGCGAGCGAGCAGCGCGCGGATGGCACGCGTCAGATCGTCATCGCCGGGCGACGCGGAATGCTGCGGGTCGACCCCCGTCGGCGCCTTTGCCTTCCACTCGGCGACATCGCCAAGCTCGGCGTAGCGGAGAACCGAGTTGCGCAGCTCGCGCACGTTCCCCGGCCAGTCCTGGGTTTCCCATCGCGCGAGCAGCGCCATCGGCAAGTGCGCCGCGTCGTGCCCGCTCTGTCGGTAGAAGAAGTCGACGAGCGGCGCGATGTCACCGAGCCGCCTTCGAAGGGGCGGGAGCTCGACGCGCGCGACCGCAAGGCGGTGGTAGAGATCGTCCCGAAAGTGACCGGCCTGGACCATCGCGTCGAGATCACGACGCGTGGCCGACAGGATGCGGATGTCCACGCGGACCGTCTTCGAGGAGCCGACACGCCGGACCTCGCTGCGCTCCACGGCGCGAAGAAGCTTGGCCTGCATCGACAGCTCGAGATCGCCGATCTCGTCGATGAAGAGGGTGCCACCGTTCGCTTCCTCGAAGACGCCGGCCCGCGCCGAGACGGCGCCGGTGAACGCACCTCGCTCGTAGCCGAAGAGCTCCGACTCAAGGAGTGAAGGCGCGACGGACGTGCAGTCGAACACGACGAACGGCCCGCGCGCGCGCGGCCCCTGCTCGTGGAGCGACTCTGCGAGCACCTCCTTTCCCGTGCCCGTTTCGCCTTCGATCAGCACGGGCACGCCCGACGCCGCGAGCCGCGCAAAGAGCGGGTAAAGGCGCTGCATCTCCCGGCTCACACCGCGTACTTTTCCAAAAGACGAGAGAGCGCCAAAGGGCTGCGAGACGGCTTCGGCGATGCGGTGAACGACGAGCACGGTGCCGCCCAGCTCGATCCGCTCTCCGCCGCGCAGGACCACCTCTCTCCCTAGGACCCCGCCGAAGGACGTGCGGTTCCGGGATCCGACGTCGATGACGACGAGCTCGTCGCCGTGGAGCTCGACGGCGAGATGACGCCGCGAGACGCTCGGATCGTCGAGGCGAAGCTCACACGTCGAGCTCCGCCCGACATAGACCCGCGGCGGCGACGAGTCGTCGAGCAGCAGCGACTTTCCAGCGTCCGCCCCCTCCGTGACGCGCAGCTCGAACGCGCCGACGAACGGCGCCGTCACGCGCGCAACATTGACCTTGGTGACTCCCGTCGACATCTGCGGTGGATGGTAGCGGAGGAGACGCCTCGTCGACGACGATGTTGTCGAAGGAAATTCCGAGCTCGGCCTTGGCGTTCTTCCGGCAACGTGACCGCGGTGACCAGGACCAGCCCGGGCTCCTCGAACCCCGGCGGCGGCGAGCCGGCAGCGCATCCCGCGAGCGCGACCACGAGACCGGTAAATGGGCTCCTTCGCTGCATCCGCCGTGACGACGGCATGGAAGGCACGTCGCGGCGCCGTGCTCGTCGCGACTATTCGCACGTCTTTCCGCAGTACGTCTGGACCGCCGCGAAGCAGCTGTTCCCCCAGTACGTGTCGCAGCAGTACGGATCATGCGCGCATACTTGCATTGTGCATGCATTGCAGGCTTGCCCCTGGCGCTCGCCTGCCGAGCACACGTCGTGGCTGCACGGGCCGGCAATCAGTTCGCCGGCGGGCGAAGAGGCGTCCGCGTCGCCGCCAGCGTCGCTCGACGATCCGCCGTCGACGCCAGTCTGTCCGCAGGTCCCCGTCGATGCCGGGTTGATGTCGCTGCAGTCGCCGGTCGCGCCTGGCACGAAGGGTACGCCGTCGAGATCCGCGTCCATCGGCCCGGCGGGCGAATACGTGAAGTGGCTGGTCATGAACGCCGCCTTTTGTTTCGCGAACGGATCGCTGTTCGCGAAGAGGTTCCCGGACGGATACATGGACGCGAACTGCGCGCTCTTGCGAAACTCCTGGGTGACACCAATCGCCGTGGAGAGCGTGTCGGCGTAGTCCTCGAGGACGCGCATCTCTCCGTTGTGCGCGTAGTCGCTGACGTACGAAGCGTTCGACACGCCGTCTCGATCCTTGAAGCAGAACGGTACTGGCACCACCCAGAAGATCGTGCAGTTGCGGCGCGAGATGGAGCCGAAGTCGCCGGTGAACGCGAACGGCGTCAGACCTTCGGCGTAGTAGTGGTTGTAGTGCGCGAGCTCGTGGATGGCCCCACCTGCGCCGTAGTAACCACGGTACGTCGAACCGCTCATGTCACCGGCTTGATCGCTGCGCATTCCAGCGACATGGTGCTCGGTGTACATGACGAATCCGAACGGGTACGCGAGAGCGCCTCGTAGCGTTGCGATGGGCACGTAGAGCCCGAAGATGTTGATGCCGATCGAGAGGTTTTTTCCCTCCATGAGCACTGCGTCGTTGAGCTTCACCGAAGCGCGCCGCATGAACTCGTAAGGCGCGCGGTTCCAGTAGTACGCGAGCGATTCGGCGCCCTCCTGCGTCCAGCGCGCGTTCGACTTGAAGAGGAGCGCATCGACGCCGTTGGTGAACGGAATCACGACGGTCGGCTTGTGGGCGCCCCCGCCTCGCACGTAGACGTAGTCGACGCGGTGCATGAGGGGCGTGACGATGTCGAGCGCGGCGGCCAAATCGGGCGCGAGCGCGAACACGCGCCCTTCGCCCGAGCTCACCGTCGCGAGCACCTCGGACGTCTGACTCCCGCACAGCGCCATGAAGTAGAGGGCGCGGATGCCGCCAGGTGACTCGATTGCGACCTGAGAGCAGCTCGGCGCGGCGTTGGCCGTGCGCGCTGCGCCGAGAAGGAGAAAGAGCCCGAGCACGGTCGAGAGGATGCGTTTCATCACTTCACCTCCTTGCGCTCACCGGTGAGCGACAGGAGGTGGGTCGTGCGGTCGATCTCGTTCCAGTCGATCGGGACGCCGCGCGCCGCGGCTTCCGCCTTGATCTTGGCGATGGTCTGCTCCTGCGCGAGAGCGACCGTCGCGTGGCCTTCGTCGAACATCTTCTTGTGGAGATCGCCCTCCTGCATCGAGAGGTAGTAGGTCGCCGGGCGCACGAGGCCATCGAGCTGCGCGTCCGGGATGCCCGCCTGCGCGAGCGCGTCGCGTAGCGGCTGCAAGTTCGCGTCGGTGTGGACGGAGCCGACGACGGCCTCGAGCTCGGGGACGCTCTTCTTCGCCTCGAAGTTCGGGGTGCTCACGAGCGCGGGAAGATCGAGCGCGAGATCGGGCTGAGTGATCGCGTCGGCCTGCAGAGGTGGCAGTGGCGGTTGTGATTCCTCACCACAACCCGCGGCGACGATGGCGAGGGTGCCGGCCAGGAGGATCAATGCGAGGAGGGACCGTGTGCTCATGAACGATCGAGGAGCACACATCGTGCCGCGTTGCGGCTCGCACATCGACGTCAGGGTACGAAGGCTGCAAGCGGGCAAGGATGCTCCGCACCATCCGCCGCTCCCCCGCTCGATCGGTCCTCGCTCTGCGCCGAGGACGCGGCGCTACGATGGTCGAGTACGCCCTCCTCATCATCGCGATCATGTTCGTGGCCGCAGGGGCGTATCGGCAGCTCGGCAAGAGCGTCCGCAAGTCTGCAGACATGGCGAACGGCGCCTTGCGCTGACGCGAGACAGGGTAGGCGCAGTTCGGTTTCGAGCGTGACGAAGGCGTCTCGCACGGCAGTAGGAGAACGGGAAATGAACGACATCCAGCCATGCACGCGGCGCGGTACGGTCCGCTTGCCGGGCGCGGCGAGCTCGAGCGAGCTTGGCTTTGCCTTTGCGAGTGCCATGGAGGTACCCGCGGACGCGACGCCGTCTCTGGCGAGCCCGAGCGCGAGGTCGGCTCGCGGCGCGGGTGGCTGGGGCACGGCGACGTTGCTCGTCAGCGTCGCTGCGCTGGCCGTATGGAGCTTCTTGCTGTTCCCCGACGTCATTCACGACACGATTGACCGAGGCCGATCGGCGCTGGCGGGAGCCACGCAGGCGGTACCCGCCCGTGAGCCGCACGCCGTCATGTACGTGAGCACGACGCGCTCGATTCACGACGCCGCGACGAAGGCCGCTGCCGCTCCGTCGCCGAAGCCTCGGCGACGCCACGCGCTTGCTCCGCCTGCTCCGCCTGCTCCGCCTGCTCCGCCTGCTCCGCTTGCTCTGCCTCCGAGCGCGGACGACGACGGGTTCCCGTGATCATTGCGCGCCGGTTGCCACGACCCGCGCCGTTCCGGCGATCGGCCGTTTCAAGTAGTATTTACGTGCGCTTGGCCGATGCCGTGTTCGTCTTCGGGGAGGTTACGCTCGTGGCCGACGAGGTGACTCTCATGAAGGCCCGCGCGACCCTGGCTCCGAGAACAAGCCCGTCCCGTGCGTCGTCACGGGCGGGTTGACGCGAGACAGGCTTGGCTCAGTGAGACCACGCCGGTCACGCTCTTGAACGGGGCGCGGCTCTTCGTCCTCGGATTGCCAATTGCTTGCGCCTTCCTCACCTCATGATGCCGCTCCCTCTCCCCGCGAATCTCCCGCCGTCGGCATCCACGTGCTCGCGGCGAGCCCTCCGCCAGCGAAGTCCCAACCCAACGACGCGCGCGCGTCTCTGCGTTTTCCTGATTCTGGGCATCACGGCCTCCGCGGCTGCAGCGCACGCCGACACATCGAACCCCGTCGCGTCCGCCGCGTTTCGCGACGGTCGAGATGCGCTCAGGTCGGGAAGCTACGAGCTCGCATGCGCAAAGTTTCGCGTGAGCGAGGATGCCGAGCCTTCGAGCGGTGCACGCCTGAACCTCGGCGATTGCGCGCTCCGCCAGGGCGAGTACGTGGAGGCCGAGCAGCTCTACCGTGGTGCCGCGCTGCTCGCCGCCGGTGAGAAGCGCGCCTTTGCGGAGCAGCGCGCGCTCGCGGCGCGCGCGAAGGCAGGAACGCTCCGCGTTCGCTGGGCGCGGGCCAAGGCTGCAAGCGGTCGGGTCGAGGTCGACGGCAAGGTGATCGAAGTACCTGCGGATCTCGCCGTCAACCCGGGCCGCCATACCCTTCGCGTCGTGGCGTCGGGGTACGACGCCGCGCCTCAAAGCGTGGACGTCGCGGACGGCGAAACGGCTCAAGTCGATCTCGGCATGGCAGCGGACGCCCCCGTCGTCGCGCCCTTGTCACCGAGCGGCGCCCGCCCCGATCGAGTCGCAACGGCGCGTCGCGGATCGCGGTCGCCGGTCTCGTACGTGCTCCTCGGCGCGGGAGGCCTGGCAATCGTGGGCGGCATGGTGACCGGCTTCGTCGCGATGGGGGCACGTGACGACCTCGACGCGAAGTGCAGCGGGCAGAGGCCGTGCGCGCCCGAGATCTACGCGCGCGACGACGTCCGCGCCGACTACGACAGGGCGAAGACGTGGGCCATCGTGAGCTCGACGTGCTTCGTCGCGGGCGCCGTCTCCTTGGTCGCAGGCGGTACGCTCTGGCTGGTGACGGCGCCGAGCCCGGGCGGCCAGACCCTCTCCGTGGCCGGTCGCTTTTGATTCGAGCGGCACGCTCGCGCGAGTGTCGCCGAGCACTCGATGCCTTGCCGTTGGTTGTGGTGGTTCGGCATGGAACGCCGGTTGCCTGAGGTGGCCGCATGTCATCGCTCACCGTCTCCGCGGGTCGACTCTTGCTCGTCGGCTTTCTCGTCCTCGGCGCGTCGTGCACTACCACCCGCGCCAAGGACCGCGTCAGTTCGTTTCCAGTGCTCGGCGAGCCAGACCGCGGCCCGCCGCTCGTGGAGCGCGTCGGCATGGCCCAACAGCTCGTCTGGGGCACCGACGACGCAGCTCGCACGGAGAGAGCTGGCCAGCTTGCGCGGCTCGCGTCGATCGGGATCCGGCTCGAGCGCATCAACTTCACCTGGCACAAGCTCGAGCCGAAGCCTCTCGCGTTCGACTTCGCTGCGCTCGACGCGGTCGTCGACGACGCCACCCGCGCCGGGGTCCGGCTCATTGCGGTCGCTTGCTACGGCAACCCAGCGTATCCGCAGATTCGTGGAAACGGGCCAGGCACGGCGCTGCCGCTCGACGACGCCGCAGAGGTCTTCTTCCCGCCGAAAGATCCCGCAGACTACGCGCGCTTCGTCGCCGCGATCACGGCTCGCTACAAAGATCGCGTCCAGGACTACGAGCTCTGGAACGAGCAGAATCTGGGCTACCGGTTCTTTCGCCCCGACGCCAGCGCCTCCCTCTATGCAGATATGGCCAAGCAGGCGGCGCAGGCCGGACGCCTCGAATGCGCCTCGTGTCGGTACGTCGTGGGCGGGCTCTCGATGCCCCAGCCGGTACCGCGAATCGAGCTCTACAAGATCGGTCCTGACTACCTTCGAGCCGTTTACGCGGCGGCTCCCGATCTGAACTCGTTCGTCGACGGCGTAGCCTTCCACCCTTACCAGTATCCAAAGGATGCACCGGAGCACGAGACTGCGGCATTCGAGGATCGCTTCCAAGGCAGCCTCGAGACGCAGACCCGAACGCTCGACGGGATCGTGCAATCGGCGGGCGGGCCGCACGTCCCTCTCTGGATCACCGAGAACGGATGGCCGACCAACCCCGATATCCCCTCATCCGATGAAGAGATCGCGCGAATCTTCGGCGCCGACGTGGCGCTGATAAAGTTGGGTCGCGCAGTCCTCGGGGACGAAGATTTTGCCAAGGTCGTCGAGAGCCTGCGTGGAGTTCCCGAGGCCACGCAGGCTCACTATCTCGTACGGTCGGTGCTCCTGGCAGCGAAGGCGGGCCTCCCCGTGATCGTCCTCTACGGTCTCGACGACTACCCGCAAGATCCGCGGATCAACCAGGAGTCGGTCTTCGGTGTCTTTCGCCTCGATGGCAGCGAGAAGCCCGCGGCGGGAGCGCTCCGGACATTGATGAAACGTTTTGGCTCGCTACGCGTCGTCGGTGACGTCACCGCACAGCTCGGTCTCGACGCCGCCGAGGAGCGGGCGGTGGCACTGCGTGACGGCGACCGCGTCGTGGTGGCGCTCTGGCGCTGGAAGGAAGGAGAGCGCACCATGCGAATCGACGGCGTTCCAGGAAACACAGAAGTGGTCGCCGAGGACGGCACCGTCGTTGCGCGCGCAGCGCGCGGAGCATCCGTCGATCTCACGCTGTCGGCGAGCGTGGTCTACGTGGACACCCGCGTCGCTCGCTGAGGCGATGGGCGCTCCCATCGAGAGCGCGACCCACGCGCAGCCGAGGACCATGAGCGGTAGTGACATCGGGTATCCGTCCAGGAAGCGGCAGCTCGATGATGACACTCGCCGTTGAATCCGTCGCGGCTATCATGATGGCAAGTGCAAACCGGGAACCGTGAGATTGCCGCGCTGTTCTCCGCATTCCTAACGGGGTGTGGGGCCATCCTGAGCCTCGATGAATATGTGCCGAGCGCCTCGCACGGTGGCGAAGCCGACGCGCACGCCGATGCGTCGGGGACCCCCGACGACGGGTCGGTCTTCTCCGACGGACCAACGACCACGGTCGATGGCGGCAACCTCTGCGCGACCGCAGATTTCTGTGACGACTTCGAATCGGCAGCAACCTTCCTGGACGTCAAAAACAAATGGGGCGACAACTCCTCCGACACCGCTTGGGGATTCATGACGGGAAGGAACTCCCGACAAGCCGTACGCGCGAAAGGACTCCAGATCGCGCCAGCAGTCTTCGAGGCGAGGCTCCGGCATCGACTTGGAGCCTCCGCGTCCGATCTCGACCTGCGCTTTGACGCCAACATCATCACCAGCTGCGAGGATTGCGACCTTGTACAAGTAGCCGTTCTCAACGACTCGGGGGGTCTCGTGGACCGCTTGGTCCTGACCTTCCAGGGCGGCAAGCTCGTGCCCTCGCGCAGCGGGTCTCGACTCGGGCCAGGCGCGCCGGTGTTCCCGGTCGGTCGCTGGGCGACGGTGATGCTCAGGGTCGCCCCACCCGACGTTACTCTTGCCGTCGACCAAGACTTGCCCTTCACCTACTCCATGACGCCACTGACGCCCGGGACTTTGCTCGAGCTCGAGATCGGTCCCTACCGTGCTGCCGGCGGGGCGGGCATCGATGTCGGCTTCGACAACATCGCCGTCCGATCGCGGTAAGAGGTCCGCGCTGCCCGGTTCCTCGGCTCGGGGATGTGACCGCGAAGGCGCAATGAGACCGCGACGTCCCTCACGTCTGTCGTTCGAGGTACGTCAGCGCGTCCCAACCCGCCACCGGCGGCCGTCGATCGGCTTCGTGTTTCTCACGGTTTTTTCGAGCTCGATGCGGTCGTCCGTCGTCTTGCCTTGGGCGACGCCCGTGCTCGAGCTGCTCCACGGACCAGAGGATGAGTGGCAGGCTAATTCCTAAGCACTTGGTCGAACGTCGTCCCCCATGGAGAGGAACGGAGAGGCCCTAATGTTCGTGCGACAAATCGGTTTGGTATCTTTGATGCTGCTGCTGGGCGGTTGTGGAGCGCTTTTGTCGGTCGGCGACTACGAGCCTTCTCGCTCGCTCGTCGACCGCGAAGATGCGACGCCTTCGACCCCGCCCGCGAACGATTCGATGGCGAGTCTCCCCCAGCTCGATGCGGAGCCCAACCGCGATGCAAGCACCAACCCGCTCGCGGATGCGCAGAGCGTCGACGGGGCGCCGCAAACACCTGGCCCACCCCAGTGCGGTAAGGCTTCAGAGGGCTTTCCGCGATTTTGCGCGTTCGTGTCGTCGCAGGAGTACGGCGCCAGTCTGAACGCCCCTGCGGCAGCTTTCGATCAGCCGCGTCGAGCGGATACCACGTGTGATGCGCTCGCGCTGGCCGCCGGTTTGTCCGGCATGAACGCTCGGTACAGGGCCTAACTCGTCACTACCTCGGTCACCGAATTGGAGACTCTCTTGACGAGCAACCCTCGGGGATGGGCCCTTCGGAATGGGGTGACGATCACGCAAAGCGCGACCGACCTTCGAACGGAAGTCCTCGACTCCGCGATCGGCCTCGATGAATTCGGGCTGTCCCCGCTCGGCACCAAGAAGACCGTGTGGACGGGCTTTCCTCGACCCGGCGGGGTAATGGTCAACTGTGACGGATTCGCGAGCCTGAGCGCACTCAGCGGCAGTGTCGGCGACTGGACGGCGAAGGACCAGTCGTGGCGGTCGAAGATTTTGCCATCGAGTTGCGACGCCGCCGCGACTTATCCAATCTACTGCCTTCAGACGTACTGAGAATCCGCACGCGAGGAGCGACGGAGATTGAAAGATAGTCGCGATCCTCGACAGCCCGGCGCGCCTCGCGGCCTCGGTCGCGCCCGGTCCATCTCTTCTGACGACCGGGTTGGCGACGAGTCGGCGGTCAGTTCACGCCGTTGAGGAACGCCAGCACCGACGTGCGGTCGATGCGCGCCGCGGTGTTCGTGGCCCAGCACGGGATGTCACCGGTGCTCGTGACACCGAGGACGGTCCAGACGCCGTTGATCGTGGCGAAGGTGGGACCGCCGGAGTCGCCGTAACAGGCACCGGCCGAGCCCTTGTTGACCTTCTGGGCCTCGTGGATCACTTCCTGGTTGAGCGAAGAGATCGACATGTCCGCGAAACGCCGTTCGTTGCTGTCGGCGAAGGTATGTCCACCCGCACCGTTTTCAGCCGCCTCGGTTCCGTAGCCCATCACCTGGATCTGCGTCGTGCGCAGGGTACCCGCGCTTTGCAACCGATCGAGGACACCGGCCGAGGGAAGCGAGGGAAACGCGAAGCCCCCCGGGCGACCGAGAGCCGCCGGATGCGCGACCACCATTGCGGAGACGTCCTCTCGGTAGGAATCGGTACCCACCCCGGGCTTGTACTCGGGATTGACGACGATCGAGGACACGACGCTCCAGTGCTGGAGTGACGCGAGCGAGATGAGCCCGTTGGGATCGTTGGTGAGCCTGGGATCGTTGCTGACGAGCACGGTGCCGGCCGCGAGCGACGTCGCCGCGTACGATGCACAGTGGCTCGCCGTGACCAACACGGACGCGTCGAGCAGGGCCCCGCTGCAGAACATCGAAGCTATGCCCGGCGCGCGGAGGTGCAGGAGGGCCACGACCGCAGGGTGGCTGTCACCATCGGGCGTGGCGTTTGCCGTCATCGCCCGCGCATCCGTGGCCACGGCGGCCGCCGCGCTGAGCACGGCCGTAAAAGCAATCGATCGACCAAACGTCTTCATGCAGTCTCCTTTGGCGATTAGCCTCGCTTTCCGACGCTAACCAATTCCGGAACTCGTGACCACGATCGTCGGCGCCTCCGCGTCCGTTTGGGTCTCCATTGTGAGTGTCCTTCGCACAACGGCGATCCATGCACTGCGCACGCTTCGGTCTCGTGACGTGGTTGCGGAGGGCACGCAGGTACGCTTGCCGACCAGCCGACTGCGCGAAGCTCTCGGGCATCGTTCCCGCCTCCGTGCACGACGCAAACCGTCACTCACCTATGCGTGACGCTTTCGAGACGCTCGACGACCCCCTCCGTGGCCGGTAGGAGGTGGCGCGCGGACCGCACCGTGCTAGCGAAGCGGGCCGCTCGTGACTCAGCCTTGAGTTACTGGCCCTGCCCGCCTCGGAAGGACCTCGATGCTCTCGTCCAGCCCGCGCTCTCTCGTCCGCGCCTTCGGCCTCGGCCTCGTGCTCGGCACGCTCGGTGTCGTCGCCTCCGGTCGTGAGGCGCACGCCGCCGAGTCTCGGACCTGGCACTACCTGACCACGGGAAACGGCCACGGCTTCCAGGTCTTCTCGGAAGAGAAGCACCGCATCACGCAGTTCCTCGAGCACCCGTATCGCTACGTCGCGCCGTCGAAAATTCCCGCGCTCCCGCCCGAGGGCGAGGGCGTCGGCCGGCGGAACCTCGCGTTCGACGTTTTCTTCGGCGTGAAGGCAGGAGGCTGGCTCTCGAACGACACCGGAGGCGAAGGCCCCGAGTACGTCGACCAGACGAACATCATCCGCGCGCCCGCCACCGTCGGCGGCCAGAAGGCCGAGTCGTTCTACTTCGCGCCGTTCGGGCTCGAACGGAACGTGCTCGTCGGCCTCCTCCACGCCCCCGGCGCGACGGACGGCTACGCGCTCTTCAACTTCCACATGGGCAACGGTCGCCTCGACCCCGACGCGAACGGCGAGCAGATGCGCGCGGCCGTGGGCGTCCCGAAGGCGATCGTCGAGACCGGCCCCGGCGGCGGCGCGATGGTCTACGTGCCGATCGGCGGCGTCGATCACGCCGACTGCCAGGGCGTCTTCGACAAGGGCAGCGGCGGCCAGGACCTCGCCGACAAGGTCGACTGCGGCGGCAGCGACATCACCGCTGGCTTCCAGAAGAAGCTCGGCCCGGACGGCTGGATGGGCTTCGCGGCCTCGTACGTCGAGAACGCCGCCGACGCCGACGCGGCCGCCGTCGCGATCCACACGTGGGCTGCCGCGCGCACGCCCGACAAGGTCCTCGACGACGCGAAGAAGGAGTTCGAGGCCTGGCGCAAGCCCGCGCCCGACGGCGTCCTCTGCAGCGACAACGAGAAGAAGCTGTGGCGCCAGAGCGAGTCCGTCCTCCGCATGGGCCAGGTCCGCGAGGCGAACACGGCGACGCGCAAAAACCACGGGATGATGCTCGCGAGCCTCCCGATCGGCGAGTGGCACACGGGCTGGGTCCGTGACGCCACGTATGGCGTGGTCGCGCTCGCGCGCATGGGCCACCTCGAAGAGGCGCGCATGGCCCTCGATTTCTTCCTGAACGCCTTCGAGATCAACCCAGGGCAACAGGGCAAGTACAAGAGCTACGTCAACAACCAGCCCTACCGCATCTCCGTCGTTCGCTACTACGGCACCGGCGAGGAAGAGGCCGACACGAACCAGGACGGCCCGAACGTCGAGACCGACGGCTGGGGCCTCGTGCTCTGGGCCGCGCGCCAGTACGTCGAAGCCGCAGGCGCAGACGGCGTGGCATGGCTCGACAAGCCGAC
>JAYSXP010000084.1:0-6517 GCA_043717125.1 Polyangiaceae bacterium | reverse complement strand
TGATGGCAGGGGTCGTCTGCGGCTTCCCGTTGCTCTGTCAGGTGGTGAGCGTGCCCGGCCAGGTCGTGCTCACACCGCGAAGGCGCCATCTTCTCTCGACCGCGGACGTCGTCGTCTTCGTGTGCGAGAGCAGCGAGTCGTCGATCGCCACGGCGCGCGCCGGCCTGGAGCTCTACGACGAGGTCGCGCGCGAACGCGGCGTGCCGATCCCGCTCATCATCCAGGCGAACAAGCAGGACCAGCCGGGTGCGCTCGCGGGCAGCGCTCTGCTCCGCGCACTCGGACGCGAAGACGCCACGGTGGTCGAGGGTATCGCCAGCGAGGGCGTAGGCGTGGTCGACACCTTCGTAGGCGCCGTACGTATCGTGGCGCGTGCCATCCAGGCCCGCTCCGAGAAGGAAGGGCTTCGCATCGAAGTACGTCGCGCCGAGAAGGCGTCCGAAGTCCTTGCGCGTCTCGCCAAGGAGCGGATCGATCCGGAGTGGGCGGCCGAGATGCTGCTCGAGGAGGCGCAGAGCGCATTCCTCGTGCAAGAGGCGAACGCTACGATGGCGACGGACGACGTCGCGCGTGGAGCGGCTGCGGCGGCTGCCGTCGATCTCTCGCGCATCGATCTCTCGCGCATCGAGGAGAGCACGAGCGGGGCCCCCGCCACGGGCGCCGCCCCGGAGGTCGTCAGCGCGAACAGCGCCGATTCCATCCCGAAGGTCGCGGACGTCGACGGTCCGATCCTCCCTTCGCCCGACGTTCCTACTGGCTTCATCTGGCCCGCGCACACGGGACGAGCGACTCTCCGCGGGCTCGAGCTCGCGGTCGCCAGCGTCCCCGGGTGTGACGAGCGCGGCGTGCTCGCTCTCGTCACGCACGGACACGCCGTGCGAACGTCGACCCGTGCGCGATTCCCCGACGGCGAGGCCGCCCGCCAGGCGCTCGTCCGCAACGCACGTGAGTGCACCCAGCTCGGGCGACTCCTCGTCCCCGAGACCGTGCTCATCGCCCAGCCTGCGAACGACGGCGCGTGCTGGATCTGGACCGTGAGACCCGACCTGCCCACCATCGAGCGCCAGCTCCGGACCGGCGCAATATCTCGCGAGCTCCTTGCGTCGTACGGCGTCGCCGTCGTGGAGGCCCTGAGGACGTCGCTCCGGAACGCGCTGACCGTCGACCTCTCGCCCGGCAGCTTCGGCGTACAGCAGGGCGTGCTGCGCTATCTCGGCGAGCTCTTGCCGGAGACGCCGAGCGCCGAGAACCTCTCCTCCTCGATGTTCGCGGCCGTCGACGCGATCGAGCGCGCCGGCGCGGAGCTGAGCGCGTTCCTCGAGGCCTTCGAGCGCGAGCTCCAGCGCCAGCTCACCGCCGAGGAGCGCGTCCGAGCGACGGTCTCCATGCCCCCTGCGCCCACGTCGAGCGAGCTCACTGCGCGCACGGCCGAAGAGCGCCTCTACGAGGTCCTCGCGCGGGCCACCGAGTCGCAATGACGGCTCCGGCAGGGGCGCGCGCATCGGCATCGAGCTTCATCCTCCCTACCCTGCTCGTCGTCGGTGAGGCGCCCGAGATCACGTCCGAGACAGCGAACGCCGCCGTCGTGAGGGTCCGCGTGAATGCGGTCGACGAACAGGTCTCGCCGGCAGCCGTCGTGTTCGACCTCCGCTCGTCGCCGGTCACCGAGCTCGCTGCCATCCGGGCCTCTCCGTCCCTCGCGTCGCTACCGCTGCTCGTCGTTTCGGGCTCGGAGATCCCCGAGGCGGTGTTCGCGCTCCTGCACGCCGACGACGGCATCCTCGTCACCGAGCACAACGGCGCCCACCTCAGGCGACGGCTGACGCTCCTGCTCGAGCTAGGGAGGGCGCGACTCGAAGCCTCCTTCGCCGACCAGGCGCTCGAGCACAGCATCACGGGACTCTCCGTCGCCGACCTCGACACCCAGGACGCGCCGCTCGTCCACGTCACGCCGGTGTTCGAGCGCATGACCGGCTACACGCGCGACGAGGTGGTGGGGACGAACTGTCGCTTCTTGCAGGGAAGCGATCACGATCAGCCTGGTGTAGCGCAGCTGCGCGCCGCCATCGCCAGCCGCACGCAAGCGACAATCGTCCTCCGCAACTACCGCAAGGACGGAACGCCCTTCTGGAACGAGCTGACGGTGTTTCCGCTCCTCGTCCACGGCCGTGCAACGCGGTGGATGGCCGGCGTCCAGCACGACGTCACCCCGCTGGCCAACGCGCGCGCCGAGATCGACTCGCTCTACCGCCTGCTCGTCGACAAGCAGCGGTTCGACCACGCCATCCTCGACGGCGTCGAGGTCGGCATCGTCACGACGGACGACGAAGGGGTGATCACGTTCGTCAATCGCTCGGCCGCCAAGCTCCTCGAGGTCTCGCCCGAGGCCACGGGCGTCGCTGTCGAGCAGGTCCTCGGGCTGAGGAAGAGTCCGAGCAAGCTCCTCGGCAACGAGACGCGCATCTCGCTCGCCTATCCGCTGCGCACACGCGACGGAGTCGAGCTCGACCTCGAGCTCTCCGTCAGCCGTGGAGACGACAGTAAGGACGACCGGGTGGGCTTCTTCTTCATCTTTCGTGACGTCCGCGAGGAGAAGCAGCGCGAGACGGAGCGCGCCCGATTCGAACGGCTCGCGGCGATGGGCACGATGGTCGCCGGGTTCGCGCACGAGGTCCGGAACCCCGTCGCGGCGATGCGTTCCATTGCCGAGGAGCTCGCCGAAGAGCTGCGCGACGTCGGCGT
Organism: Polyangiaceae bacterium; assembly: GCA_043717125.1. Lineage (GTDB taxonomy): Bacteria > Myxococcota_A > Polyangia > Polyangiales > Polyangiaceae > Labilithrix. The sequence goes on along the minus strand of JAYSXP010000084.1, from coordinate 3,775 downwards.
GACGATGCCGCACGTGCGACTCATGCTGCAGATGGTCGAGCGGATCGAGCGCCTGGTCACGACCTCGCTCCAGTTCGGCCGGCCGGCGGTGCCGAAGCTAGCGCCGCAGCGCCCGTGGGTGATCGCGGCGTCGGCGATCGCCCAGCTCGGGCCGCGGCTGCGCGGCGTGCCCGGCGGCAACGAGCTCCAGGTCGAGGCCGAACCCGACCTACCGGACGTGAACGTCGACGAGCGACAGATCGCCCAGGCGCTCGTCATTCTGCTGCACAACGCGCTCGACGCCACCGGCACGGCAACGCGCGTGATGTTGCGCGTCCGGCGGACGAGATCCACGGAGCAGGAGCTTGGTGGTCGAAAGAGCGACCCGCCCGTACCTGCCTCGGTCCGCTTCGACGTGATCGACGACGGCCCAGGGATCGCTCCCGACATATTCGGGCGAATCTTCGACCCTTTCTTCACGACCAAGCCATCCGGCACGGGCCTCGGCCTCTCGATCGCTCAGCAGATCGTCAGCGAGAACGGCGCTCGACTCGAGGTTGCCTCGACGCCGGGAACCACCACCTCGTTCTGCATCATCGTACCCGCGGGTCCTCCAAGCTTCGGCTAAGTCGACGCCCTCTGCCTTCCGTTCCACGCGAAACTCTGTTGGACTGTTGCCCTCGACGGAATGCGGAAAGCAGTCAAATGGGAGGGTAAGCCTGCCAGCGTGCTCGTCGTCGAAGACGACGGGCATGTGCGATCGGCCATCTGCGCCTCACTCCGGTTGCTCGGCTTCACCCCGATCGAGGCCGACACATGTGACGCCGCGATGCGCGCGTTCACGGCGCACACGCCGGACGTCGTGGTCACGGATCTCCGCCTCCCCGACGGTGATGCGTTCGAGGTCCTGCGCCGCTTGCAGCCCATCGAGGCGAAGGTCCCCGTCTTCATCGTCACGGGATATGGCACCATCGACCTCGCCGTGCGGGCGGTGAAGCAAGGCGCCGAGGACTTCCTCACGAAGCCCGTCGACATGGACGCGCTCGGCAACCTCGTGCGCACCGCGGTGGAGCGTCGACAGCGCGAGCGCTCCGGCTCGCGCCCGAAGTCCACCGGCCTCCCGAAGCCCGCGGCTCTCACTCCTTTCGAGGCGCGCTCCGACGCAATGAAGCGCATCGAGGAGCAGGTCGACAAGCTCCGTGACGTCGACTGCTCGGTGCTCCTCCTCGGCGAGACGGGTACGGGCAAGAGCGTCCTCGCGCGGCGCCTCCACACGATCGGGGCGCGCGGGACGGCGCCCTTCGTGGACATCAACTGTGCGGGGCTCACCAAGGACCTCGTCGAGACGGAGCTGTTCGGTCACGAACGTGGGGCGTTCACGGGAGCTCATGCCACGAAGCAAGGGCTGCTCGAGGTGGCCGACGGCGGCACCCTCTTCCTCGACGAGATCGGCGACGTCGACATCCAGGTCCAACCGAAGCTGCTGAAGGTGCTGGAGGAGAAGCGCTTTCGTCGCATGGGTGACGTGCGAGAGCGCTCCGTCGACGTGCGTCTCCTCGGCGCGACGCACCACGACCTGCTCGCGGCGATCACGCAGAAGCGGTTCCGCATCGACCTGTACTATCGGATCAGCACCGTCTCCGTGACGATGCCGTCGCTCCGCGATCGGCGCGACGACCTCATTCCGCTCGCCTACCACATGCTCACGAGCTTCGGCGCAACCGACGTCGAGCTCGCTCTCGACGCGAAGCAGGTGCTCCTCGATCACGACTGGCCGGGCAACCTCCGCGAGCTGAAGAACGTTCTCGAGCGGTCGCTCCTCCTTCGCTCGGGTGACGTGGTCCGCGCGGCCGACCTCGGCTTGGACACGCCGTCGGTCGGCCGATTGCCGTCCACGGCAGCGCCCAATTCGAAGGCTGCGCCGCTGTCGGCCCGCACGCTGTCCGAAGTCGAGCGCGAGCACATCCACGGAGCGCTGGTCGCGGAGAACGGCCGCGTCGAGGCCGCCGCACGACGCCTCGGCATCCCGCGCAGCACGCTGTACCAGCGCATCAAGGACTACGGGATCGATGCGTCGACGCTCCGCGGCCTCGCGCCTGCGCCGAGCTCCGACCCACCCTCGAGCGGCAACGGTCACGCCTGAGCGCGTTCACCCGCGGTCAGAGCGAGCCGCCGCGCGGCTGAGCGCGCTTCCCGATCTGCGCGACCGGGACCGCCATCTTGTGCGAAGCCTCGAGCACATGGCGCATGGCCTGAGCCAGGTCGTCCCGACTGGCAGCGAGGGGCATCCTCCCCGCCTCCTCCTCGATGAGCTGCGACACGTACCCGACGTTGACGATCACGGTCGTGAGAAGGTTGTTCATCGCGTGCGTGAGGCGGCGTATCGACGCGGCGTTCCGCTCGGGCGCGAGCACCACCGCAAGGGCGCGGGCTAGCGGCGGCAGCACGACGAGCGTGTCGTCGCGACTGGCCTCGCTCTCGCCAACCACGACGATCGCCGCGTCGCTCGTGCCGTCGTCGGTCGGCACGGGCTCGCATGCGACCCACGCTGCCATCGATGGTGCCGCAGGAAGAGTTGCGAACAGCTCCGCCCAGCGCCCGTCGTGAGGCGTGTGGTACGCCCGGTTCGGGGCCGTCACGCTGGCGACTCGCGTGAGGAGAGCCTGTTCTTGCCGTGCCTTCTCGCTTCCAAAAACGCTTTGCTCGCCCACGGGCGCGAGAAGGACGAGCCCACAGACGACACCGGGACGCTCGACGACCGAACAGAGCGCGACGACGGACGCGACGGCGTCGTACTCGCCCAGGGCCGAGCGTCCGAGCACGCGGTAAATCTCCTCGAGAGGGCTCGCGTCCATGGGGTCTCGATTCTACCCGCCCGACAGGACTGCCTGCCACGGGTTCAACCGAACTTCGAGCTCGTCAGCAGCCGGGCATACCCTGACCCTTGCCGATCAGGCAGGGCATGCACACCTCCGTGGGCCGGCACGTGTCGGCCCTGGGGCTCTTGCCGCTCGCGTAGGGCGCGAGCGCGCGACGAACCGCTCAGGCCGCTTGATCGAGCTCGGCCCGAGCCGCGCACGTCGGGTGCATGTCCTCGGCACCGTCCGCGAGCGGTCGTTCGCAGCAAGCGCAGAGCCTGCCGCGACGAGCGTGGGCGATCTCGCGCCTCTGCTCGGCGGCGACCCACCCGACCAGGCGCTCGCGCGTCGCGGCGTCGATCTCGCTGAACTTCGCCGCGACGAGCGAGGCGCCGCCCGCGCGAGACGGCGGATTCGCCCGGACGACGACGGCGCGAACCGCGAGTGGGCTTCGTTCGCCGAGATCGAGCGTGAGGCGCAGACGCATCCCGCGCTGCAGAGCCTCGCCGGAGAAGAACGCGAGACCTCCAGCTCCGACGTCGTGCGTCGCCAGGACGAGGGCGGGCGCCCGCGAGGTGTCGCCGGCACTCACGATCTTCATCCCGACATTCGCGCGGATACGCGCCCACTGGCGGCGCTCGAGCCTCGGAGGCGCCTCCGAGGCGATCCGCTCGCGTCGCTGTTCGAGGTCGCGCCGCTCGCGCTGCGCACTCTGGGCGTCTCTGCGGAGCCAGCACGCGATCACGCACGCGGCCGCGATCGCGAGAGCGCCCCACACGCCGATCACGAAGTCACTGCCATCCTGGTCGAGGGCCGCGAAGAACGCACGGCTGATCCCGTCGAGCACGTCCGACTCGCGCGGAGAGAGCGTCTCGAAGGAGGTGACGGTGGTTACGGCGAAGGCCAGCATGAGGACGCCTCGTAGGAAACGGCCGGAG
>JAYSXP010000083.1:0-6525 GCA_043717125.1 Polyangiaceae bacterium | reverse complement strand
CTCGGACCGGGAGCGCTCATCGGCGAGCTGCTCTTCGAGTACGGCAGCCTCGATCACACGGCGACCGGCGACTCCAACACCGGCGCGCTCAGTCTGGCGATCGGCTATCGCCTCTTGCTGTAGGGCGAGATGGTCGGCGGTGCTCTCGCCGACCAGGACCCGCGATCCTGGTGGAACCGGCATGCGCATCGCGACCGGTACAAGCTAAGATGACCTCGTATGCAACGACGTCTCTGGCTCGCGCTGCCGGTCACATTCGCGGTCGCGGTCGCCGCGTGCGCACAGGTTGTTGGGCTAGGCGGCTATGAGAAGGTCGAGTGCCTCGATGACTGCGCCGATGTGGCGAACGTAGAGCCGGCCGTCGACGCCAGTCCGGAAGCGCAGCCGCCGTCGGACTGCGCGGGCACGTCCACGCGCTGCGGCGGGGCGTGCGTGGAGCTGAGCACTGACGTAAACAACTGCGGGACCTGCGGCACGGCATGTGGAACCGCCTCCTGCTGCAAAGGCGCTTGCGCGGACACGACGACGAGCCCGACGAGCTGCGGCGCATGTGGAATCACATGCCTGGGCACCGAGAGCTGCGCGGCGGGCGCGTGCCGACTGCTGGCGCTGGGCAACGGAGCCGACGGACCGCTCGCGATCACGACCGACACCGTCATCGACGGCGTCCTCACCGGCGGCCTCGCCATCGCCGCCGGTACTCGCGTCGCGAGCGTTGCCTCCACGGTAGGATTCGCCGCGGGCGATTTGGTGCTCGTCCACCAAACAAGAGGGCCCGCCGCTGGTACGTACGAGCTCGGAACGATCGAGAAAGTCGACACGGCGTCGACGACGATCACCATGGCGCGCGCCGTGACCCATGGCTTCAGCAGCACGGGCAAAGCGCGCGCGCAAATGGTACGCGTTCCGCAGCACACGACGGTTTCCGTCGCACCGGGCGTGACGCTCACAGCCCCGCCGTGGGACGGAACGAGAGGCGGGATCCTCGTCTTCGAGGCGGGCGGCGCGGTCCAAGTCGCCGGCGCGATCAACATGACCGGACGCGGATTCCAGGGCTACAACCACGGACCCGCATGCGCCGGCGGCGCGCGTTACGCGTGCACGACCGCGGACACCGCGAACGGATTCGCGGGCGAGTCCGCGGACGGGCCCGCGCTCGTGAGCAACGCCCCGAACGGCGGAGGCGGAGGCGGTAGTCAGGACGGTCAGGACTGCGGCGGTGGCGCGGGCGGCGGTCACGGAACCGCTGGCACCGCCGGCAGCAACGGTGCGGGCGGCGTTTGTCGCGCTGCTCCGCAGCTCGGCGGCGCGGCAGGAATGGTCGCGGGAGTCGACGACCTGAGCGTAGCGTTGCTCTTCGGCGGCGCAGGCGGCGAGGGAAGTGGCGACGAGGACGGCGCCTACCCCGGGGCTGGCGGCAACGGGGGTGGCATCATTTCCATCCGAGCGCAGACCGTGACCGTCGCGGGCGGCCTCAAAGCAAACGGCAGCCCTGGTGCGAGCGGCGTCCAGGTCAGCGCGGCGTGTGGAGGGAGCGGCTGCGGTATGGGTGCAGGTGGCGGCGGCGCGGGCGGAGCGATCTCGATTCGCGCGACCGCCGTCTCCCTCGGCGCGAACCTCGTCAGTGCGACGGGGGACATCGGCGGCGCGTGCACCTGCGGCGGGATGCCGGGCGGGTCGGGCGGGAGCGGTCGAATCGCCGTCACGGGAACCGTCAGCGGGACCACGACGCCCGCGTACATCGGGAAGTAGACCGCGACGGAGACTCGGCAAGGAGGCGCGCCCGCCACCATGCTTGCGCCGCGCGCCCTGGCGAAGGGGGCGCGCATGTGCGGCAGGCGCCTCCCGCGCAGGCTCGCGCGCGAATTACTCGTCGCGCGTGCGTCCAGGTCGTACGATCACCATGGGATGTCGAGCTCGGCGCCGCCAGCGCACCACATCACGCTCGACCCGGGGACGCGGCTCGATCGATATGAGCTTCTCTGTGTGCTCGCGCACGGGGGCATGGCGAATGTGTGGCTAGCGCGCGTGCAGGGCAAGATGGGCTTCGAGCGGCTGTTCGCCGTCAAGACCATCCTTCCCACCGTCGCCGACGACCCGTCCTTCAAATCGATGTTCCTCGACGAGGCGCGAATCGCCTCCCGCATCGAGCATCCCAACGTCGTTCACATGGTCGATGTCGGCGAGTGCTCCGGCGTCCCCTATCTCGTGATGGACCTCGTCGAGGGGGAACCTCTGCAGAAGCTTCCCCGCGCTTGCGAGAAGCTCGGTCAGCGGATTCCGGTCGGCGTCCTCTTGCGCATCCTCGCCGATGCCTGTCACGGGCTGCACGCCGCGCACGAGCTGCGCGACGAGAGCGGCGCGCTGCTGGACGTCGTCCATCGCGACATGTCACCGCAAAATATCCTGCTCTCCTCGTCGGGGGTCGCCAAGGTGATCGACTTCGGCGTCGCGAAGGCCCGCGATCGCTCGACGAACCAGACCAGCGCAGGAACGCTGAAGGGCAAGGTCAGCTACATGCCGCGCGAGCAAGCGCTCGGACAGCATGTCGACCGCCGCAGCGATATATGGGCGCTCGGCGCGGTGCTCTATTACCTGCTCGCGGGTCGCCCCCCCTACAAGGAGGCCGAACAGCTCGCAACGCTCCAGCTCGCGATGAGCGGAGCTCCTATCCCACCGCTGCCTCCAACGCTGCCGATGTCCTTGCGAGCGGCGGTAGCGAAGGCCCTCGCGCACGACCCCGCACAGCGCTTCCAGACGGCGGCGGAGATGGGTGAGGCGCTCGAGCTCATGATGCGAAAGCTCGGCGTGGTCACCACCCACGCCGACGTGGGGGCGTTCGTCCAACGGACGCTCGGTGAGAAGCTCGTCGCGCGCAAGAAGCTCGTGGTCAACGCTCTCGCCGAAGCGGGTAATCGAAGTCGCGTCCGCTCCGAGCTCATGATCCCCGTCGATCTGGACGTCGGCGAAGGGTCGCATTCGCATGACGGGAAGCTCGTCGCGCTGCCGACCGACATCCTCCAGAACGCCGCCGTTCTCTCGGTCAACGGCATGGCGCCAGCAGGTAGAGCGCCCGACGCCGCACCCGACGCGTCGACGCGTGGTGCTTTCTCGGCGCCCGTGGCGGGCGCTCCGGGGAAGCCGCCGCCCTGGTTGGTGCTCGGCGCGGTGGGGGGCGCCGCGGCGGGCGGACTCGGCGTGTTGATGATCGTGCTCTCGCTGCGAGCCCGCAGCGCCCATCAGGTGCGGCCGGCCGAAGGAACCGCGGTGCCACCGCCGGCCACGTCGACCATCGGCGCCTCGGAGGGGCACACGCGAGCCGCGAGCGACGCTGGCGCTGCCGCTGGACCGTCCGCAGCTCCGCGCAGCGCGGCTGAATCGGCGGCCGCGGCGGCGGACGTCGCTTCGCCGACGGGGGCGGCATCGGGATCGACACCGGCGACGGCTGTAAGCGAGAACGTACGCGCTTCGTCGCCGCCCGTCGCGGCCGCCTCTGCGCTAGCAGCGCCGGTAGTCTCGACCCCCACGTCACCGAAGCGCACGCCGCGAGCCAAGAGAAGAGATGATGAAGCGGGCTTCTAGCGTCTCGGCGCGTTTTGCGATCGCCGCCGGCGTCACGCTGACTCTCGCGTCGCCGCGAAGCGCGGAGGCGCAGTCTGCCGCCGACAAGGAGACTGCACGCGCCCAGTTCGAGCAGGGCAAGCAACGCCGCGACCGCTCCGATTTCGCTGGGGCGCTCGAGGCCTTCAAGGCCGCGGACGCGATCATGAAGGTGCCCACGACGAAGCTCGCCGTTGCGCGTGCGCACGCGTCGCTCGGACAGCTCGTCGAGGCGCGCGACGCGGCCCTCTTCGTCGAGCTCATTCCGGCGGCAAGCAAGGAGCCGCAGCCGTTTCTCGATGCGCGCGCGGCGGCGCAGGAGCTGGCCACGGAGCTCGTGCAGCGAATTCCGTCACTCAACATCGCGGTCATCGCGCCGCCTGGCCAAGAACCATCGCAGCTCTCGGTCGACGGCGAGCCCATACCGGCCGCAGCGATGAAGGTACCGCGCCGCCTGAACCCCGGAACGCACGTTGTCGTCGCCGCCTTCGCGAGCGGCGAGCTGAAGAAACAGATCGACCTCGTCGAGCGACAGACGGCGTCGTTGACGTTCGACGTCGCGGAGCTTGCCAAGGATGCGCCGTCGCCGCCGCCGCCGGCCGCGCCAGCCGCGGAGCTGCAGACCGCCGGAGCGCGTAGCCCTCTCGTGTGGACGGGCCTTGGTCTCGCCGTCGTCGGGGTGGGCGTTGGGGTCACCGCCGGGCTGATCACCTTGAGCAAGAAGAGCGATGTCGAGGCGGGCTGCCGCGACGGCAAGTGCCCGCCGGCCGCCTACGCCGCGCTCGACGGCGCGCGCGGCTGGGCAACTGTGTCGACCATCGGATTCGTTGCCGGCGGCGCGGGCCTCGTGCTCGCTGGTGTCGGCCTCGCGCTCGGTCGCAGCGCGCCAAAGCAGACGGGGCTTGGGCCGTCCTTTACGCCGGTGATCTCCGCCGGCGCTGCGGGTATCGCAGGGACCTTCTGAGTCGAGCGCGATCCGCCGCGCGGCCGCGCGAAGCGCTGGCATTTACGAGGTTTTCGAGCGGCGCATGCCTAAATGTGCGCAACGGTGTTTATTGCTCGCACCTTGCTTGGCTGGCGGCAGGAGATCTGCCCCATGCGCCTCGTTCGTTCATTCTCTTCTTCGTTCGTCGTCCTCTGCGCTCTCTTCGCGTCGTGCGCGATTTCGACGACCGGCTGCTGGTCCGCGACGTCCTCGTCGAGCAACGCCGCGGCCGGCGACGAGCAGGATTAGACCTCGGACGCCGCGACGCTCAGGCTGACGAGCGACTTCCAGACCGCGGTCACCGGTGAGGCGGCGGGCGAGGGCATCCGCGTCGATTACGCGCTCGAACGTCTCCCGCAATGTCGTGGCAACGTGGGCGGTGGTGGACCGGCGTGGAACGTCACCGGCTTCTACATCGAGACCGGCGGCGCTCCGCAGACCTTCGAGGTGAGCGCGAGCGCTTGCCTCAGTGCCGCCGCGTCGAGCACTGCAACCCGGTGTGGACCATCACCGGCTTCGCGCAGATCGATCGCGAAGGCGCTCACACGTTCGACACCGCGCGTCCCAAGGGCAGCGATCGCCAGGAGATCGAGGCGCTGGTGGACCTGCCGCACGCCGGCAAGCCGTCGCTCTGGTTCCAGGTCACGAGCCTCGGCGGCTGCATGCAGTACGACTCGAAATCGGGCGCGAAACTACACGTTCGCCATCTCGGAGTGACGCGCGACAGGACGCTCGCACCGCGGAGCCGCTCACCGGTTGCTCGAACCTCTGCGTTCACATCGAAGTCTGGCAGCTTCCGTTGACGCAGGTCTCCGTGTCCGTACACGTGATGTCAGCGCACGGATCGGCGGGCGCCGACGTCTCGCGACCGGCATCGAGATCTGCGCCGCCGTCGGCGCAGTCGCCTCGGGTGGCCACCGACTTGAGCCGGATGACCGGCCGCATGCTCCACTGGCCGGCATTCTTGCCCATCGAGAGAACTTGCAGCGAGCGGCTGCCGTCGAAGTCCATCGTGACCTGTCCCGTGCCGCACGCGGGTACGTCGAAGCCTCCGACCAGCTTGATCCCCGAGGCCTCCCCCGATGGCACTGAAAGGGCGTGTGTCACACCGTCGGGCGTGACGACGTGGTGGTCGCCGCCGGCCACCAGGACGAGCCGGAGCTGACCGACGCGACCTGGCGGTAGCGAAGCAGTCCCGAGGTCCAGGAATCGGCCGTTCTGCAACGTGAGGAGATCCACGCCTTGCTCGCGGTCGACGATGGTGGTCCATCCCGTCGCGAGCAGCGCGTCCACCTTCGCGACCGTGACGAAAATAGAGGTGACCTGGTCCGTCGGAGCATCGACGAGACGAACGCCAAGTCGCGCCGCGTCGGAGCCGGTGTAGCTCACCGCCGCGCCCGTACCGTTCTCAGTGCCGATGCCGGTGCCGGTGCCGGTGCCAGTGTTGCCGCTCGCACCAGCGCGGTCTCCCGTTGCCTCCGGGCCGCTGGGCGCCCCTGCGCCCGTGCCGCTTGACGACGGGTCCTGTGACTCGGCTGCGCCCGGCGCGTTGCAAGCCGCCGCGGCGATCATCAACGACATCAACGAAGCAACGATCGAAGTTCTAATTTTCATGAAGAGCCCTCGGGGGTGTCCGTCGGATCTAGACGGCCCGGCCCGCGCCCCGTTAAGGGCCCTTCGCGCTGGTCGCCGCCCGCTTCTCAGCAGCCACCGCCCCATCCGAGAAGCGACCCCGACGCCTGCGACTCGAGCGGCTTGCCCTCGCCATCGACGAGGTCGACGCTGCCGCTCGGGTTCCAGCGCACGCTCGGCAGCGGCTCCTCGCACGATTTTCGACCGACGTGGAGCTGGTGCTTCATCGTGATCGCGAGCGGCTCCGAGACGTACACGTCGTAGCCGCAGCCAAAGCCCTCGCGGTAGACATGCGCGCTCTCGCCCTT
>JAYSXP010000082.1:0-6538 GCA_043717125.1 Polyangiaceae bacterium | reverse complement strand
GAATGACGCACGCGCGTCCCTCGTAGGTCCCCTTGCTCACGCCCAGCCCGCGGATGACGACCGCGTCGGCTGCGGCCTCGTCGGGGAGCGCATCCATGTAGAGACCGTTGACGATCACGTCCTCGATCCGTCGCACGACGCGGAGCGCCTCGGGGTAGAGCGAGAGGGCCGGCATTGGTCCGGGAGGTGCGCCCAGGAACGGCGGCGGCTCCTTCTCGTTCAGCGCTGCGCGGACCCGTGCGCGCTCGGCGAGTGCGTCCGCGGAGGGAACCTTCGCGTCGTTGCGGAGGAGCGCCGTCATCTCGGCGATCGTAGCTTCCACGAGATCGGAGGGCTTCGAGAGCGCACCGCGTTCGACGAGCCGGCGGCCGGCCTCGAGCACCGCGCGCCGCAGGATTCCAGAGATCCAGATATCGCAGTAGAGCGCGCGCTCGTCGCGGAGGCGGTTCATGACGTTCGCCTCCTCGAGAAGCTCGTCGAACTCCGCGTGGTGCTCGGCGGGAACACGCTCGCGTAGCGCGGATTTTCGCGGCTCGTTCGTCTTCGACGACTTCGCTGCCTTCGAAAGCGCGGAGCGAATGGAGTCGACGAGGACGTGCGGCGTCTCCCGACCGAACTGCTGGCTGAGGTCGTAGCCGCTCACCAGCCGATAGCCGACGTGCCGAAGGAGCTCGCGCATCGCCTCGCCCACGGCGTCGGTACGCCCCTCCAGCGTCGCGAGGACCTCGCCGGCGTCCGTGCCGGCGAGCGCACGCTGCGCGTCGGCGCTCGCACGTATCGCCTTCACGACCGCATCGAGCTCGGGGATCGACCCGCGGGAGATCGCCGACTGGCCGTGCACGTCACGCAGCGCCTCCGGTATCGAAGCGCCAGTCCACTGCTGCACGCGCGCCGCGAAGTGAGCGATGGGAAACAGCGCCGGCGTGGTGTAGCGACCGTGGGTGTAGAGCGCCTTCTCGAGCTCGGCGTGGCACTCGCTGAGGTGCGTCGCGAGCTCTTCGTCGGTCGCTGCCTTCACGTCCACGTCGACGAGCGCCAGGTAACGCTTCACGTGCCGCGGCTTGACCTCCGCGTCCCAGCGCGCGAGGTCGGCGCGCCATGCCTTCGTGCGCAGGAGCTCGCGGGAGATCTTGGCTCGCTGCCGGATCTGGGGATGGAGCCGTAGCAGCAGCCACATGACGGGAGGTGGAGGTGGCTTCGCGCCGAGCGGTGCTCCGACGGGATGCGCTTGCGTGTAGATGAAGCCGTTCACCTCACGGTACGCGAGCGCATTCAGCGAGGAGCCGTGGACCGGCTGCGCGTCGGCGAACCCGCGCTCGAAGTGGTCGACGATCGCCTTCGCATGAAGCCGCGGAACGGCCTGGGGATAGTGTGTTACGTCGTGCAGCCACGACCCCGGACCGGGTGCGGTGAAATTCATAGAGAGCGTCTCCGGCATTGAGAAAACGGGCTGCTCAGAGGGGAGCGCCCCGCGCGAGACGCTGGGCGAGGCGCTCGGCTACCAACGGAGGACAGAGTCCCTCGAGCGACTCGCCGCGCAGCGCACGCTCCTTGATCGACGTCGAGCTGATCACGACGTCGTGATTGACGAACACGGTCACCAGCTCGGGCGCGAGCTCCGCGTTGCGCGCCGCAAGCCGGAGCTCCGGCTCGCTGTCCTCGGCGCCGCGGTGTCCGCGCAAGAGATAGCTGGCCCCGCGCGCGCGCGCGAACGCGGTCATCTCTTCCTCCGAGGACTCGCAGCGGACGTTCGGCCATTGCGCCGTCGCCGCGCGCATCAACTCGAGACGTTCGGGGACCGAGAACAGACGGTCGGCCTCGGGCTTCCGTGGATTCACGGCGAGCATGACGATGAGGTCGTCGAAGATGCTCGCCCCGCGCTCCACCACGAAGAGATGGCCGACATGCACGGGGTCGAAGGTACCGAAATAAACCGCAATCTTTCGTACTGCCATGAAACTACGCCGACCACGTTCGCTTAAAAGCGGACGCTACGCGATGCGCCCGCCCGGCGCAGCTTGCTGCGTGCAGCTCGCACCGTCGACGGGGTGGCTGTGTGCGCGTGGCGGCGCCGGTGCGCAACGAGCGATGTGCCTTGGCCGTTCACAGGTCGTCGACGCCCAGACGACGAATGAGGTTCGTTGCTGTGGTCTCGCCGTCCATCGACTGAGGAAAGCGCGATCCACACGCGCGGCCCGCGCCTTGCTTGAGTGGCCTGCGACGCGGCGAACGTGTCGTGGAGGTTTGTTGATGCGCACGGAAGTCATCGTTGGATTGGCAGTGGTGGCGGCTGGTCTCGTGGCTGGTTGTTCCGCCGATGCGTCGCCTCGTGACGACGATCACTCGGCCAGCATTACGCAGGCGTCGCGCGTTGATTCCGACGACGACGCGGACGACGACGATGGTGGACGCGCGAGCGTTCGCGCTGGTCGCGAGCTCTTCTTCAACGAGTTCCCCGGCGTGGAGGGAAACGGGCGCACCTGCGCCACGTGCCACGTCAAGGACGACGGCTTCGCGCTCACTCCCGCGCACGTTCAGGAGCGGTGGGATCGCCTGCAGAAGGCGCGTCGCCACAATCCCAAGGCCGACGACCCGCTGTTCCGGTCGATCGACGCGGACGATTTCGCGAACGACTTCTCGAACCTGAAGCGCGGCCTCGTCCGCGTCGTCCTCAAGCTCCCCACGGACGCCGACGGCAACAAGCTGATCTGGCCGCTCGATGACCCCGGCGCGACGTCCGTCGACGTCTTCCGCGCCGTGCCCAGCGTCTACAACGTCGCGTTCACCGCGCCCTACCAGGCCGACGGCCGCTTCGCGACGCTGCAGCAGCAAGCGCAGGGCGCGCTCGACGCGCATGCCGAGGCGAAGCGCAAGCCGGCCTCGGTCTTCCTCGACGACGTCACCGCGTTCGAGCAGACGCAGTTCTCGTCGCACCGCACGCGGCGTCTCGCCGATGCGCTCGCGAGCGGTGGTCCGCTCCCGTCGACGGAGCCCAAGAACCTCACGCCGCTCGAGCAGCAGGGCCAGGCACTCTTCGCGCTCAACTGCGGGACCTGTCACGGCGGTCCCAGTGGGACGATGCCGATTCCGCCCCTCGCGAACGTCCAGGACATCATGGTGTCCAAGCCGCTGCCGCCGTTCGCGGCGGACCTTCCGTTCCCGCCGTCGCCTCCGCTGCGCGTGCGGCTGTGGGCGGTGCGCATCCCCGGCGCGCCGGGACCGGCCGTTCGTCCGTCGACGGATCCGGGCAAGGCGCTCATCTCGGGCAACATGAACGACTTCGCCCAGTTCGACGTGCCGACCCTCTTCGGAGTCCGGAAGACCGCGCCTTACTTCCACGACAACAGCGCGTCGGATCTCACGCAGGTCATGAAGCACTACCAGCAGCTCTTCACGGCTGTGCGCCGGGTGGTCCCGCCCGAGGTTCCGTTCCCGATCCGTCCGCTTCCGCTCGCCGACGAGGACATCGCGCCGCTCGTCGCGTACGTCAGTCGTCTCTGACCCCAGCGCTGACCTGACACGAAATGGATGCCGAGTCGGCGGAGCAGACAGCTCCGCCGACTTTGCTCTTTTGTGCCAAGAGCGCGGGCATCCTGTACCGTTCGCTTCCTTCTCAGGAGACGATAATCGGATGCTCAAGCGAGTCTCGTTCGGTGTGGTGCTGCTGGCCGTCGCGTGTGCGGGCGCATTTACCGGGGCGTGTGGTGGTGAGCAGCCCTCGCCGCGAGCGGCCGCGCCGGCCAGTGCGTCTGCGCCGGTAGCCTCGGCTCCGCGTGCACCCGCGGCGCCAGGACGTGTCCGCGTCTTCCATCACGGCGACGTGTACACGGCGGTCGCCGGTGCGCAGCACGCGCAGGCGATCGCCATCTCCGGCGCGAAGATCCTCAAGGTCGGGACGAACGAGGCGGTGCTCGCGGCCTACCCGGATGCCGACCGCGTCGATGTCCACGGCAAGACCATCATTCCCGGTCTGAACGACGCGCACTACCACGACACCCCGGATCCCGCCGGCGCGGTGCTCAAGTTCAAGTCGATGGAGCCCACCGTCGCCGAGGTGCGCGCGGCCGTCGCCGCAGAGGCTGCGAAGAAGAACGGCAAGTGGATCATCGGCGAGGTCGGCATCTCCGTCGTCGGGGACCCGACCGTCAACCGGACCTTCCTCGACGGCATCGCCCCGGACAATCCAGTCTACCTGCGCGCCTATTACGGTCACGGCCACATCCTCAGCTCGAAGGCGCTCGAAGCGCTCAAGATCAAGGACTCGGTCATCGATCCGCAAGGCGGACGCTTCGGGCGCACGAAGGACGGCAAGCTCGACGGACGAGTCGATGAGTATGCCGAGTGGATCACGGGGCCGGCCCTCGCGGCACAAGCCTCCGACGAGGACATCGCGGCCGCTCAGCGAGAGACCTTCGGGGCCGCGCTACACTTCGGGATCACGTCGATCCAGACCATGTCGTGGTCTCCCGCGGATCGCTATCTGCGCGCTGCGCAGACGACGCTGCAGCACGGCCCGCGCCTCCGCTGGATCAACTGGCCCGCGAACAAGACGGCGGCCATCCTGCCCGCCGAGCGGCGGAGCGACAAGATCACGGTCGGCGGCGTGAAGTGGATGCTGGACGGCACGCCGTTCGAGCGCGAAGCCGCGGTGAGCACGCCCTATGCGGACTCGAAGACCACGGCGAAGCCCAAGTTCTCCCAGGACGAAGTGACAGCCCTCTTCGCGCAGGCGGCGAAGGACAAGCAGCAGCCCCTCGTTCACGCCGTGGGCGACGTGGCGATCGGCGAGGCTCTGAACGCAGCCGCGCGCATGTCCCCCGCGGACCGCGTCGCGCTGCGGCCGCGTATCGAGCACGGCGACTGGCTGCGTCCCGAGGACGACGCGCGAGCGGTCGAGCTCTCGTGCGTGGTCGTGGTCAACCCGACCCACTTCGCCCTCGTGGAGATCATGATGAAGCGCTTCGGCCCTGCACGCCGAGCGATGCGCGTGGCCTCGATGATCAAGAGCGGCGTCCATGTGGCGATCGGGTCGGACGGCCCGATGAACCCGTTCCTCAACATCATGCTCGCGACGATTCACCCGTACCGCCCCGAGGAGGCCATGACTCGCGAGCAGGCGATCGACGCCTACACGCGCGAGGCCGCGTATGCCGAGCACGCCGAGACCGAGAAGGGCACGCTCGAGGCCGGCAAGCTCGCCGACTTTGCGGTTCTCTCCGCGCCGGTCTTCAGTATGCCGACCGAGGCGCTACCCGGAACGTTCAGCGTGCTCACCGTGATCGGCGGCGAGGTGATGGGCGGAGCAGAGAAGGATCTCTGACCGTTCGCGCGCAGCGATCGCGGCTCCGCATGGCGGCGGAATAAAGAAACACGGCGTGTGTCCACCGCGTCGCATCGTCGCACGATGCTCGCCCGCACCCTTCGTTGCGAGTCGCCCTCGCCGACGCTACGGTCGGACCATCATGCGATTTCTATTCTCGGTGCAGCCGGGGCAAGGCCACCTCAATCTCATGTTGCCGCTCGCGAGGGCGACGCGTGATGCGGGGCACGCCGTGGCCTTCGCCAGCGCGCGTTCCTTCGCTTCCATCGTAGAGAGCGCCGGCTTCGAGCTGCTCCCCGCCGGGATCGATTGGACCGAGTCCGCGAAGGACGTGCACTTCCCCGGCGCCGGCGTGCCGGGATCCGGCGTCATGATGGAGGGCGACGTCTTCGCGGGGCACACCGCGAAGGCCATGGTCCCCGACCTCGTCGACCACATCCGCGGGTGGCGCGCCGACGCGGTGGTGCGCGACGCGTGGGAGTTCGGTGGGTGTATCGCAGCGGAGAAGGAGGGGATCCCGTACGCCACATGCAATCCGACGCTCTTCGCGCCGGACCTTCTGGCGTTCCTCTTCGGTACCCGCCTGGCGGATCTGCGCAGCGCGCACGCCCTCGCGCCGATCGACGACTTCGCGATGCTGCACCGCTACCTCGACCTCGCGTTCTTCCCTCCGGAGTTCACCGAAGAGTCCGAGGTGGTCTCGCCGGTGACTCACTTCCTCGCGCCCAGCACCGCGACGACGACGCTGCGGCCGGAATGGATCGATGCGCTGGCCCCGAGGCCGACCGTTCACGTGTCGTTCGGTACCGTCGTCGCTGCGACCCAGCTCTACCGCGACGTGATCGCGGCGCTCGCCGACGAGGACGTGAACGTCGTCGTCGCGACCGGCTCGACAGCCGACCCATCGACGCTCGGCGTGCTCCCGGCGAACGTTCGCGTCGAACAATACGTGCCGCACGTGCACCTGCTACCGCGCTGCGATCTGTTCATCACGCACGGTGGATTCGGCTCCGCCTTGATGGCGCTCGAGACCGCGGTTCCGATCCTGGTGCTGCCGATCTGGGCCGATCAGCCGCGTAACGCCCGCGTATGCGAGAAGATCGGAATCGGTCGCCAGTTGCAGGCGCACGAACGGTCGATCCCCGAGATCCGCGAGATGGTGCGCGCGATTCTCGGGAATCCCTCGTACCGTCGGCGGGCCGACGACGCGCGCGCCGC
>JAYSXP010000081.1:0-18527 GCA_043717125.1 Polyangiaceae bacterium | reverse complement strand
CAGACGATGCTTTTCCGGTGGGCTCCTCCTCGAAGTCCTCTGCGGCGGTCGTGTCCGGCGCGCACGCGGAGAGGGAGAGAAGGACGAGCGCCGCACGGGCTGCGACGCCGAACATGCCTGGTCCTCGTGCGGACCCGGGCGCAGCGTCAAAGCGCCTGTCACGTGCGGTCAGCGGAGTCTCTTCTCGGTCGTGCAGGTTGGTCATGTGAACCTCGTGCGAGAGGCTTAGCGACCTGCAGGCGCAAGCCTGCGCCAGTTCACCGAACAATGGCGCCAGGCGGTCCCGGGTTCGTGACGTACGAGCGCAAGCCGTATCCGCTGCTCGCCCCATCGGCCTTCGACATCACCTTCACGCACGAACCCTGGAGCGCTTCGAAGCTCCGCGCGGAGATGGCCGTCGAGTGAACCTGCTGGCCGTCGGAACGCTGTCGGCCTCCGAGCTGTGATCCTGCGCGGTCGATGGGTGCAGGAGAACGGCTTTCACCATCAGGTCCACCGCTGGGGCATCAACCGGCTCGATGGCCGTACGACCGAGCCGTACCATCGGCATGCCGTGGCTCGCGATGGAGCTCCTCAAGGGGGAGACGGTCGCCGAGGCCGTGGCGCGCGGCCGCGTCGTCGAGCCGCGGTTCGCGATGGAGTCACTCCTGCAGCTCGGTGATGCGCTCGCCGAGGCGCACCGCGCCGGCGTCGTGCATCGCGACCTCAAACCCGAAAACTTATGGAAACGACCTACCACGAGCCGTTCGTCTATTACGACGCACACCAGAAGAAGGTCGTTGGCTTCGACGTGGACCTCGCGAACGAGCTCGCGTCGAGCCTGGGCGTGACGCTCGACCGCGTGTCACACGAGTGGAAGGATCTCTTCACGGGCATCGAGGAGCGCGAGCTCGATGTCGCCCTTTCGGCGGTGACGATCACCAAGGAACGCGCTCGGAAGTATGGTTTCTCCGACCCCTATCTGCGCACCGGCGTCGTCGTGACGACTCGCGCGTCGACCCAACGCCTCACCGCGCCCGGCACCGGCAAGACGATCGGCGCGCAACGCCAGACTACGGCTGCGCAGGCAGCGAAACGTGCGTTCCCGCAGGCCACGTTTCGAGAATACGACACGCTCGACAGCGCCTTCGCGGCACTCTCACGCGCCGAGATCGACGCGCTCTTGTCGGACGAGACCGTCGTGCTGCCCCGTGCGGAGGTGAAGGCGGGCGGCTACCGCATCGACAGTGCGCGACTCACGGACGATGCGTACGGCATCATGCTGCCACTTGGCGATGAGCGACTCCGCAGCCGTGTCGATGGGATCCTGATGGAGCTCATCGCCAGCGGCCGGATTGCGGAGCTGAAGAAAACGTACGGCATTCGCTGAGGGTCCATCGCGGGCGCGCCGTCGGCGGACCTCGCGAGGCAGGCCATCGGGGTGCACCGGATGCTGGACTGCGCCGGTCTTCTGTTCGGCAGGGGGACGGTTCTCCTTCGCGAGCCACGTTAGCGTGCGCATCGGCCCTGCGTTGGCGGCTCCGCCGAGGTGGGCGCCATGTGCGAAGTAAGTACCGAGGCCGAGCGCGACGATCGAGGTCTCGGTCATCTCAGGAGCAGGTCGACAACATCCGAGGAGTACCGAAGCTCGTGGACGCTCGGCTTGCCGATGAAGCGTGAAGGCCATGTCAGCTTCGGTTGTTCACGACGGAGCTCGAGATGAACACGGGCAGACCTCCTCAAGTTCGACCGCCCGCACGAGAGCGAATGGGGCTTCGCGTCCGCAGGACGCTCTTCAAGCAGCAGAGCCCTCTTCACCGTTGGATCCTCGAGCACACGTTGCGCGAGGGCGGCGGCTAGCTCCACGCTCTGTGGCTCGCCATCGGCCACGGCGACGAGAAGATCGCGTGCAGTCTACACGAGATGAAGCCGACCTTTGGTCTCATGGTCCGGGGCTTGGTCCAGGTCATGGTCTCGGTGCCGCTCGGCGCGCTTCACGCCCTCCGGCATGGTCCCTGACGAGCCGTTTTCGGCCGAGATCCGCTCCGTGCAACTCCCTGCAGGAAGCCTCCCTGAATTTGAAAACCGCCGACGGTGCAAGTCCACCGGGAGGCGTCCCGGCGGCGTGCGGCGCGGGGGAGCGAGTCAGATCTGGCTCACCCGGCGCATCAGGTTCCCGCAAAGATCCGAGGCCGGGTTCCGCGCGCGCTCCAGGTCGAGCGCCTTCTTGAAGATCTCGCTGCCCTTCTCCGGCTCGTCGATACCGACGTACGCCATTCCGAGCATCTCGTAGTCGGCCGGCTCGCGATGCGAGACGACGAGCGCCTGGAGCACCGGCACTGCAGCCCTGTAGGCGGCCTGCATCTCGTCGGTCAGCGACGGAAACGCCTTGCCGAAGATCATCAGCTTCAGCGCTTGCCGCTGGTCGTCCGCCGGACACGTCACGAACGCAGGGCTCGAGAACAGTGTGGCGTACTGACGAAAGGCCTCGTCGACGTGGCCATCCTTGGCGATCCCTCGAATGTGTTTCAGCGTCGCGACGAGATCCGCCGTGCTGGAGCTCGGCGGAGGGGGCGGCGGCTCGGGCTCGGGCTTGGGCTCGGGCCCGACCGGAACGCGTGCGCTCGCGGGTACGACGACCGCCTCCATGTTCCCTGACCTGCGGCGGACGAGAGGCGGCACCTCGGAACGGACCGAAGGCGGAGGCTCGGAGATGTCGACGTTCTCCACGTCGGATGGCGGCGGCGACGCGTCGAGCGCAGCCGCGAACGCCTGAAATAGGTTGCGATGGGCCTCGTCCAGCGGTGCAAGCCTCTCGCGGAGGCGTGCCTTCGGCATGAAGATCTCCTCGCGACGAGCATCGGCGAGCTTCACTCGCAGAACGAGCTCCTCCTCGGATCGCGACCGCGCCGCGATCTCGTCGACGATGGGCGAGAGCTTCGTGACGAACCGCGAAACGAGCTCGACGAGCTTCGGCTGCGCTGCCGTGTTGGTGCCGTCGAATGGAAAGCCGTCGAAGCTCGCGGCGACCAGGCGCTTCTTCGCGAGCTCCCCCGCCATGCTCACGAGCTTCGCAGCGAGATCGCGAAGCGCGACCTTGTCCTCCACCGCGACGTCGAACAGACCGAGCGTCACGTCCAGCGCCTCTCCCACCTTGGTCACTGTGACGTCGTCGCCTTCGACGGCCGCCGAGACGTCGAAGCCCTCGGGCGCCCCGATCTCCGCGCGGAGCTCGACGCATACCGTGCGACCGTCATCGACGAGCTTCGTGACGAAATGCCGATCGAGCTTCTGCTTCTTGAGCTTGACCTCCTTCTTGATGAGCCCGGACAGATGCGGCGCAAGGATCGCGAGGCCGTCGGCGACCCTGTCGACCCGGAGAGGTGCCTTCCAGGCTCCCTCCTCGGGGACCTCGATCTCGATCGACCAATCAAGACCGAGCTCGGACTGCCCGACGAGATCCGACACGTAGCGCCGCTCGTCCTTCTTCGATGCGACGAGCTCTACGCGCAGCGTCTGGGTCGCCCCCGGCGGCACGTGCGTCAGAAGATAGTCCTCGAGAGAGGTGAAGTAGTCTTCGCGCGCGGCGAGCGTGGCCGCCTCGAGTTCGCGGATGGCCTCTGCAAGCCTCGTCGATAGCGCGACGCTCGCGGCTTGGTGGCGTGCGGCCACGACCTCCGCGAGCTCGGCAGCAACCGCCGCGGGGACGGAGTCTTCCGCGCCCTTGTCGGCTGCGTCGGCGGCAGCGAGGACCGCAGCGACCAGAGTCTGGAGCCGCGCGGCGTCCTCATCGGATCGCTTGCGTAGCGTCTCGCGCGACGCGTCCGCGGTCACGATTCGTTGATTCGCCAGCGCGATCGACGCTGCGAAGTCGATGGCGTCGCGGAGCTCTTCGAGAAAGTTCGTCGAGAACGGCGCGGGGGTCAGGTCGCCGAAGAGAAAGCCCATGCGTCAACGCTACGATGATTGGACACGGTCGTGTCAACGGCGCCGGCCCTTTCTTGCCCTGGTGCCCCTGGGCTCGCGCTCGCGGTAAGCTCGACCGTTAAAATCGGTCGTCGTCTCGCACGCGGATCGCGTCGTCTTTCCCGAGGTCGGCCGCTCTCGGAGAAGCGGTTCCCGAAAGGGCTCGCCACGCCCGGCTTCTTCCAGAAGAACGTGCCGCCGCACTATCCGTCGTCCAGCTCGAGACGATCGCGCCTGACGCCTTCACGATCGACGATCTCGATCGCTTGCTCGATCGCCCCGATTCCCTCGCCACGTCGTGCCGAGAGGGCGCGACTACTTGACGCCTGGGCGCTCGCCGACGCACACGCCGACCTCGAGGAGCACGTAGAGGAGCGCCTTCTCCTGCGCGAGCAGCGCCGGTCCGCCGCCGCCGCCCGTGCCGGACTCGGTGTGGTAGGTGCTGAAGAGCACACGGCCACACTTGTTCTGGAAGCTCACGGTCGTGGGCGTGACGGCGGCGCTCGAGCCGCTCTTGGCCGTCACCCAGACCTTCGGCGTGACGTCGACCGCGTTGCCCTTCTCGTCGAGGCCCTGTCGGGTGTTGATCGACGTGAGCTTCGTCCAGTTGCCCTTCACTTCGAAGGTCGCGTCGCCCGTCGCCGTGAGCCAGTCCGCGAGCCCAGTGTCCGCCGCCGTTGCGGGCGCATCCCACTCGTCGCCGGAAGCCGCGCTGCCGACCGTCGCCGTCTCGCCCTGCCAGTCGAGGAAGCCCGGGAACGGCTGGCGCACGAACTCGTACGACCAGTCCGTGACGTAGAGCTTGCCGCCGGCCTGGACGAACTCGTCGAGGTTCGCCTTCGCCTCGAGATCCGTCATCATCGCGTCGTTGCTCGAGCCGCAGGGAATGAAGACCACGTGGTACTTCATCAGCTCGGCCTTGTTCTTGAGGAGCGAGCGATCCTGGCGGACCTCGACGCCCGCGAGGCCGAGCTTGGCGAGCGAGTCGTCGATGCGATCGAAGTCGGTGTCGTCCTTGAGGATGACCATCTTCGGGATGTCGTCGCCCCTGGCCGCGTCGCTCTTGCTGGGGATGGTCGTGTCGTCCTTCGAGATCGCCATCATCCCCGCCTGGTCGACGGTGATCGGACGCACGCGACGGAACTGTCCCTTCTGCGTGACGAGCCAGGCCTTCCCCTTCGGAAGGTCGGTCGTGAAGGCAAAGGTTCCATCGGCCGCGGAGATCGCGAACGTGCCGTCCTGCAGCGAGACACACTCGTCGCAGTAAGCACCGGCGGGGATCGCGTCGGGCGCTTGTTGCGTGACGTAGACGAGCGCGTTCGAGAGCGGCAGGGTTCCGTTCGGCGCGAGCACCGTTCCCGAGAGCGAGACCGACACCGAGCGGTGGTCTTTGTTGTCTCCGAGCTGCGGCCCACTACCACCTGCGTCACCGCCGGCGGCGGGTGCGGGATCGTCGAACCCACGCGAGCCCGCGTTGCTCGAGGAGCAGGCGGCGACGAGAAGAGCAACGGGAACGAACGAAAGGAGAAGCTGGCGAACGCGCATGGGGACCTCCACGAAAGCGGCCGTACCCTACTGCGGAGTGGAGGATGCGCAAGGCGATCGTGCGAAAAATCATAGGTTGCGCGCATAGTTGCGCCATTCGAGCGCAAGCCTGCGAGGGGGAGTGCCCGCTCAGCGGCGCGCGCAGAACGTCTGCTCGCCGCGTCCCGCTTTCTTCTCGACTGCGCCCACGACGTAGACGACGTCGCCGCTCGTCGTCAGCGTCAACGTGACCGGCTTCACGTACACCACCTTGGGCGGCTTGCCTTGCACGGTCTGGATCTCGCGCACGGTGCCCGTGCACGTATCGCTGCCCGCGGTGCACACGACGATGGTGTCCGTCGTGCCCTTGTGGACAGTCGCAGTGACGAAGCGACCCGCCTGTTCGAGCTTCATGCCTCCGAAGCAGCGGTAGGTCCCGCTGAACGGCGTCGGCGGCGTGGCGGGCAAGAGGGACGAGAGCTCCGCGGCGGTCGGCGCAGGCTCGGCGGTCCGTACGGGGACCGCGGCGTCATCGACGACACGAGCGCTCGCGGCGTCTGCACTTGCCGCGTCTGCATTCGACGCGTCGCTCGTGCCCGCGGCGTCGCGCGAGTCCGCAAGGGCGCCCTTGCGACACGCCGATGCGAACAGCGAGACCAGCGCGACGAGCGCCGAGAGCCAAACGACGCTGCGACGGAGACCCATCCGTCCAACTGTCGCTCGAACGGCAGCGCCGCGTCCACCGCGACGGTGCGCGCGCGCGAGATCACCGACACTGCTGGGCGCACTGCTGACCTGCCTTGCACGCCGCGCTCGTGCACAAGGCGTCAGCCTGCGGCTCGCACGTCGCCGTGAGGCACTGCTGACACGCGGCGCTTGCCGCCGCGCCATTGCAGAAATCCGCGTTGCAGGCGCTCGTGCACGCACCGCCTCCACACGCGCACTGCCCGAACGCGTCGTCGGCCTTCGCGAGCGAGCCACCGCTGGCCGTATCGCAACATTCGAAGCACGCATTGCCTGATTGACCTGCGCAGCTGTTCGGCGTCGGCGTCGGCGTCGGCGTCGGCGTCGGCGTCGGCGTCGGCGTGGTGCCACCTTCGGGCGAAGTGTTGCTCGTGTCCTTCTTCGGTGTCGTCGTCGCCTTCTTCGGCGTCTTGGCGGCGGCGACCTCGGAGTCTGCCGAGCTCGGGTCCTCCGTCGAGTCGTTCGGGATTGTCGGCGCCGCGCAGGCGACGGCGACCAGCGCGAGAGAGAGCCCGAGAGCCAGTCGATGTCCGAAGCGGTCCATGGAACGGCCCGGTGCAGTTCACGGACCACCCTTTCACAGATGCAGGATCACCCGCGTACACGCGGTCTTTGTCCACACTTCCCGCTCGGTTGCCGGAGGATGATCTGGATCCTCAAGGAGGCTCTGACCCCCGTGGAGAAGGCGATCCGGTCCCGCGTTCCAGGTCTTGAACGTCACACAACGTGAGCAAATGAAGGGAAGTTGAACCTCTCGACTGGAAAATAGTGATGCTCGGAAAACAACAGCCTTGGGGCACCCGCGGCACCGACTTTGCTCAACAACCTTACAGACGATGAGCGACTCGGCCCTCACCCCTGCCCCGGCTGCCCCGGCGAAAGCCAGCGCGCCCGAAGGCTCGCAGTACGAGCTCCTCGGAGAGCTCGCGACGGGCGGCATGGCGACGGTCTACCTCGCCCGCATGCGTCGCGCGCTCGGGTGGAGCCGCCTCGTCGCCATCAAGTGCATGCACCCGCAGTACGCGAAGGACCCGACCTTCGCGTCGATGTTCGTCGACGAGGCTCGGCTCACCGCGCGCCTCCGGCACCCCAACATCGTCCCGACGCTCGATATCGTCTCCGACGGCGGCCACCTCCTCATCGTGATGGACTACGTCGAAGGCGAGTCGCTGGCGGATCTCATCAAGCTCGTTCGCGAAGCCGGCGACCGCATCCCCGTCGCCGTCGCCTGCGCGATCATCCACGACCTCCTGCTCGGTCTCCACGAGGCGCACGAAGCGCACGACGACGACGGCGACGAGCTCGGCATCATCCACCGCGACGTCTCTCCCCAGAACGTCCTCGTCGGCCTCGACGGCCTCACGCGGGTCCTCGACTTCGGCGTCGCGAAAGCTCGCAGCCGCGTGCACCACAGCAACGCCGGCGAGATCAAGGGCAAGATTCCTTACATGCCGCCGGAGCAGCTCTTCGGCGAGGACGTCGACCGTCGTGTTGATGTCTACGCGGCAGGCGTTCTGCTCTGGGAGGCTCTCGTCGGCGAGCGCCTGTTCGACGGCTCGAGCGAGGAAGCCGTCGTTCGCCGCATCGACGCGGGCGACGTGCCGGCGCCGAGCACGAAGGTGAGCGGCATTTCCGCCGAGCTCGACGCACTCGTGATGCGTGCAACCTGCAAGGATGCCGCGGGCCGCTTTCCTTCGGCGCTCGCCATGGCCGAGGCCCTCTCGAGCCTCGCCGCGCTCCCGCCCCGCACCGAGATCTCGGCGTGGCTGAAGCGCTTCTGCCGCCCCCGCGCGGTTCCCGCGAACGCCATTGGCTGCTCGCGTGACCTGACCGCGGCCGTCGGCGCCAGCCCCGACGCGATCGTCGCCGTCCTCGAGCACCGCATGCCGACGATCGCCTCTCGCCCGAGCATCGCTCCGGTCGCGGGCTCGATGCGGCGCCAGGCGCTCGCCGTCCCGACCTCTCGTCTCACGACGGTGATCGGCATCGCGGTGTTCGCGGTCGCCGGTGTCCTCGTGGGTCGCGCGATGCGCGCCGAGAGCGCCTTCGCCGATTCGCCGCACCGCGCCGCGAGCACGACCACCGCGATCAGCATGCCGGCCGCCCCTGTCGTCGAGACGCCCGCCGCAGGGCCCGTCACGTCCGCGAGCGACCCGGCCGCGGCCGCCGAGCCCGCGCCAATGGCGCCCGTGGTCCGCACCGCGCGTCCGGCCGTGAAGGTCCCGACGGCGAAGCCCGCCGCCGAGCCGAAGCCCACCGTCGACTCCACGCCCGCCGCGCACCCCGTGGACGCGAAGCCCGCCAGCTGCAGGCTCCCGTACACCGTCGATGCCGAGGGGCACCGCCACTACAAGGTCGAATGTCTCTAATCTGTGCACGGAAGCTGTCGTCGGCGCTCGCCGCGGCCACGCTCGTCGCATCGTCCGCGGCCGCTGCCGACGAGTCGGCAGTCGCGGCGGAGAGCGGCGCGATCGCGCCCAAGGCAAAGTGCGTGGCCCAGCTCGACCGCGCCCAATCCATGCAAACTGCACGCAAGCTGCGTGACGCTCGCGCGAGCTACCTCGCGTGCTCCGTGGCCGCTTGCCCCGAGGTCCTCCGCGAGGACTGCTCCAGGTCCCTCGTCGAGCTCGACAGCACCATCCCGACCGTCGTGTTCTCGGCGCGCGGGGAGCACGGCCGCGACGTCATGGACGCCCGCGTTCTCCTCGACGGCGAAGCGGTCTCCTCCGCTCTCGACGGCCACGCTGTCGCCCTCGACCCCGGCACCCACGTCGTTCGTTTCGAGCGCGCCGGTGGCGGGGTCTCCGAGATGCGCCTCGTCGCTCGCGAGGGCGAGAAGAACCGCTCCGTGAACGCGACGTTCATGACGAGCACGCTTGTATTGGAGAAGGCCCCGCAGGCCCGCGCCGAATCCGGTCGTTTCCCCGTCCTTGCCGTCCTCCTCGGCGGCACCGGTTTGCTTGCGCTGGGCGGCTCGTTCTACGTGCGTCTGAACGCCGACTCCGACGCTGACCGCCTTCGCGGCAGCTGCGCTCCCTCGTGCGATCAGTCTTCGCGTGACGCACTCAGCGACAAGCTCGTGGTCGCCAACGTCGCGCTCGGCGTCGGTATCGGGGCCATCGCCCTCGCCGCGGCAACCTGGCTTTTCGATCCCCGGCACTGAGGCACGCGCGAAAGCGCGGACCCGAGGCGTTGACAGCGCCACCTTCAACAGAGGCTCGCATCATCATGGAACGCTCGCACATCGTCACGCGCCCCGGTGAAATCGCCACGCTCCGTCGCGAGCGTTTCACGCGTCCGAAGCCGGCCGCCGGCGCTGCGGGGTCGACGTTCGTGCTGGCCGTCGTCGAGGGCCCGGACACGGGGCTCATCATCACGCTCGACCCAAGCGGTCCGCGCGCGCTGCTCGGCCAGAGCCCGGTCTGCTCGCTCCGCCTGACCGACCCCGAGGTCTCTCGGCGTCACGCTTCGCTCGCCGTCACGTCGACGCACCTCCAGCTCATCGAGCTCGGCTCGACCAACGGCACGACGGTCAACGGCGTCGCGATCAAGGAAGCGAGCCTTCACGGCGGTGAGGCGATCCGCGTCGGCAGCACCGTCATCAAGGTCCAGCGCGAGGCGCCGCGCTTCGTCGAGCTGGCCCAGGCTGCCTCGTTCGGTCGCGTGATCGGCGAGAGCCCGGCGATGAAGAAGCTCTACCCCGTGCTCGCGAGCCTCGCGGCGAGCGACCAGCCCGTCCTCCTCGAGGGTGAAGCCGGCACCGGCAAGGAGCTCGTCGCCGAGGAGCTCCACCTCGCGAGCCGCCGCAAGGACGCGCCGTTCCTCACGCTCGATGCGTCCGCGCTCCCGACGCAGGAGCTGGGCGGCCGGCTCTTCGGCACCGGCAGCGAGCCCGGCCTGATCCAACAGGCCAAGGGTGGCGTCCTCTTCGTGAACGAGATTGGAAACCTCCCCCGCGACGTGCAGGCGCGCCTCCGCGCCGAGCTCGCCGGCAGCAGCGACGTTCGCATCATCGCCGGCACGCGTCGCGACCTCGATCGCGACGTCGCGAGCGGTCGCTTCGCGGACGACCTCTTTTTTCTCCTCGCCGGCGGACGCGTCGAGCTCCCGCCGGTTCGCGAGCGCGACGGCGACGTCGCGATGCTGGCCAAGCTGTTCTGGACCGAGCTCGCGGAGACCGACGACGACATCTCCGTCGCTCGGCTTCCGGAGGATTTCTTACCGCGCTTCGAGCACTACCCCTGGCCCGGCAACGTGCGCGAGCTGAAGGCGGCGGTCGTCGCGCGGAGGACGCTCGGCGAGCTCGGTCAGGCGTACCGCTCGGAGGAGGCCAAGGACAACGGCCTCGATTTCCTGAGCGCCGTCATCGAGGACGACCTGCCGTTCCCCAGCGCGCGTGAGCGCGTGGTGAAGGAGTTCGAGCGTCGCTACGTCGAGCGCGTGCTCGCGCGTCACGGCGGGAGCGTCACCAAGGCAGCGCGGGCGAGCGGTGTTGCACACCGCTATTTCCAGCTGATCCGGGCGAGGCTCAAGTGAAGCGAGCGCTCCTCGTCGCGGCGCTCGCGCTGAGCGCGTGCGCTGCCCCGGCGTCCTACGACGGGTTGACGGGGGGAACCAAGGAAGACGCGACCGTCACGGCGCCGCGCCCGATCTCTCCCATCTCGGTATCGCTCATCGCATCCAGTCGCCCTCGCCTGCGCTGGGATCTCGGTGCGAGCGCGGCCCTCACCGGCGCGGTCGTCGAGATGTCGCGCACGCGGGACTTTGCCGGCGAAGTGAAGCGATTCACCGCCAAGGGCGTGGAGCTCGTCGTCCCCGAGGACCTCGAGCCCGGCATCTGGTTCTGGCGCCTCAAGGGCGAGGCCGCAGGCTCGTTCGGGACCACCTCGAGCGTGGTCTGGGAGATGCTCGTGCGCGGTCCCGCCGCTCACGGCTCGTCGGACATGCCGACCCGATCGATGGTCGACCTGAACGGCGACGGCGAACCCGATCTCCTCGTGGGCGCCATCAGCGACAGCCCCCCGGCCGACGGCGCGCCGGCGACGGCCCCGACGAGCGGGGCGCTCCTCGTCTACGGCGGCAGCCACGAGCGCGGCTTCGCGGCGGGCCCGTCAGACTGGGTCGGCGGATACACGTCGAAGTACGTTGGCCCGATGTCGATCGGCGGAGGCACCGACATCAACGGTGACGGCCGCACCGACGTCGTCGAGTCCGGCATCGGAGGGATGTCTCACGACGGCCAGTTCTACTTCGACGTGAACGTTTGGTTTGCCGCCGAAGGCAAGGCGGAGGCGATGTTCGACGTCGCTGAGGGCGGGCCGCTCTACACATCCGCACCGACCCGCTCGCTCCCCAACGTCCGCGAAGGCGCCGACATCAACGGAGACGGCTACGGCGACGCCGTCGTCGGATTCGTCGACACCGGCCTCGTCGTCCTCGGCACGACCCTCAAGGGCTCGCCGGCGTTCGTGAATGTCGACCCCGGGCTCGACGCCGACCCCGGCCCCAACCCGCTCTCGCGCATTGCGATGGGTGGCTTCGACGCGAACGGAGACGGTCTCGCGGACGTCGCGTTTGGCGTCTCGAGCTCCTACCAGCCGGCGGCTCGCGCGTCGGTCTCGCTCGGCGACCGCGTCGGGCGTGTCGGCGAGCCGACGATGATCGACGCGGCGGATTCACGGATCGCGACGGCCTTCGCCGCCGGCGATTTCAACGGCGACGGCATCGACGACGTAGCGATCAGCGCGGCGGTCGATCAGGGCTCGCGCGTCTGCATCTGGTTCGGCGACCGCGCGATGGTTCTGCGCCCCGGCCCGTGCGTCATGGCGGCGGGCGAGAAGGAGTTCGGGGCGAGCCTCACGGCGGCCGACCTCGAGGGTGACGGCGTCGACGAGCTGCTCGCGACGACCAAGAGCGGCGACGTGGACGGCGTTCGCGTGGTGCGCGTCGGCGCGGACGGCACCGCGACCGCGGCGCCCATCGGGGTCCCAGGCCTCGGCGTCCGGCTCACCACGATCTGGCCGGGACGCCCCGGCAAGGCTCGCTGGGCGGCGGTGGCGGCCGACGGCAGTGGCATCGGCGTGTTTGAGGGGAGCGAGCTCCGCTCGACCTTGACCCCTCCGCCGGGCATCGTCGGCGGCTTCGGACGCGGCCTCCGCTGAGCGACGTTCCCGGGGTATCTTTCGCACCTGTTTCTATGCCCCCGCCGGCAGGCGTAGGATGCTGCGCTCAGCCTTCGGGCGATCGCCCTGGCGGCGAAGAGGAGCGCGCGTGTTCGAGGACATCGACGACCAGAAGCCCGATCCACTGAAGAAGGCGCTCGCGGTCAGTCGCGACAGCAGCGATCGCTCGCTCGTGTACGCCATCTGGACACGTAACGCAGGCGGGGGACTGCCCATCGATCAGGCGTGGGCGATCCTCGATGCGCGCTACCCCGACGAGGCGCGCTTCCTGCTGCTCAACGTGTACGAAGAGCTTGTCGTTACGCGCGGGCCGACGGCCTGGTCACCGACCGATTTCCTCGCGAAGGTTCGACGCATCCTCGATACCGCGGGCGGGCGCCTCAACCCGGAGGTCCGCGATCTCCTCGCGGTCGCGGATGACGATCTCCATCCGCTCTCCGAGGAGGATGCCGCGCGCCTCGAGCGCATTCGCGCGCGCGTGAGCAGTCGCTCCGGCGATCCTACCGCAGCACGCAAGCGTCTCCAGCGGCTCGCCGCAGACGTCGTGCGCGAGCTCCACGATCGAACGGCCGGCGACAAGGCGATCGGCAGGACCTCGGGGTCCGTGCCCGCGGCCGCGGCAGGCGGCGAGTGGAAGACGACGCTTGCCGCCGCCAAGGGCGCCCGCACCACGTACTCCGCGACGGCAAAGGTCGCGTCGGGCGATGTCGTCGAGCATCCGAAGTTCGGTCCCGGCGTCGTTCTGAGCGTCGAACCGGGGCGCGCTCACATCCTCTTCGAAAGCGGTTCACGCAAGCTCGTCGCCGGCTGACGCGTCAGGTCGTGTGCAACGCACGCGACACAGGCTCTTCCTCAGGCGGTCCACTGCGGTTCGCTCAGTCGGTCTGCTCTTCGACCAGGAGGCCTTCGAGATGCGCGGTGTCGTTCCATGTGTGGAGGCGGACGCGCGCGCGTGAGTCGATCTCGACCACGGTGAGCCCGCAGTTGCCGACGCCGGCGAGCGCGCGCATTCCCTCGGCGCCGACGCCGAGGATCTTCGCGACATAGCTCTTGATCGAGCCGCCGTGAGACACGACGAGGAGGGGATCTCTCGCGTCGAGCGCGACGACCCGCGCGACGGCGCACTCGATCCGCAGCGCGAGCTCGGAGTAGGTCTCGCCGCCGCCGCGCCGGAGGTCGACGCCCGCCGACCACGCGGCCCACTCCTCGGGGTAGAGCTCGGCGATCTCGGCGTGGCCCTTGCCGGTCCAGAGACCCACGTCGACCTCACGAAGATCGGGATCGACCGAATGGACGAGGCCCGACTCGAGCGCGACGATGCGGGCGGTCTCGCCGGCGCGCTCGAGATCGCTGGCGACGACGGTGGTCACGCGCGCCTTCCGCATCCGCTCTGCGAGACGCCGGGCCTGAGCCCGACCGCGCGAGTTGAGGCCCTTGCCACCCTGCCCCTGGAACACGAGGTTGGCGTTGTCGTCGGTCTCGCCGTGGCGTGCGAGGTAGAGAAGGGTCATAAATACGCCTCTAAACGGCGAGGATTGCTCGTTTTTCAGAAAGGCTTGCGGGGAAAGGCAGGGGCGACTAGTTTTCGCTCCCCTTCGCGAACGGGCCGTTTTGGTCCCTTCGCAGTAGCCGAACGAGAGCATGCCATGGCGCGCGTCACCGTCGAAGACTGTCTGGAACGTGAAGAGAACCGTTTCGCGCTGGTCATCCTTGCGGCCCGTCGCACGCGCCAGCTCATGAAGGGCGCGGCCCCGCTCGTCCACTCGAAGAACAAGGCCGCCGTGACCGCCCTCCGCGAGATCGCGACCGGCAAGGTTCACTTCGATCGCACGAGCAACGAGGTCGTCCAGGAGTGGATCGACCACGTGGCGCGCACCGGCATCTACTGAACTTCGCGTCTCTCGCATGAAACGCGACCGCGAGCTCGAGGCGGGCGCGCGGGCGCACTTCGAAGACCCGCAGTACTACGCGCAGAGCTACGCGACGCGTAAGGACGACGTCGCTTATTACACGCGCGTCGCGAAGAAGTACGACCGCGTGCTCGAGTACGGAATCGGCAGCGGTCGCATCGCCCTGCCGATCGCGCGGGGCGGAGCCCAGGTGGTGGGCATCGATCAGTCGCGTGCGATGCTCGCCGACCTGCGCGATCGGTTGAAGCGGCAGCCGACCGAGCTGCGCGCGCGGATCACGACGCGCACCGGCGACATGCGGAAGGTGCGCCTGGGGAAGCGCTTCCCGCTCGTCATCTGCCCTTTCAACACCGCGCTCCATCTCTACACACGCGAGCACATGGAGCAGTGGTTCTCGCGTGTTCGCGAGCACATCGAGCCGCGGGGGGAGCTCGTGCTCGACATCTCGATGCCCATCCTCGAGGACCTCGCCGACGAGCCGGGTACGTCCTACGCGATGAAGCCCTTCGTTCATCCAAGCGCCGGGCTCGTCGAGTATCGCGAGGTCTTCGACTACGATCGCGTACGTCAGATCCTCTTCGTGTCGATGTGCTTCGAGCCCAAGGCGCGCGGGCAGAAGCCCTTCATGGTGCCGCTCGCGCACCGGCAGTACTTCCCCGCCGAATTCGAGACGCTGCTCCACTACAACGGTTTCGAGGCGACAGCCGTCCACGGCGACTTCGAAGGCGGACCGCTCGTGCAATCCTCGGACACGATGATCTGGCACGCGCGTAAGAGGCGAAAGTGAGCGCCTCCATCGCGGATGGGCTCGCGCGCGTGCGGGAGCGCATCGTGCGCGCAGCCTCGGCCGTGGGGCGCGAGCCGGCGGACGTGCGCCTCATCGCGGTGTCGAAGACGAAGCCGGGCGCGGCGATCCGCGAGGCGTACGCGGCGGGGCAGCGAGACTTCGGCGAGAACTACGCGCAGGAGCTCGTGCAGAAGGCCGAGGAGCTCGTCGACCTCACCGAGCTGCGGTGGCATTTCATCGGACACCTGCAGACGAACAAGGCGCGCTTCGTCGTGCGTGCCGCGCACATGGTCCACACCGTCGATGGGCCGTCGCTGGCGCGCGAGCTCGGAAAGCGCACGGCGAAGGAAGGTCGTGAGCGCCTCCCGGTGCTGGTCGAGGTGAACGTCGGCGGCGAGCCGCAGAAGCACGGCGCGTCGGCCATCGACCTGAAGGACGTGCTGGCGTCGGTCGACGCCGAGCCATCTCTCGTCCTCCGCGGCCTTATGACGATTCCTCCGAACGATCTCGAGGCTGCGCGCCGCGCCTTCGAGGCGCTCCGCTCCCTCCGCGCCTTGCATGGCGGACCCAAGCGCCTCCCCGAGCTCTCGATGGGCATGAGCGACGACCTCGAAATTGCCGTCACTTGCGGCGCCACCCTCGTTCGCGTCGGCACCGCCATCTTCGGCGGCCGCTAGCTCGGTAAAAGCTCTTAGCGGCGGCGCCAGCGGGCGAAGGTGTCGCGGAGGCGCGTGAGGGTGCCCGTGCGGGACCGGCCTGCGCGGATGCGCTCGGCGAGGGCGCGGTTCGCCTCGTCCGTCGCGTCGAGCGCGAGCGCGCGATCGATCGCGTCGAGGGCTTCGTCGCGCTGGCCGGCGGCGAGAAGAGCCGTCGCCAGGACCGCCAGCGTTCGCGCCGTGTCTCCATCGAGCTCGCACGCGCGTTGCGCATGGTCGAGCGCGGCTTCGGGATCCTCGAGAGCGACGTGTGCGCCGACGATTTCGAGGTGCGCCGGCGTGCAGCCCGGCGACACGCGAAGGGCCTCGCCAAACGCATCGCGAGCGGCACGCCAATGCTCGAGCCGGCGCTCCGCGATGCCGACCGCGAAGTACGCGGCCCACACCGAGTGGAGCATCGCGAGCGTCCGAGCACGCGCGGCAATCGCGTCGAGGTCTTCCGTGGGTGCGTGGTAAGCGGCGCGCAGGACGGCGTCGAGCTCGAGCGAGGCTTGCGGGTCCTCCAGGGCGAAGCGCGCACGCTGCGCCTCGGCCGCGAGCGACGACGCCGGCGCGAGCTCTTCGACGTGCGCGAGCCTGCGGACCGCCGCGAGCTTGTCACCCGTCTGCGCAAGCGCACGCGCGAGGGCGAGCGTCGCCCAGGCGTCGTTGGGAACGCGTTCGACGAGCGCATACGCGAGCTTGCGGACGCGGGCCGCGCGGGCGACGCCGTCCGGCTCCGCCGCGAGCGACAGCTGGATGGCACGCTTCAAGACATCCGGATGCGCAGGACCACGGACGAGAGCGTCGTCGACGAGGCGTGCCGCGGCGACCGCATCGCGACGCTCCATCACGAGGGAGGCGAGGTTGGTGAATGCCGGCGGGTAGAGAGGTCGCAGCGGATCCGCCTCGAGGACCATGCGCCATGCCCGCTCGGCCTCGTCGGGATTCCCGCGCTCGGCCAGCACGATGCCGCGCTCCGTGTTGAGGAGCGGGTCGTCCGTTCCACGAAGGAGGCCGTCCTCGATCGCGGAGAGCGCACCGGGCAGATCGCCGCGTGAGCGTCGAGCCTCGGAGAGGAGTGCGTAGAGACGAGGTCGCTCGGGATCGATCGCGATCGCTTCCAGCGCGCGTTGCTCGGCCTCGTCGCCGTTCCCGACGCGGAGGGTGAGCGCCGCGATTGCCTCGAGCAGGTCCGCGTTGTCCGGCGCGTCGGCGGTCGCCTGGACCAACGCGCGCAGCGCCGCATCGGCAAGCTTGCGGTCGGCGGGAACGAAGGTCGCGACATCGAGCGCGAGCGACGCGAGGCGACTCGCGGGGAACCGCGCGTCCGGTGCATCCCCGATGGCGCGACCGAGGTGCACCATCGCGGCGAGGCGATCGTGGGGGCCACCGCGGAGGGGGTCATGGAGCGCGCAGCGCTCGGCGCGGAGCACGCTCTCGAGCGCTTCCCACGACAGATCACCGATGTCCCGGACGGTCCCGAGCTGGGAGGTCGACGTGTCGAGCTGCGCCCAGAGCTCGTCGAGGGCGGCAAGGAGCGCCCGACCGGCGTTCTCGCCGTCGACCTGCGCTTCGACCTTCGCGCGCGTGCGACCGTCCTTCGCCTCGAAGACAAGGAGCTGGATGAGGCCGCGACCGTCCGTCGGCGGCTCGAACGCCCCGGTGACGACGAAGCTCACGCCCGTGGGGTCTGAGCTCGAACCCGTCAGATCCTTCCACGCGCGAGGCGGCACGAACGCCTCGACGGGCCCCGTCTCGGTGCGCGTCTCGAGCGACTCACCGTCATCGTCTGCATCGTCTGCGTCGTCACGTGAGCGGGGCGTCCGTGAGCCGCGCGAGGTCGCTACGGGCCGGCTGGAGAGGAGCTGTGCAAGCGCGACGCTCTCGCCGTCGATCTGCGCGAAGCTATGCACGAGAGCGGCAAGCCCAAGACCCAATCCACGTCCGTCATCGGGGACGCCGAACGGGATGACCACGGCTCGCGGGCTCACCATCACTATGTTTCATGCCGTGAGCGGACGCAGAGCACAAGCTGTGCGATCGATGGGTCGTGCAAGTTGTTCCTGCGCGCGATCGATCACGATTGCGTCAACGACTGCCTTGACGTGGATTGAAATTGAGTCTCGCGATGACGAACCCGTTGCCGTTCGGCGGCGCCGCGAACCGCAGCTTCTCGAGCTCGTGAGCCGCGCACGCGAGAATCGATTGTTCGCCCGTCCACGGATCGACGTGCGCGCGCAACACCTGGCCGTCTGCACCGAGCGTCAACGTGAACGTCGCCGTCGCTTGCACGGGGCGAAGGTCATGGCGCGCCTGCGCCTCGCAGGCATGGAAACCGGGGCGCGCCGACTCCATCACGATGTACGCGGCGGCCGCGTACGAGCCGTTCGCGGTGCCACTGGAGCGGCGCACGCCGTCGCGTGACGTGAAGACCGCAGGAATGAGCACCGTGTCGGAGCCCGCCGCGGGCGGCGGGAACCGGAGCTTCGCCGCGGCTGCCTTCATGCAGGAAATCGACTCGACGGAGATCTCGCATGCCGCGTACTCGTCGACGCGCACGACGTGCCCGTCGGGACCGATGCGGAGCACGACAG
This sequence comes from Polyangiaceae bacterium, assembly GCA_043717125.1. Lineage (GTDB taxonomy): Bacteria > Myxococcota_A > Polyangia > Polyangiales > Polyangiaceae > Labilithrix. The sequence continues at coordinate 143 of JAYSXP010000081.1, read as the reverse complement.
CCACGCGTCCGTCCTGCGCGGGATCGTGCACGAGCCCGCGGCGATAACAGGCGCGAAAATCGCGGTGGGTCGCCTCGACCGCGAGCTCGGTGGCCGTACGATCCTTCGTGCGCGTGATGAAATCCTCGTCGATCGGCACCGCG
>JAYSXP010000009.1:0-7562 GCA_043717125.1 Polyangiaceae bacterium | reverse complement strand
CTTGCACACGATCGCGTCCGGTTCGAAATTTTGGGGCGGGCTGAATCGACAAGCCCGTAGCAAGATGTTCTCGGCGCTCATGACCACGGCGCTGCTCGCCGCCTCCCGACGTGACCTCACGCCCTCGCTGCGGCAGCAGGCGGCCGAGCTTCGGCCCCTGGTCCGTGCGGTGGTGGCGTGCGTCCTACGCGAGCGGCCGGATCACGCCGACGTCGAGGACTGCACGAGCGAGGCGCTCCGCCGCGCGCTCGAGGAAAAGTCCGAGCCCCACGGCCCCGTGCGCCCCTGGGTGCTCGGCATCGCACGTCACGTCGCGCTCGACACGCTCCGCGCGCGACAGAAGCAGCGCGCTCGCAACGTCGAGGTCCGCACCGACGACGCGCCCAGCTCCCACAACCTCGTCATGGATCGTCTCATCGATCCCACGGCGGGCGCCGACGAACAGATCGAGGTCGCCGAGCGAGCGGCACGCGTGCGTCGCGTGCTTCAGCTGCTCCCCGAGGGCCCACGCAGCGCCCTTCAGCTCTTCCACATGGAGGGGCTGTCCTACCAGGCCATCGCCGCACGTCTCGAGGTGCCGCTCGGTACCGTCGCTACGTGGGTCACTCGTGGGCGTAAGGCGATGGCCGAAGCGCTGGAAGACGACGCGGACGCGCGGCCGCGAGCCGTCGGAGGAAGGTCATGACAAATCGAACGAAGGAGGAGTTCCTCCCGGAGGAGCTCGTGTGGGCAGCGGGCGGACACGCGAGCGACGTGGTGCTCACGGCGATGGCCGACGGCCAGGCCGGCATCGTTCCTCCCCTCGTGCTCGCGCACGTCGAGACGTGCACCGCGTGCACGACCCACCTCGGTAACGCCGCGCTCCTCTCGCTCCACGCCGGCCGCGAGATGGCCCTCGTTCCGCGCAACGCGGAGACCACGCAAGCGACGACGGCCACTCGACAGCCGTTGCCCCGCCTCGCGATCTTCCTCGGTCTCGCCTTTGCCGCGCTCGGCCTCGTGCCGAGCCTCGTCGAAGCTCCGTACGAGATCGGCGGCGCGACGTCGTTCGCGACCAAGCTACCCATGTTCGCGAACGGGCTCGGCACGCTCGGCCGTCGCCTCCTCGAGCCCGGAAGCTCCATCGGCCTGGCCCTCACCTACGGCGCAACCGCTCTCCTCGTCATCATGGCTTTTGCTCTCTTGCGACTGCTCCCGAAGAAGGAAGTATCTCGATGAACCCGCACGGCCCCCTCTCCCGCCTCGCTCGCGTCGCCCGCATCGCATCCATCATCACGGTGGCGCTCGCCCTCCCGCTCGGCGCCGACGCGTCCGTCCGCCGCGAAGGCGCGTGGCCCGCCTCGGACAAGAAGGTGAGCCTCGAGTTCGACGGCAAGCCCAGCGACGGCCTGAAGAAGCTCGCCGACGAGGCCGGCTGGAGCCTCGTCGTGTCGAAGGGCATCGCGGCCGACGAGCACGACGTGAAGATCGCCGTCGAAGATCAGCCCGCGGACGCAGTCCTCGAGGCCCTCTTCGCGGAGTCGGATGTCGTTGCACGTCGCAACGGTTCGCTCATCACGATCACCCCGGGTCACGGCGCGATCGCGGGCCAGCCGGCGGCGGAGACGGCACCGACGCCGGCCAGCCCGTCCGTGCCCGTCGTTCCGCCGGTCCCCACCGTCCGCGGTGAGGATCGCAACGTCATCGGCAGCAACCTCGTCGTCGAGAGGGGCGAGATCGTCCACACCGTCACGGTCACCGGCGGCACGGCGAAGATTCTCGGCATCGTCACGGGCGACCTCGTCGTCGCCGGCGGCTCCGCGAAGATCGAGAGCGGCGCTCGCGTCGTCGGCAACGCGACGGTCTTCGGCGGGTCGCTCCGCGTGGAGAGCGGCGCACGCGTCGACGGCGACGTCGGTATCGTGGGCGGCGCGCTCAAGCGCGAGGAGGGCGCCATCATCGGCGGCAAGATCGTCAACAACGAAGGGGGTCACGACACCGAAAACGTGAAGGTGTCCGTGCACGACGGCAAGGTCTCGTTGCAGGTCGAAGGCGGACGTAAGCGAGACTCCGGACGCTCGCGCCTCAGCGAGGCGGCGCACTCGTTCGGTCAGTCGATCACGAACATGTCTCTCCTCTTCGTCTTCGGCTGCGTGGTCCTCGCGCTCGGCACGCGCAAGATGGATACGCTGCGCGTCGAAGCGGCGGCGCACCCGATGAAATCCTTCGCCTGGGGCATCGTCGGCTCGTTCTGCGCGCTCCTCGCGCTCACCGCGATGTGCATCACGATCGTCGGGATCCCCTTCGCTGCGCTCGCCGCTCTCCTCGGCATTTTTTGCGTCTACGCATCGATTGCTGCGGTCCTCACGACGGCCGGCGCAGCCGTGGCCGGTCACAAATCCAAGAATCCTTACGTTCACCTGCTCGTCGGATGCATTGGCTTTTTGCTGCTCGGCGTCATTCCTTTGGTAGGCGGTCTCGTGACGCTGGCGGTCGTCATGATCGCCATCGGCACGCTCGTCAACACCCGGCTCGCCGGCTCGATTGCAAAGCGCGGCGCGAAGCCCGACCTCGTCTGAGTTTCATGTATTCTGACCTCCATGTTCGAGTCCGCAGAGCTCGGTCACAAGATGGACGACGCCACGTACGCGAGGCAGGCGAAAAAGGTCCGACCTGACCTCCTCGACGCCCAGTACGGCCTCCTCGCCGACAAGTCGTTCCCCGTCATCGTCCTGATCAACGGCGTCGACGGCGCGGGCAAGGGGGAGACGGTAAACCTTCTCAACGAGTGGCTCGACCCGCGTCACGTCCGGAGTCTCGCCTTCGGAGCGCCGAGCGAGCACGAGCTTGCGCATGCGCCGATGCGGCGCTTCTGGAAGGCGCTCCCTGCGAAGGGGAAGATCGGTGTCCTCTTCGGCAACTGGTACACCGATCCGATCAACGGGCGCGCGCAGCATCGGATGAACCGCACCCAGCTCCCCGGTGCGATCGAGCGGGTCCGCCGCTTCGAGCGGCTCCTCACCGACGACGGCGCGCTCATCGTGAAGCTGTGGTTCCACCTCTCCAAGAAGGCGATGAAGAAGCGCCTCGAGGAGCTGGAGGCGAACAAGCTCACACGATGGCGCGTCACCAAGGCCGACTGGGAGACCTGGCATCAGTACGATCGCTACGCGAAGGTCAGCGAGCGCGTGCTCCGCGAAACCAGCACGGGCGACGCGCCGTGGATCGTCATCGACGGCTCGAATCCGAACTACCGCGCGATCACCGCCGCGAAAACGCTCCTCAACGCCATCAATGGACGGCTCGCCGAGGCCAAGGCGAACGGCGTCGAGGCAAAGCGCGCCGCACGGCGGCAGCGCTCGGGCTCGAGCGAGGCGGCGACGAGCAACACGCCGGTCTTCGAGACGGTCGACACCTCGCGCATTCTCCGTGACCTCCCCTTCACGGAGAGCCTCTCGAAGGACAAATACCGAACGAAGATCGTGCAGGCGCAGGGCGCGCTTGCCATGCTCACGCGCACGGCGAAGATGCCTGTGCACTCCGTCGTCGTCGTCTTCGAAGGCAACGACGCCGCGGGCAAGGGCGGCGCGATCCGGCGGGTCACGCAAGCGCTCGATGCACGCCAGTACGACGTCATCCCGATCGCGGCTCCCACGGAGGAGGAGCGCGCCCAGTCTTACCTGTGGCGCTTCTGGCGGAACGTGCCGCGCCGCGGCCGCTTCACGATCTTCGATCGCTCGTGGTACGGGCGCGTGCTCGTCGAGCGCGTGGAAGGGCTCGCTACGACCCCAGCTTGGACGCGCGCCTACGCGGAGATCAACGACTTCGAGGAGCAGCTCACCGAGGCCGGCATGATCGTCGTCAAGATCTGGCTCGCCGTCACGAAGGAGGAGCAACTCCGGCGCTTCACGGCGCGCGAGCAGACGAAGTTCAAGCAGTACAAGATCACGGCCGACGACTGGCGAAACCGCAAGAAGTGGGACCAGTACATCCTCGCAGCGAGCGACATGATCGACCGCACCAGCACGTCGTTCGCGCCGTGGCACGTCATCGAGGCGAACGACAAGCACCTCGCGCGCGTGCGCGTCATCGAGGCGGTCACGGGGCGGATGCAAGCCGCCTTCAAGAAGTAGAGAACGACGAAGGCCGCGTTGCGCGAATGCAACGTGGCCTTGTCGTGTCTCGTTTCGTCGCTCAGGTCGTGTGAGCAGCGAGACCCATGAATTAGCCTCGCTCAAGTGCCATTCCGAGCGTTCGCATGCGTGGGAAACGCGCGAAAACGGCGGTCCCTACACCCCGAATCCCAGCACCTTGCGCATGACGCCCTGCGCCGCCGCGAGAGAGTGATGCTGCTCCAGGTACGCGTACCCCCCCTCCCGGACGCGCTGGCGGAGGGTCTCGTCGTGCACGAGGCGCGCGACGCGCTCGGCGAAGGCCTCCGGGTCGCCGGCCACGAGCGCCTCGCGGCCGTCGGTCAACGGAAGTCCGAACGCGCCGTCCGGCGTCGTGACCACCGGCATGCCTGCGCGGAAACCTTCGAGCATCTTCACGCGCACGCCGGAGCCGCCGAAGACCGGGGCCAGCATCGCAAGAGAGCGCTGGTAGAGCGGCTCGAGGTCCTCCATGAACCCGACGGTGGTGACTCCATGTACTTTCCACGCATCGGGGACGCGAACCTTGCCCGACGCGTCCTTGTCGAGGCCGATGCCGGCGATCTCGAAGGTCACGTCGGGGACGCGCGCGCGAATCTTCGGCCAGACGTCACGGCAGAACCAGTCGAGCCCTGCAACGTTCGGGTGCCAGCGCAGGTTGCCGACGTAGCAGAGGTTGGGTGTTGCCGTGCGAGGACGCTCCTTGCGTTCGAACGGGAGCACCATCGGCACGACGTGCGCGTGGATCCCAGCGAGGGCGTCGAAGTGCTTCGCGTCCTCGGTGGAAATCGCGACGACGGCATGCGCGGCCTTCAGGGCGGCCTTCTCGAAGCGGACGCTCGCGCGGTACTCGTCGTTGGCGATGAGCTTCTTCAGGCCCGTCTTGCGGTCCGCGAACTGCTTGAAGAACTCGCTCTCGACGTTGTGCTGGTCGAGCACGATGCGGCACGCGGGGCGCTCGCTCTCGATGTCATCGAGGTAACGCGCCATCCCGAGGTGGTCGATGTACACGACATCGACGGCGACGTCGGAGAGCTCACGACGGAGCATCTTGCGGAGCGCACGCGAGTCCCACTTGCCGGCGAGATACGGTACGCCACGTAGCGCACGCAGCGCGACGACACGCGGAATGTACCGCTTGAAGTCAAAGAGGTGCACGGGATGGAAGACCGGCGGCAAGACCCGCAGCTTCGGGATCGCGGCTGCGAACGCGCGCCGCTCCGCGTCGGTCACGAGCTTCTCTGCGACACTGAGGACCGTGAGGGTCTCGACCTCGGGGAGCGAGGCGAGGATCCGTAGCTGCGAGACGGTGCGTACCGAGCCGCCGCTCGTTGCGGGCCACGGAAACTCCGTCGTGAGATGGAGGACGTGCATGCTTGGGGACGAGGAAGGTAGCCGATCGTCCCGGCGGCGTGCGCGTGTATCCTCGGGCGAGCGATGATCCCGAACCGCATCGACATCGACGGTTTGCTCTTCGACAACGTGACGATCGGTGAGGCGACGGCCCGCATCGTCGAGCTCGCGAAGCTGCGCGATCGCCCGCGCTTCGTGTGCACGGGCAACCTCGATCACCTCGCGATCGCTGCCGAGGACCGCGAGTTCAAGGCCGCGTACGAGGCTGCCGACCTCGTCGTCGCAGACGGCGCGCCTGTCGTCTGGCTCTCGAAGCTCGGGGGGACGCCGCTGAAGGAGCGGGTCGCCGGCAGTGATCTCTTCTGGACGCTCGGACGTGCCTCGGCGGAGACCGGCGTGACGCTCTTCTTCCTCGGCGGAGTCGAGGGCGCCGCCGACGCCGCGAAGGCGGTGCTCGAGAAGCGCTACCCCGGCGTGAAGATCATCGGCACGTATTGTCCCCCTTTCAAGACGTTTGGCACGCAAGACGAGCAAGACAGGATTCGCGACGAGGTGAAGAAGGCGAAGCCGGACGTCCTCCTGGTCGCCTTTGGCGCGCCCAAGCAGGAGAAGTGGATCGCCGCGAACCTCGAGCGCCTCGGCGTACCGATCTCCATCGGCGTCGGCGGCTCGTTCGAGATGGCTAGCGGGATGCTCAAGCGCGCGCCGGGCTGGATGCAGCGCTCCGGGCTCGAGTGGGCGTATCGGTTCGCGCAGCAGCCGCGCCGTCTCTTCGACCGGTACATCGTGCGCGACGTTCCTCACCTCGCGAAGGCGGCGTCGAAGACCGCGCTCGGCCGGATGTCCAAGCGACGCGGATAGCGCGCTCGACGACGTCACCTCACTGCGAAAGATCGTTGGTCAGATAGAGCTGACCGCCCACGTCGACGAAGCCGATGCCGATGCGTCGGAACTTCGGGTTCATGATGTTCATGTAGTGGCCGTGCGGTTCCCCTGCGCCAGGTCCCTCGGCGAACATCACCTTCTGGATGTCGTCGATCTGGGCATTCCGGTTTCGGGTCGGATCGTTCGGGACGAGCACCGGCCATCCGTGTGGGTCGCCCTGGTTCTCGCCCGCCGAAAGCTTGAAGCCCTTGGAGAAGAGCGAGGCGCCGGCGCCGATGAAGTGCGCGTGCGGCTTGTGGTCGCGCGACAGCTCGACGGAGCCGGCATGCGCGAACGTCGAAAGCGACGCGCTCAGCTTGAGCGGCACGAGCCCCTTCCGCGCGCGGTAAGCGTTGACCACCGCGAGGTTGTGGCGCTGGAACGTCGAGAACGTCGTGATCGCTTCGGAAGTCTCCGCGACCCCGTCGTCCCCATCGTCTTCACCGTCGGACGCGTCGGACGCGCATCCCGGGGCACTTGCCGCGAGCACGAGGATCCCTGCAAAGCAGTACCCGCGAGAGAGCGGCGTATTCATGCGCAGCGCTCATGCGCACGACGTGCCATCACGTGTGCGCCTCAGGATGCGCAACGACCTGCGCAATCCGTCACCGGGCGCGCGCGTCGCGCAACCTCATCGGCCGGTCCTCCGACCGACCGATGGATCGCGCTCGCTCGGCGCGCCTGGATCAGCCTGGGTCAGTGATGAGCAGGCGCCGCGGGAGCCGCGCCGTGCGGATCGGGAGCGACGTTCTCCTGGCCAGCCGCGCCGGGAGCGGCCTCGTGGACCTCCGGCTTCACCATGCCGCCCGGTGCCGCCTCGCCGTTCTTCTGCCAGACCCTCACGTTCTGGTCGGGGTCGAGCTCGCCGCGCTTCTGCGTATCGTTCAGCGTGTACGCGAAGAACACGCCGATGAAGAAGAGCGTCGAGATGAAGATGAGCGCATTGAACTTGTTGTCCCACCTCAGGTGCATGAAGAACGTCACGACCAACGACGCTTTCATCGTCGCGATCAGGATGACGAGGATGATGTTCATCTTGCCGAGGTCGACGTACGACTGCCCGACCGTCATCCCCGTGAGGAAGAGCAGCCCGAGGAAGACGGTGACGTAGAAGGGCACCGACGAGACGTGCGCGTGGACGGCGCCGTCGTCGTG
>JAYSXP010000080.1:0-2189 GCA_043717125.1 Polyangiaceae bacterium | reverse complement strand
GGCCTGGCTCTTAACCCAGCGCGGGGCAGAACTAATCAATGTTAAATACGGCAGCAACTATCGGCGTAAACCCGGTAAAGAACAGTTAGAATACGAACGTTTGGAGTTTGGTCTGGTCCAGGTAATCGAGGCAGCAGGTTGGCAGGTCAGTAAACCCCAACTGTACGGTCCGACCAACCCTAAACCTGAGAGGACTAACCAGGCCGAGGTTTTAGGAGAACTATTTAATAAAAGTGAAACCTGGTTTATGAAAAGAGCCAGGCGCACCGGTCAGTCGCTTGATTGGGAACGCGAACGAGATTATGAAGCCGATTTGCACCTGTGGGTCGTACCGAATGGAGCCAACGATTATATTGCTTACCTACCCGGCCAGCCATGGAAACTGGCTGTGCTTATCTTGTCCCGGTCCAATGCGACCGTGCAGTTCTGGAGAAAAAGGGTCGAACTTTACAAGAGACTGGCTAAATGCATGATGATAGTTGCTGTTTTTACTACTACTGACGAAGGCTACCGGCGGAAAGCCTTACTCAATGCTGGGGGTATCCAGGTGACCACTATAGACCGGATACCGGCTCTATTAAAGAGTTAACAAGGCTCCGAACCTCCCAGCTTTTAAGCCATGTCGATTCATTCTTTCACGTTAGTTATAGCATACGGTATTGTTAAACAAGCAGCTAACATAAGCAATACTCCCGGTATTAGACCGAACCACCCCAACGCAACAAAGAATAAAAGTATAAAAAACCTTGAGCAAGATAATAACCAAATAGCTAAAACTGAATGCTTGCTAGTGAGGAAACCTCCCAAGATACCCATAGGACCCCAGGATGTATTAGTAATAAAAAATAACCATTCCGGCAAAGTTGTCAGATGGTTAGAAGTATTTGCATATGGTAGAGGATTTTTAATTAGCCAAATTATGGCTAAGAAGAAGACAGAACCGCTTATTACACCAAGAACCTTTGCTATTATTATGAGTTTTTTGTCTGTATTGTTGATAATTTATTTGGTTCTTTTCCATTGAAGACCTTTTATAATTATAGAAAATCCTCTCAAACGGACCCGCCCTCCTGGAGGGCGGTAGCCTCAATCCTTTTCACGGACTTTTTCTCTTAAAAGCGGTCGGGTAGGTTATTACTGCGCCGGGCAGACCGCCACCTATTGGAATCAGGGCTACCGATATACCTGGATCGTAGAACTGGCTCCATATAAAGCCGAAAATAGGAGCCATTATTCCGAGCTAGATATAGAACAGAACTAACTCAATCTTTCCCATGCTACCTTCCTAATAATAACCGCCCCATGCATTTCGCCCTGTTGCGACACCCCGCTCTGCGTGCAACGCCGCTAAATGCATCGATAGTGAGGCTAAACCGGGCTAATCTTGCCACAGGTGTTCGCCACCGAGCGCCCTAACAACCCCTGTAGCAATATCCTTCTTCACTTCGTTCGAATAACAGGGGCCTGCGGCCTATTTCTTCGGGGTTGTTACCTTACCGCTTCTTAAACAGAAGCAGTTAGGCCGGGCGCTCGGTGAGACTCCATACCCTTCCTTAGCCGTCCACCTGTTCACAGATTCCGAAATTAAAATGCCGCTGCACATACTATGTCTATTACACCGTGGGAGCAGGATACGTGTAAAAGTGGTTCTGGCTCAATCTTGCTGAATTTACTACTTCCAAAATTCGTGATGCGCTCAACTTTCAGCCACTAGCATTACCTTTCGCGTCTTCTCAGCAAAAGTGAGCCAGAACCACTTTTACGGTTCGGCCCACTTTTGCTGAAAAAGGCTATAGAGTTCATGTTCCCTGATTCATTATCATCAATCCCCTCGCTTAGTAGTCGTAAAATTATAACTTCCCGGTTTCCTTTAAAGCTGACTGTAAGCACCTTTACAAAACCGGGAAGTTGTTTCTTAACGGTTACTTAATATAGCCCTGCCTACCCTAACTTGGCCCTATAGCAAAAACCGAAATGATTAAACCAATTTTGCAACATTTATGAGGTCGGAATTGGTTAAATACCAGCGAAACATGCTGTAATACTGTTATCCGCCAAAGCTTAAACTTAGCCCTCCCAAACATTTGTCGTTTTATATTTTGACCCAATCAAATTTATAGATGAAAATAGTTTGAACTAGACTCATTGAATCTAAATAAATTGATTAGGGACTTGAAAACAATTAAATG
>JAYSXP010000079.1:0-6617 GCA_043717125.1 Polyangiaceae bacterium | reverse complement strand
ACGGGGCGGCTACGTATGCGCGACGTGCGCAGCGACGGCTTTTTCGAGCCCGAGCGCGAACTTCAGGACGGGAACGGCGTCTTCGAGTGTGGCGACCTCGTGCGCGAGGAACACTTCGTAGAACGTGTCGAGCGTGCGCTCGGGATCCGCGGGGTCGGTCACGGCATTCACGTGGGTCGAGATCTCGGCGAAGCCGTTCGCCAGCGCCGGCTCGGCGAGCTTGCGGACGCGCTCGAACAGCGTGGCTTCTTCGTCGCTCGGGAAATCGGAGCGCTGACCACGCAGCACGAGGCGGACTCGAACGCGGCCATCGCCCAGCGGGCCGACGCGAACGCCCGAATCGAGAATGAGGTTTTCACGCACGCGCTCGGCGAGCACCACCTCTTCAGGCAATGTCCTGAACACCTCGAAGCCGCTCGCGATGAGCGCCTTCTTCAGTTGTTGCGGTGTGGTGGTGGGGGATGCGGCGGTGGACAAGGCGGTCAGGCGGGCGAGGCGAGGGGGTGAGACGCGAGTGTCCTACATTCTGGCGAAAGGGCACTGTGCGTCAACACCTCCTTTTATTGCATTCCTGCAAGGTGAGGCGTTTTGGCGCTCCACGCGGGTCGGAGGACTTGCGTGATCCGCTGTCGCCTCTGCTACTCTTTGGATGACGCCGTGACGAAGAAGACGACCCCGACCCCCGCGCACGGGATGAGGATGCCGAGCGGTGTCCACGCGATGCGCCGCGGCGGCGCCCGGCGTGAAGTGACCGAGCGTGTCAGTCTGAAGGCGGAGGACGGCACCACCCATGACGGCTGGGCACTCAATGTCAGCCGCGGCGGGCTTCGAGCCATCCTGGAGGAGAAGGTCGTCCTCGGTCAGAAGTTCGATGTCGCCATCGGGACGGACGAGGTCATGCTCCGCCCGAGCCGGGTCGTCTGGGTTCAGGAGGAGCCGGACGGTGTCATCGTCGGGCTCGAGTTCACGAGCCTCTCCGGGACCACGAAATCGGCGCCCCCGCCGCCCATGGACGGCGCGGCCGCGGACGAGGTCGTCGCGCCTGCCGACCCAGGCTCCGGCATCTCCGAGGACTGAAGGCGGCAATCGATGCGTGCCTGCGCGCTCGTCGCGCTCGTCGCGCTCGTCTCGCGCGCGGCATGCTCGCAGAGTGACGGTGGCGAGATCCGTCTCTCCGTCACCGAGGCCGAAGTAGCACGCTAACTGCATCCGGTCACCGTGCCGCCCGTCGTGTGGAGGACGGTCTGGGACACGCCGCAGCGGGCCGAGGACTTCTCGACCGCCCTGCGGATCCTGCCCGCGGCGAGACCTCGGCGACTGACGGCTCAGCCCTGACAGGCAAGGTCGAACGTCGTCGTGCCTTTCGGGCTCATGTACTGCGCGTGGCTCGTGCCGTCGAAGAGGATCTCGACCTTCAGCTTCTTCTCGTTCGAGATGGTGATCTTGCCGCCGGCCTCGGGGCACGCGCCCTGGCAGCGACGGAAATCGGTGATCTCGGTACGAAGGTAGCGATCGCGGACGTTGCCCTCGGACACGCCGGAGACGCCGAAGCAGCGCTCACCGAAGCGCCACGTCACGGTCTTCTCGTTGGTGCGCGAGAACGTCTTGCCGCGCGCCGTGATGCCCGAGAGCGAGCCCTTCCAGTGCATTGCGCGGTCGGCGCCCGTGTTGGTGATCTCGGCTGTCGCGGTCCAGTCGACGGACGCGCGGTTGACGAGCAGATCGTTGCCCACGAGGTTGAGCGTGAGCCTGTTCGGCGCTGTGGCGTACGTGGCGACGACGCTCCCTTTGATCTTGAAGATGCCGTTCGGCCCCGCGCAGTTGTTGAACGTGTATGTCGCGGTCTTCGCGGCCGGATCGGAGGTGACCGTGAGGCAGCCGGCGGGAAAATAGAGCCGCGCGGCGCCCCCGCCGAGGGTCGCGGTTCCGACGCCGCTTAGGCCGAGGTCGCTCGTCGAGGCGAGTGTGAGCGAGCCACCTGCCGCCGTCGCAGACACGAGCGACGACGTCACGACCTCCGTGTCCGTCTCGGCCACGGCCGAGTCGGCGCCGTCTTCGGCGAGCGCCTGCGCCTCGTCGGCGGTGGCGTCCGGTGTCTTCGCGCCGTCCTTCTTGCACGCGACGAGGAGAACGCCGAGCAGCGCGAGCGCGCATAACGAAGGCTGTCGTGTGCGGGCGCTCATAACGAACATGGTGCTGCACTCAACATGCCACGCGCCGCCTCCGAAGGCGATCGGATCGTGCCGCATTTTCGAGCGATCCGCCGCCCCGGAGGGTGGACGCAACCGCGTCCACCGAACCCTTGAGAGGTCAGGATCTTGACGAAGCTCGGCATTCCCCCCGCAGCCTCCGTGTGCGAGAAAGGAGGTGTGAGAAGGTCATGACACAAGGAGCAACCCGCGCCCGCGTCCTCCACTGGTTCGTCCGCGGCGGCGTCGCCCGCACGCCGGACGGCAAGGAGATCCCGATCGACGTGGACCCGATCGTGATCGGCCGCGACGAGGGCGCACAGATCCGGCTCAGCGATCCTGAGGTGAGCGCGATTCACTGCGAGCTCCGCGCCGTCAACGAGGGCGTCCTCGTGAAGGACCTCGGCAGCACGAACGGGACGTTCGTAGGCTCTGTTCGCATCCGCGAGGGCGTCGTCACGACCAGCGCCGAGGTCCTGGTCGGCTCGACACGCATCACGATCGAGCCTACTGGCAAGCAGCGCGTCGACGTCGGCTACTCCGATCGGTTCGGCGGGCTCGTCGGCTCGTCGCCCAAGATGCGCCGCGTCTTCGGCGTCCTCGAGAAGGTGGCGAATACCGCGCTCTCGATCCTCATCCTCGGGGAGACGGGTACGGGTAAGGAGGTCGTCGCGAAGAGCGTGCATGATGCAAGCGATCGCAAGAGCGGTCCGTTCGTCGTGCTCGACTGCGGCTCCATCCCGGCGAGCCTCGCCGAGAGCATCCTCTTCGGCCACGAGAAGGGCGTCTTCACCGGCGCCACCGAGCGCAAGAAGGGCGCCCTCGCCGAGGCGCACGGCGGCACCCTCTTCCTCGACGAGCTCGGTGAGCTCCCGCTCGAGCTCCAGCCGAAGCTCCTGCGCGTTCTCGCGGAGCGGCAGGTCAAGCGCGTGGGTAGCAACACGCTGGAGCCGATCGACGTGCGCGTCCTCGCCGCGACCCGTCGGGACCTCGGCGTCGAGATGAACGCCGGGCGCTTTCGCAGCGACCTCTTCTTTCGCATCGCGCAGGTACGCGTCGAGCTCCCCGCGCTCCGCGAGCGCCTTGGCGACCTGCCGCTCCTCGTCGAGGAGATCTGCAAGAAGGCCGGAAAGCCCGGGGCGGCGCCCGTCGTCGAGGGCTGGATCGAGCAGCGCCTCGGCTCCTACGACTGGCCGGGCAATGTCCGCGAGCTCGTCAACGTCGCGCAGGTCGCGGCGACCCTCGCCGACACGCCCGAGGCCATTGACGACGTGCTGACGCTCGCTCGCGACTCCGTCGCCGACGAGCCTCGCCACGGAACCTCCGCACAGACGGCGTTCGCGGAGGCCAAGCGTGGCGCCATCTCGGGCTTCGAGAAGGACTATTTCACGCAGCTCTCGCGTGGTGCAAAAGGCAACGTCAGCGAGATGGCCCGCCAGAGCGGGATGGAGCGCCATCACGTGCGCGCCTATCTGCGCAAGTACGGCATCGAAAAAGGCTGAGGGTCGGGAGCCGCAACGCGCGGGACCAGGGTAAGCTCCCGCCGGCTCGGATGATTTCTCGGTTCGCCGTCACTCTTTTCGTGAGCGCGACGCTCCTCTTCGCGTGCCAGCCGATGGTCGCGCGCATGATCGTGCCGCTGCTCGGCGGAGCGCCGGCGGTGTGGATCCTCTGCTCGCTCTGCTTCCAGGCGCTCGTGCTCGGCGGCTATTTTTATGCGCACGTGGTCGGCTCGCGGTTGCCGGTGCGGACGCAGGTGATGCTCCAGCTCGCGCTCGTGGCCTCGGCGTTCTTCGTCCTGCCCATCGTCGTCGACGAGCGGCTTGTCGAAGCGCTCACCACGAAGAGCCGCTCGCTCGGCCTCCTCGTCGTGCTCCTCCGCTCGATGGGCCTTCCGTTCTTCGTCCTCTCCACGACGTCGCCGCTCCTCCAACGCTGGTACGCCGAGCTCGGTGAGACCGACCCGTATCACCTGTATACTGCAAGTAATGCGGGGAGCATGGTCGCCCTCCTCGGCTACCCCTTCTTGGTCGAGCCGTTCTTCTCCCTGAAGGAGCAGAGCCGCTTTCACCATGTCGCGTTCGCGGGCTACGCGCTGCTCGTCGTCGTGTGCGCGATGACCGCGCTGCGGAAGAAGCGCCTCCCGCGCATCGACGCGACGCCGGCGCCCGCTGGCGTCACAATGTCCGCGGACATTGCCATCGAGCCCGGGCCCGAGTCGAGGGCGCTCATCGCTGGAGAGACGTTCGACACCCCGCGCCCGTCGCCCGAGTCGGAGCGTGCTGCGCGCGGGCCGCAGCCGGTGTGGCGTGAGCGCTTCGTCTGGCTCGCGCTCGCCTTCGCGCCTTCGAGCCTCCTGCTCGGGGCCACCGAGTTCGTCACCACCGACCTCGCGAGCGTGCCGCTGCTCTGGGTCGTGCCGCTCGCGCTCTATCTCGCCTCGTTCATCGTGGCGTTCGCGAAGAAGCAGGTCGTCAAGCCGGGGGCGGCCTCGCGCGTGCTGGCAGTGCTCGCGGCGTTGGTCGCGCTCAGCAAGCTCGCCGAGGTGCTCGGTCCGGCGTGGCTCATCGTCGGCCTCCACCTGCTCCTCCTGTTCGTGGCGAGCGTCGTTTGCCATCGCGCGCTCGCGATCCGGAGGCCTCACCACACGCGGCTCACCGAGTTCTACCTGCTCCTCTCCGTCGGCGGTGTGCTGGGCGGCGCCTTCAACGGGCTCGTCGCGCCCGTGGTGTTCGACGATCTGCTCGAATACCCGATCGCGATCGCCCTCGTGTGCCTGGCGCGTGTCGCGATTGACCGCCTGCCCGACGAGAGCACGCGCGCGCGTCGTCGGGACATCGGCTACGGGCTCGCGTTGGCGGCGGTCACGCTCGTGCTCGTCAAGGTGGGCGAGCTCACGAAGGCGAACCCGAGCCACTCCGTGGTCTGGATGTATGCGCTGCCGGTGTTCGTGGCGTTCGTCTGGTCGAAGCGGCCCGTCCGCTTCGCCGTCGCGCTCGGAGGAATCCTGCTCGTCGGCACCGTGCACGGTGGTCTCACGGGCCACACGATCCACAAGGAGCGTGACTTCTTCGGCGTGCTCAAGATCCGGCGCGACCCGGGCGAGAAGTTCCTCCTGTTGCTCTCCGGGAGTGCGACGCACGGTGCGCAGAGCCTCGATCCCTCCATGAAGCAGCTGCCGCTCATGTACTACTTCGCGAGCGGACCCGCGGGCGACGTGCTCGGGCCGCTTCCGGCGGTCGGAGCGGCGGAGATCGCGCCGCGGCGCGTCGGGGTGATCGGGCTCGGTGTCGGGTCGCTCGCGTCCTACGCGCGGTCGGGCGACGCATGGACATTCTTCGAGTTGAACCCGCGTGTGGTCGACATCGCGAAGAACTACTTCACCTATCTCTCGTCGGTACCCCCGGGCACGCGGGTCGCGATCGAGGAGGGTGACCCGCGGCTCCGCTTGCGCGGCGGTGCCGCGACGCGCTTCGACGTGCTGGTCCTCGATGCGTTCAGCTCGGACGCGATCCCTCTGCACTTACTGACACGCGAGGCGCTCGCGATCTATCGCCGCGCGCTCGAGCCCGGTGGCGTCCTCCTGGCGCACGTCACGAACCTGCATGTCACGCTCGAACCCGTGTTCGCGGCGCTCGCGGCGGACGCGGGCATGCTCGCGATCGGACGGAGCGACCACGAGGGGACGCCCGAGGAGCGAGCGATGGAGAAGAGCGACTCGCACTGGGTGGCGCTGAGCACATCGGCTGACAAGCTCGACGCCGTCGCGGCGAAGAACAAGGTGTGGCATCGCCTGCCTGCGCCCCCGAACCAGAAGGTGTGGACGGACGACTTCGCGGACGTCCTCGCGGCCATGCGCTTCTGAGCCGTGCAAAGCTGAGCGAAGGCGACGTGATGCCCGTGGGCAACGGCGAGCTCGTCTACGAGGAGAAGAAGACGTAGGGCGCGAGAATCAGAACCGCGCGGCGGCGCCGAGGGACAGGCCCGTGGGGCCGACCGTGGCCGACGGCGTGATCGGCGTGCGCGTCTCTTTTGTGCCGAGGACGTACCAGACCGCCAGGCCGCCTAGTGCCGCGGTGAAGACGGCGGGGACAACGACCGACGCATACGCATTCGTTCGTGCCGAGTCGTAGTCGGAAGCGAGGCGGGCCTTGTCGGTACGCGGCGTGCTCGGGTCGTCGTAGTCGCTCTTGATCGAGAGTGCGTTCCCATAGATGATCGCCGGGAGGACCAGCGATAGGGCGGCGACACCGCCGCCGATCCATAGGACGGCTGGCGAGAACGGGTGCTCGACGCGCATCTCGTAGCGCGTCTCGGGCGGAGGCAACGCGACCGGCACCTCGTCGGCAGGCTCGACGTCGGCGATCGCGCCGAGCGCCACCGTGAGCCTGCGCGCGTCGGCATCCTTGCCGGAGCCGAAGGTAACGA
>JAYSXP010000078.1:0-6638 GCA_043717125.1 Polyangiaceae bacterium | reverse complement strand
CGAATGTATGGCTCGGCTTTCCCTTCATGATGGTCGTCGTGATGGGCGCGCTCACGTCGATCCCGAAGGACGTGCTCGAGGCGGCCGAGGTCGACGGCGCGACGCGCTGGCAGGCGTTCCGTCTCGTCACGCTGCCGCTGCTCCGGCCGACGCTCCTCCCCGCGGTCGTGCTCGGCTCGGTGTGGACGTTCAACATGTTCAACGTAGTGTTCCTCGTCTCGGGCGGCGAGCCCGACGGCTCGACCGACATCCTCGTGAGCGAGGCCTATCGCTGGGCCTTCGCGCGAAACGCGCAGTTCGGCTACGCGGCTGCTTACGCGGTGATCATCTTCGGGCTCCTCGCGCTGATGTCGCGGGTGCTCGGCAAGATCGGCAAGGACACGGAGGCGAAAGCGTGAGCGCCGACCTCGCCGCCACCGATCGCGCTTCTCCGTTCGAGCGAATCGCGGTGAACGCGATCCTCGTAGTGGCCGTCGTGTACGCGCTCTACCCGGTGCTCTGGGTCATCTCGCTCGCGTTCTCGTCCGGGAGCGAGCCGGAGCTGCGCGCATTCCCGGTGCCGCACAACGTGTCGCTCGACAACTTCCGCATCGTGACGGGCTGGGGCGACTCCGCACGCGGCTGGCTGTTCGCCAAGCAGCTGATGAACTCGCTCGTGGTGTCGCTCGCGACGGCGATCATGGCGGTCGCGATCGCGACGCCCACCGCCTACGCGCTGGCGCGTCACGAGTTCGTCGGCAAGAAGTCGGGCCTGCGCACGCTGCTCCTCACGCAGATGTTTCCCGGCGTGGCGAGCGCGGTGCCTCTCTACCTCATCCTCGACGCGCTTCACCTGCTCGACACGCGGACCGGCCTCGTCCTCGTTTACGCGGCGACGGCGGTCCCCTTCGCGATCTTCCAGCTGCGAGGCGCGTTTCTCGCCATCCCTGTCGACCTCGAGGAGGCGGCGATGGTCGACGGCGCCACGCGCACGCAGGCCTTCTTGAAGGTCGCCTTGCCCGCGGCTCGTCCGGCCATCGCGGTGACGGCGCTCTTCGCGTTCATGAGCGCGTGGAACGAGTTCATCCTCGCGGCGACGCTGATCGGGCGCGAGAGCGCCTTCACGCTGCCGGTCGTTCTCCAGAGCTATGTCGGCGAGTACAACACGTCGTGGGGCGCCTTCGCAGCCGGCGCGATCCTCGTGAGCGTTCCGGTCATGGCCCTCTTCTACGTGGCCCAGCGCCAGCTCATCAGCGGCCTGACCTCCGGCGGTGTGAAGGGCTAGCGCGTCAGCGCCTCGCGCGGTGTTGGGTTCCAGGCCGTTCAGCGCGCCGATGACGCGGGCCGCTCAGGCCACCTGCGCCGCGGGGACGCTTGCCTCCGTCACGCGATCGCGGCCTCCGCGCTTGGCGTCGTAGAGCGCGCGATCGGCGCGCATGACGAGCTCGGCGACGGACTCACCGTTCGCGAGCTGCGCCACGCCGCAAGATGCCGTGACGCTGAGTGCCTTTCCGCCGTGTGAGGCCTGGCTCTCGCGGATCGCGTCGAGACATCGCGTGGCGAGCCGGTGAGCGTCGCCGATGCCCGTCTCCGTCAGCACCACTGCAAACTCCTCGCCGCCGTACCGTGCGACGAGATCCGAGCGACGCGGAAACGAGCGCGCCAGCGCGTTCGCGACCGCGCGGAGCACCGCGTCGCCCGCAGGGTGACCATGCGCATCGTTCACCGTCTTGAAGTGGTCGACGTCGAAGAGCAGCAGCGACATCGGCTGCGCGGTGACGCTCGAGAGCAGTGCCGTACGCTCGATGAACGCGTCGAACTGGCGACGGTTGCCGAGCTGCGTGAGCGGGTCGGTCACGCCGGCTCGTTGCGCGTCGTCGAGCTGATGCTGGAGGAGCGCGAGACGCTCGCGGAGCTCGCTTGTCTGGGCGACGGTGCGCTGCCGCTGGCTCTCGAGCGCGTCGGTGATGACCGCGGCGACGGCTCGCGCGCGGCCGCGCAGCTGCTCGGCGGACCCGCGCTCGACCGCCTCGTGCAGGGCGTCGAGTTGGTTCCGGATCTGCGCGTCCGTCCGTCCTTGCCCGGCCGCACTCGCGCGGAAGCACTGGAGCATCGTCACGATCGTCTCTCGCATCGACGAGGCCGTGGCCCTGACGTGGGTGTGCTCGGCCAAGCGATGCGCCTCGACGAAGCGCAGAAGCGCCTGCCAGTCGCGCCGAAGCGGCGCCGCGAGCCGCGGCGGAAGAGAAGAGACGGAGGAGCTGCCGGCCCTTGCCGGCGTCGGAGCGAGGACGAGGAGGTGGCTCGCCCACTGCTCGAGGCGCTGCGCGATCGTCTCGGCGGTCTCTTCGCCGACCGGGAACGCGTGCCGCGCGAGCGCGCGCAAGATCGCCGCCGCGCCTTCGATCGCGGCGTCGAGCTCGGGAGCAGGGTGCGTCGGAGCCGTGGCCGCGGCCGCCTCCTTGTCGTTCTTCTTCCGCCAGAACATGAATGGGCAGACGTCCGAACGGCGCACCGGACGCGGAATTCAGGCCAATTGTAGAGAAGTTGACCAGAGCGGTCTCAACGAGGGATGGACAATCCATGCGTTCGCGAAAGCCTGCTGCCAGTACTGGAGCCAAGAGGCCGGTCGCGCGCTCCGATGAGCAGCGTGCCGGGACCGATCGCCGCGCCACCGACGATCGACGCGAGATGCCGCCGCGCCCCGAGGGCCGGCGTCGCTCTGGCGGTCGTCGAGCCACCGACCCTCGAGACGCATGAACCTCGGGCGCAGGCGTCGACACGTCGCCGCTCTCGCCGCGGTCGTGGTCTCGACCGCGTGTGGCCGCACCGAGGGCCCGGCCCCGACCCCGACCTCGATCCCGACCCCGGCCGCCAGCGCGACGACGAGCGCGGCATCGCTCGACGCGAGCCTGCAAGCGACGGCGAGCCCCGACGCCAGCTCGGACGCAGGCGTCAGCGCCTCCCCCGATCCGTTCGGCCGCGCGCGCACCGCACCGCGCACGTACTGCGGCGGCGTCGCCGGCAAGCACGTCACGGATCGCGATCTCCGCACGTCCTTCGTCTCGGGTGACGATCTCCTCGCGATCGTCAATCGCTCGCCGACGGGCCAGCTCGCGCCCGACTGGTCGCCTTCAGACCTCGTCGATCTCCGCTCCGGGCAGAGCGTCTCCGTGAGCGACTGCGAGAAGGTGCAGTGCCTCCGGAAGGAGGCCTCGAGCGCGCTCGGCGAGCTCCTCTCTGAGATGAAGAAGCGCGGCTTCGCCGGCAAGGTCGAGTCCGCGTTTCGCGGGTACGGCACGCAGTGCGGGACGTTTCTGCGCTGGGCCGGCAAGGGCGGCTTCTGCGAGGCGACGGAGCAGTCGGCGCTGCCCGGTCACAGCCAGCACCAGCTCGGAACCACCGTCGATCTCTTCAGCGAAGAGTGGGCGAAGGACGAGCGCGGCGTCTTCCGCGAGGGCTTCGGGTGCACGCCGGCGGGGAAATTCCTCCAGGAGCACGCGATCGAGTTCGGGTTCGTCATGCCCTACCCGATCCATCCGGACGATCGGCACCCCAAGCAGAGCTGCGTGGTGCGCTGGGACATCCCGATCCACATCAACCCGAAGACGGGTTATCGGTTCGAGCACTGGCACATCCGCTACGTCGGCAATGACCCCGCGTCGCGCTTCGCGAAGGCGTTCGCCGCGAGCGGCCCGGGTACGCCGAACGAGATCACCGTCGAGCAGTGGCTCCGCGCGGAGAGGGGCCTCGTCGCCTCTCCGGGTGGCGCGCCCGACGCCGAGCTCCCCGTCTGCGACGGCTGCAATTGCGGGGCGTGCAGCACGCTGTCGGCGCCGGGCGAGAGCGCGTGCGACAAGAAGGGCGGCGCGCTCCACCTCGACGAGCACGGCCGTCCCCTCCCCGCGAGCAACGCCCCGCAGATCCAGTCCGCGCAGCGCGCGAGCGCGAAGAAGTGGAAAGGGTCGCTGGTCGAGGTGAAGCTCGCCGTCCCGGACGGCGTCGCGACGCAGCCGCCCGTGGTCGGACCCGACGGCGCCGGCTACGTCACGGGGTCCACGTTCGAGAAGCTCTCGCCGTACCCAGAGACCCCGGCACGCGCCTTTCCGCCGATCGCGGGAGCATGGGTCGTCGCGATCGAGCCTATTCCCAACGACGTCGGCATCGCGTGGCCGTGGCGCGCCGCGATCAGCGCGGCGATCGTCGGACAGACCTACGATCGCGCGAACGTGCTCTTGCCGGCGCATCCGGGCAACCCGACGCTCAAGGTGCCGATCCCGGACGGGCCGTCGAAGGTGCGCGTCGTGCTGATGGAAGGCGGCGTCGCGAAGGGCGAGCCGCTCACCGTCGAGCTGCGCTGATCGCGCGCGCGGTCAGCCACGGATCGGCGCGGTCGTGAGGGTGCGTGTGCTCCTCACCGAGGCGGCCACCCCTTGCGGACGACGACGCGATCACGCGAAATTTCGAGCAGGTTTCGTTTTTCGTGGAGCGTGAGATCCGCGCGCATCGACTCGGCGAACCAGCGGTCGCCGCCGTCGCGCAAGGTGATCACGACATCGAGCGGCATCATGCTCTTGCTCTGCGGATCGGGGGTAACACCGTGGACCACGAGCCGCACCGTCGCGCCGACGATCGAGACGTCCTCGTCGCCCACCATCACCGCTGGCACGAGAGCCCTTTCTCCGCGCAGGGACTTGTACGCGGTGAGCGCCTCCCAGAGCCGCGCGTCGCCGTGCTTCGTCCGGAGCGCGGGATCGAGCGCGGAGAGGACCTTGTCCCGTTCGCCGCTCGTGAACGCCGTCCAGACCTCCGTCCATGCCTTGATCGCCCGCTCTTCGAGCGTGAGCGGTGCCATGAGCGTCGCCTCCGTGGGGCCATCGCACGCTGCGACGAGACTCATGCTTCGCGACGTGTGCTGCGTGTGGTGCTGGCTCGATTGCGGATCGGGACCGCGCATGTCGACGAATCCATCCTTCTCGATGGTCGCGCGGAGGAGGCGACCGGTCGCCGTGACGCGATAGGCCCCCCGATACGTGAACGTCGCCGTGACCGCGAGACCGACGACCGCGCTGGCCGTCGCATCGCTCACGTGCTCGGTGCCGGTCGCCGACAGCTCGACGACCTTCACGCCCTTCTCCTCCGTCCATCGCTCGACGGTCACCTTCAGGCGCGCGGCGGGTGTCGCCTTCGCCGGCGCAGCAGCCACGGCGGCGGCCTCGGCGCGATCGAGTTGCTCCTTGAGCCCCGGTCGTGAACCTCGCGCCGCCTCCGTCCTCCAGACGTCGTTCGAGATGGCATGTTGGATTTCCCACTCCGTCGACGCGCCGACCGCGCCCGACGCGGGGAGCTCGGGGAGAAACCACTGGAGTCCTCCCTGGGTGCCGAGTCCATCGAAGACCTGCGTCGGGCCATCGCGCTCGATCCAGCGCGCGCCGTCTGTCTCGAGGTGCACCGGGGCGTACCCGGAGTCGGGCGGCAGAGATGCCCGATGCTTTCCCATGAGCGGCTGTGCCGACACGGCAGCCAAGAGCTCGAGCTGCTGACCACTCGGTCGCGCATCGATGGTGGCGAATGTGAGGAGCGCAGTCCCCATTTTCTCTTTCATCGCGGCCGGCATGCCGTCCATGTGGCTCGTCTCGAGCGTCTTCATCTCATAGCGCAGCGGACACGTCGGTATCGCATACCGTGGCGGCACCTCGACCGGCACGACGACGGCGCGCTTTGCCGGCGGGAGACTGGCGGGCGTCGCGGGCATGCAGGCCGCGAGCAGCGCGAGTCCGATGGCCGCGAGAGAGCGTGGACGCTCCATGTCACGCGCGCTGGGGGATTTGCGGCGCGACCTTGAAGAACGCGTTGCGCTCCGGGTCGTTGTAGCTCGCCCAGTCGGGTGCCCACGGAGTCATGTGGACGCCGCCGCTTCCGCCGCCGCCTTCGCCGGAGATCGTGAGCGCCATCGGGCTCACGTCGCGGTACGTGCTCTCCGTGGGCAAATCGGCGTTGTTGGCGCCGCCCGCCGAGAAGAGCGTGAAGAGGCGCGCGTGATCGTCGTCGTCGTAGGACGAGACGAAGCCCGTGAGCACCTTCTCGTGGCCGCGCACCATCGTGTGCGAGCCGACGCGCTGCATGAACGCGCGAAACTGCATGCGCCCGAAGGCGAAGCGAGCGGCCTGGTCCTGCAGATCGGCGGGAATGACGTCCGCCGTGCTCGGGTCGCTCCACATCATCTGAAAGCGAATGTCGGGATCGTTGAGCGACGAGAGATCCTTCCAGCGCTCCTTCACGAGGCGGTCCTTCGGGATGCCGCCGTGCACGAAGAAAAACCGGTCGAAGAGGAACGTGTTGGGCATCTCCTCGAAGAGCATCTTGTAGTGCCGGAAGACGTCGATGGGCAGGAGAGGCTTCAACGTGTTGATCGCCTCCGCCGGCTTCACGCCGCCGTACATCGTTCCGTTCACCTCGACGTAGTACTCGTGGTTACCGCGCAGCATGATCACGTGATCGGGCGCGGTGACGAAGAGCTGCATCGCGGTGCGGAGAACGCCGTTGATGCTGAAGAGCCCGCGATCGATGTAGTCGCCGAGGAGGACGAGCAGCGGATAGGGCCGCGTCGGGTCCTTGCGGTAGGCGTCGACCTTTTCGAAGAACTTCGACTGGAGGAC
>JAYSXP010000077.1:0-6640 GCA_043717125.1 Polyangiaceae bacterium | reverse complement strand
GCTCCGGTCGCCGACGCGATGGCCGACGCAGGCGCCGCCTCCGACGCGGGCGCGCGCGCGCCGTGGCCCTACTCGACGCCGGTGACGGTACGCTCCGCGCAGGGAATGGTGGTGACCGACAACTCCGTCGCGTCGAACGTCGGTCGTGACGTCCTCGCAGCCGGTGGCAACGCGGCGGATGCTGCCGTGGCGACCGCGTTCGCGCTCGCCGTCGCGTATCCCACGGCGGGCAACGTCGGCGGCGGAGGCTTCGCCGTCACGCGCATGAAGGGCCAGGTTCGCGCCCTCGATTTCCGCGAGACCGCACCCGGCGCGGCGACGCGCGACATGTACCTGAGCCCCGACGGCAAGCCGAAGCCCGAGGCCCGCGAGGGCATCAAGTCGGTCGGTGTACCGGGAAGCGTTGCCGGTCTCTGGGAGCTCCACCAGAAGCTCGGCTCGAAGAAGAAGACCTGGGCCGAGCTGCTCGCGCCCGCGATCGCGCTCGCAGAGAATGGCTTTCCCGTCGACGACGCCTTCCTCTCGACCCTCGAGGTCGCGGGCAAGCGCATGCTGAAGCACCCGGTTTCGGCCGCGCTCTTCTTCCCGAACGGTGCGCCGCCCGTGAAGGGCTCCACGTTCAAGAACCCCGAGCTCGCCGCCGTTCTCAAGCGCATCGAGAAGGGCCCGAAGGGCTTCTACGAAGGCCCGACCGCCGACGCGATCGTCGCGCAGATGAAGGCCGACGGCGGGATCATCACGCTCGCGGACCTCAAGAAATACCAGGCGAAGTGGCGCGCGCCGATCGAGTTCAGCTACCGCGGCCACACGATCGTCTCGATGCCGCCGCCGTCGTCGGGTGGCGTCACGCTGGCAATGATCTGTCACATCCTCGAGGGCTACGACCTCGGCAAGATGGGCTTTCAGTCGCCCGAAGAGCTCCACTACGTCTTCGAGGCGATGCGCCGCGCCTACGCCGCACGCAACGCCAAGCTCGGCGATCCCGACATGGTGAAGATGCCGATCGAACAGCTCCTCTCCGACGCGTGGGCGAAAGAGCAGCGCGCGACCATCAAGGAGGACCGCGCGACGCCTTCCTCGGAGATCGCTGCCGCCGGTCCCGCGAGCGCGAGCGGACCGCACACGACGCACTTCTCCGTCGTCGACGCCGCGGGCGACACCGTCGCGATGACCACGACGATCAACTGGTGGTACGGCTCCGGCGTCACCGTCAAGGGGGCAGGCTTCGTCCTCAACAACGAGATGGACGACTTCGCCGCGGTACCCGGTACGGCCAACGGCTTCGGCCTCGTCCAAGGCGAGGCCAACGCCATCGCTCCGGGCAAGCGCATGCTCTCGTCGATGGCGCCGACGATCGTCTCGGGCCCCGACGGCAAGGTCACGCTCGTCGCAGGAGCGGCCGGTGGTCCGACCATCATCACGTCGGTCTTCCTCGAGCTCTCGAACGTCGTCGACTTCCAGCTCGACGTCGGTGCGGCCGTCGCCGCGCCCCGCTTCCACATGCAGCACCTCCCGGACGAGGTCGCCTACGAGAAGGACGGCCTGTCCGAGACGACCCAGAAACGGCTCGAGGCGATGGGTTACAAGATGAAGGAGCGAGGTCACCTCGCCGACGCGCCGGCCATCGGCCGAGCTGCCGACCCTCACGGAACCCACAACCTGTGGGTCGGCGCGGCCGAGCCGCGGAGGATCGGCGGGCTCGCCTCCGCGCCCCCGTGACGAGCGCGGGGTCAGACGTATAGGCCGTCGATTCGCCGCACATCGCGCGTCATTTTTCGGGGAGGCGGACAGCGCAGTATCTCGGTTTCTTTTTCGTGTTCATCGCGCTCATCGCGCTGGTCGTCGACGACGACTCTGGTCCGATGGCGGTCGACCCGCGGCAAGGCATGGATGTCGAGCTCGACAAGAGCTTCGAGCAGGAGCAGAACGACTCCTACGGCGACGTGCACTTCGGCGAGTTCCACACGCACGTCCCGCACGCGGGCGGCGACAAGCACGGCCACGGCGTGAAGGTCATCGAGAAGATCGTCCCCATCCAGGGCGGCATGTTCGTGGTGGGGCAGCTCGCCAACCAGACGATCACGAAGCCCTCGGGCATGCTTGGTACCCTGCGCGCCTCGCGCAAAGGGACGTGCCGCGCTGCTCGGCGCGACGAAGCGCAACACGCTCATCGGCTTCATCGCCGGCGGCCTCTTCCTTCACGGTCACGCAGGCCGGCACGTTCGAGATCAACGGCGGACCGCCGCGCGGCAAGAAGATCCCCGTAATTGCGTCGATCGGCGTGAAAGACGAGGCAGGCAAGTCGTTCGTCGCCGACGCGCACGAGCACGCCACGCTCGATCTCCAGCCTGGCAAGTACACGGCGGTCCTCGCCTCCGCAGGCGCGGCCGTCAAGCCCGCCGCGAAGAAGGAGCCCTCGTCAGCCTCCCTTGGGAACGCGCACGCCGACCCAAGTGAGGCGGTCGATCCCCGCGCCGACGCTGCGCGCGACGCCCTTCGTGACGGTCACGGAGCCGACCGTGATCAGCGTTCCGGGGTGACCTCCGAGGAGGTCATCATCGACGATGACGAGGTCGAGGGTCGTGCCGTCCGCGATGGTCAGCGTGTCCGGCAACGTGAGCGCGACCGCGGCGGTTCCCGTCAATCGCGTGCCGGGCGGCCCGAGCGCGAACATGGCGAGCAGCCCCGGATCCCACATCGCGAGATCGGGTACGGTGCCGGAGCGAAGCTGCCGAGCATGCTCGAGCGCGGGCGCCACGTTGATCTGCGTCCCCGCCGCAAATGAAAGCTCGACGGGCCCCGCACGGAAGACGCCGCCGGCATCCGAGGACTGCGGAAGCACGTCACCGATGTTCTGGAAGCGCGGCACGCGGGGGAGCATGGTCAGCGTGACGTCGCTCGACGTCGCGCGCTCGAGCGGCACGATCATGTCGGCGTGATTCGGAAACGCATGAACCCAGAAGACGAACGTGGAGAGATCCACGAAGCGGTTGACCGGCACCTTGAACACCCCCTCGTCGGCGGCGCTGCCGACGCAGAGGATGCCGCCACCGCACACGGTGACAGGCGAGGTCACGGGCGCGTTTTCGATATCGAGGAGCTGGCCGTGGACGACTGCCACGCACGACGAATTCGGCGGGCGCGAGGTCGTGGAGCTCGCGCACGGCGCACTGTTCGGGTCGGCCACCGGATTGGTGACGGGCGCGCTGCCTGTGATGGCGGGCGGCGGCGCATCGCTCGAGCATGCGAAGAGCCCGAGCGCACAGACGGCGACGATGTTGTGTGGGTGAGGCAGGACCTCCGAACGATAGCAGCGCCGCGATGCCAGAAGGCGTGAGCGCGAGCAGGTCACGCGCATCGTGAGGGCAAGGTAGGAGGACGGGTGCCCCTGTCGCTACTTGATCGTGTGGAACTCGCACGTGACGGTGCAGCCGCCGGTGAGTGAGCCGTTCGCCGCGCCCTCGTCGCAATTTTCGCTGGCATCGAGATGCCCGTCGCCGCAGAACGGGCCGCGGGCCTTGCAGCCCGGCTGGCAACCGCCGTAGGAGCCGTCGTTCTTGCCGTCATCACACACTTCGTCGCTTGCCACGACGCCGTCGCCACACGTCGAGACGCAGGAGGACTTGGGGCGGTTGAAGTCCTTCAAGGTCACCCGAAAGTTGGAGCCGCACTGGTTGCGCTCGGCCTGAAACATCACGACCTCGTAGGTGCCGCCCTTCACGAGGCCGAGGTTGACCGTTCCGCTCTGAGGCATGTCGGACGAGAACGTGGCCGTCCCGTTCGCCGCGTCGAGGATGAAGTTGCCCGTTCGCGGCGTGTGCAAGCCGCCGAGGTCGATCGCGAGCTTGCGATTGACGAAGACCCACGTGTCGTCGTCGCCCGCGAAGTCGAAGCGCTCGCCGCCCTGGTACTCGAACCAGAAGTGCGTCTCCGACGTGAAGGATACGTTTCGGTCGGGAGCGTTCGACGCCCCGCACGGCGCGAGCGTCTCCTTTCCGAGGGCCACCCACCCACCGGCGTTGATCGGATCGAAGAAATTCTTCCCGCCGTTGACCGTCGCGTCGAAGCTGTCCCAGGTGTACGTGCCGTCGATCTGCCGCGCGAGCGGTACCGTCAACGTGGAGGTTATGTTGACGCCCGCGACGTTGGTGTACCACTGCGCGAAATTCGCGGCTGTCGTGATGTTCGCGTGTCGCCCGGTGCCTGCGAGGACGCCGGGGTTCATCGTGCAGTCGCCGCCCGGACAGTTGAGTGCCGGCTTGCCGCCTGCCGTGAGTGCCGTCGCCACGATCCCGAGGATGCCCGAGCCGCCGAGCCCGTTGAAGTCGGTGTGTCCCGTCGAGCCGCCCGCCTCGCGGCCCACGCCGATGAAGTCGCGGATCAGCACCGGCTGATTGATCACGGTCGGCGGCTTGCCGACGATGTCCGTGCATTTCCAGCCCGTCTCGATCGTGCACGTTGCCGAGCAACCGTCACCGTCGCGGGTGTTGCCGTCGTCGCAAGCCTCGGTCGCGAAGCGCTGGCCGTCACCGCACGAGGCCTGGCACACGCCGTTCGTGCAGACCGGCTCTTTCTGACACTTGAAGCAACCGTCGAACGGAAGCGTGTTGCCGTCCTCGCAGTTCTCACCGCGCTGCACCTTGCCGTCACCGCAGACGACGGCACTGCACGCGAGGGTCACGGGGTCACAGTCGAAGCCGGGCTCGATCCGACACGTCGTGGCCGAGCAACCGGTCACCGGTTGGCCTGGCTTGTAGTCGCACTCCTCGGCACCCGCGACGATCCCGTCGCCACACTGGGCAGCCTGGCAACGGAGGCCGGGCGTCGGACAGACGAAGCCAGGCTCGACCGTACAGGTCGCGCTGCACCCGTCGACGCTCTTCGTATTGCCGTCGTCGCAGCCCTCCGTCTTGAGGAGAAGGCCGTCCCCACACGTCAGCGGAGCGATGCCCGAGTCGCCGGCGGGACACGGCGCGCCGTCGCAAGTGCCGCCGCCGAAACCGATCGGCGCGGCGTCCCCGGCGTCGTCACCACCTGCCGGGCCGGGGAACTCGGACTCATTCTCCGCGGCGCAGTGAACCGCAAGCGCGGAGAGCAAGATGCAGGTGCCGGAGCCGAGGACGAGGCGCGCGAGGGACATCGAATCATCCTAACGCTCAAGGTCGCAGGCGAGCGAGAGGTGGTCTCGGTTTCCGCGTTTTCATCTGCTATTCCAGTGACCCATGGCCGAACGCCTCGTCACGCTCCGCGCGAAGCTCGCGCCTGTCTACGGCCCGCTGTTCTCGGACCTCTTCGATCGGCCCGAGGTCGTCGAGACGCGCGCGACCTGTGACACGTGCGCGATGTGCAACCACGGTCAGACCGCGCCGGTCGCGATGGACTACTTCCGGCCCGACGCGAAGTGCTGCACGTACCATCCGGGCCTGCCCAACTACCTCGTGGGCGCGATCCTCGCCGACACGAGCGACGAGCTCGCCGAGGGCCGACGCCGCCTCCGGGCGAAGATCGCCGCGCGCATCGGCGTGACGCCGGCCTACCTGGCGCCCCCGCGCAAGTACAACGTCATCTACGCGGCGGCTCGCGGCGCGGGCTTCTTCGGTCGCTCGAAGGTCATGCTGTGCCCGTACTTCGACGAGGAGAACGACGGTCGCTGCACCGTGTGGAAGTACCGCGAGGCGGTCTGCTCGACCTATTTCTGCAAGTACACGGCGGGCAAGCCCGGATGGCAGTTCTGGGACACCCTGAAGGGCTACCTGAGCCATGTCGAGCGGAGCCTCGCGCACTACGCCGCCGTCACGGTCGACTCGACCATGAGCGAGCCGAAGGTCGAGCGCTTCGCCCTCACCGCCGAGGACGTCGAGGGCGTCGCGCCGAAGGAGGCGGACTACGAGGTCTGGTGGGGTAAGGGTACGTGGGTCGGTCGCGAAGAGGAGTTCTACATCGCCTGCTACCAGCGGATCGCTGCTCTGCAGAAGCCCGAGTTCGCCAAGCATGTCGACGACTCGCCCGAAGGGCGCGCGTTCCTCGCGCGGCTCGAGGCGAAGTACGACGAGATCGCCGCGCCGAAGCTCCCGGCGGTTCTCATCCGCGCGCAGGGCCTGCTGAAGCGCGAAGCCGGAGAGAACGTCGTCGTCACGACGTACAACCCCTTCGACGCCTTCTCGCTCGAGAAGGAGCTCTTCGACGTGCTCGAGATGTTCAGCGCGGATCAGACCGTCGAGGAGAACCTCGCGCGCCTCGATAAGGAGAAGGACGTCCAGCTCGCGCCCGAGCTGCTTCAGTACCTCTTCATCCACGGCGTCCTCGCACCTCCCGAGAAGAAGAAGGCGAAGCCCGGCGACAAGGATAAGGCCGAGGTCGTCGTCGCGGCGAAGTTCGGCCCGAGGTCGGCGAACCGGCAGGACCGCCGCGCGAGCGGCAAGGCGAACACGAAGCCGACGCCGACGCCGAAGAAGCGGTAGTCGAATGCAACGCCGCACGTCGCCGCCGAACGAAAAGAGCTCCGAGAGCCTGTTCATCCCGTCCGCGTGGAGCGCAGCCTTGATCTCCTCGCGCAGAGGAATAGGTCACGCGGTGAGGTCCGTCGAGCCCCGGAGCCCGACCTATGCTTGACTGAGCGAATGTTTTCGACGCGGCTCGT
>JAYSXP010000076.1:0-18782 GCA_043717125.1 Polyangiaceae bacterium | reverse complement strand
GCGCAACCCGATCAACGGCGGCTCCACGGCCTCCGAGCGATACGCAGCCATCGCGAGCGCGGTCGGCGAGCTCCGCACGACGACCGACAGCGAGGAGGCAATGCGTCAGGACACCGTCGCCACCGCCACTGCCCTCCGCGAGAGCGCGAGCGGCGTGTCGACCGACGAGGAGATGATCCATCTCCAGCAGTACCAGCGCGCGTTCGAGGCCTCCACGCGGGTCCTCTCCACGGTCAATGCGCTCTTCGACAGCCTGATGAGCATCATCCGATGAGAGTCACCGACAACGCGCGGCTCCTCGGCGTCCTGCGCAACAACGCCATCTCCACGAACCGGCTCACGACGGCCTCACGCCGCGCGAGCGCCGGCGCCAAGGTCAGCAAGCCCTCCGACGACCCGGTCGCCTATACGACCTCGGTCCGGCGTGGCTCGACCCTCGCGAACATGGCGTCGCGGAGCCGGACCGCGCGCGCGGCGGCCGATGAGCTCACCGTGGCCGAAGGCGCGCTCGACTCCGCCACCGAGCTGCTCGCGCAGGCGCAGTCCCTCGCCGTTCAGGGAGCCAACGAGACCCTCAGCCCCACCGACCGCAACGCCCTGGCGCTGCAGGTGTCCGGCATCCGCGATCAGCTGCTCGATCTCGCGAACACGCGCGGCGCTGGAGGCTACGTCTTCGCCGGCTCGCGCACGAACACGGCGCCGTTCGACCTCGCCGGCACCTTCACTGGCAACGACGGTGTCATGCGCGTGCCCGTGAGCGACGGCGTCTCGCCGCGCATGAACGTGAGCGGCGCCAGGGCCTTCACGATCGCCGGCGGCACCGACGTCTTCGCCGAGCTGACGGCGCTGAGCACGGCGCTGAGCACGAGCGACCTCATCGGCATTCGCAGTGCGATTGGCACCGTACAGAAGGGTTACGACCAGGTCGTCGCCGTCCAGGTCGACGCCGGCCTCTCCATCGAGCGCCTCCACAGTGCCGCCGACGTCATCGACACGGCGAGCCTGGCGGTCGGTCAGGCGCGCGCGCGCGACGTCGGCGCCGATGATCTCGCCGGCCTTGCCACGGAGCTTTCGGCGGCAGGAAACGCGTACTCGCAGAGCCTCACCGTCACGAAGATGCTGCTGTCGTTGCCCTCACTCGCGAAGGCGTGACGCAGCTCAGGTCGCCAGGACGACGACCGCGGCGCCGAGCGCGACCGCCGCCGCGACGGCGCCCAGGATCGCCCATGGAGGCCCGCCCTTCGAAGTCGGCGCGCGCGCGGCCTCGACCGCGCGCGCACGAGCGAGGACCATCGGCACCGTCGGCGCCCCGAGCGGCGGGGCCTCGCCGAGCAGCGTGGCGCGGTCCTCCGCCTTGCGAAGCCCCTCCCACGAGCGAAACAGCTCTTCGCGCGTGAGCCCGAGATGGGCGAAGCCGGGGTCGGAGGCGATGACCGGGGTGAGATCGTCGAGCGTGGGGTTCGGCGTGGAATTCAGCACCGGAACGAGTCGATCGGCGACACGCAGGAGCGCGACGATCGCGCAGACCACGCCGCCTGCCTCGACCGCGCCCTCCCAGTCGTGGTGGAGCGCGACGACTTGCGGCAGCGGCGCCGGCAGGTTCCAGTTCCGGACGACCGCCGCTCCGAGCGACGCGTGGTCGAATCCCATGAGCGCGATCTCGTCCGCGATGCTGGGCTTGGCGCCGACCACGTCCGAGTCCATGAGCCCGTCGTAGAACGGGTCCTCGGACTGGACGAGCAGCAACACGCCGACGTCGTGCAGCAGGGCCGCAGTAAACACGTCGTCGGGCGGTACGCCGGTGATGTGGGCGAGCATGCGAGCGACCCCCGCGACGGCGAGGACGCGGTTGGCAAGCTCCGGAAACTCCGAGGCGGTGTTCTCGATGAACGCGAGCGCCGCGGCGCTCTCGACGAGCCGGCACACACGGCGAAGGCCGAGGAGCGCGGCGGCATGGCGTATCGACGTGCACTTCTGCGCGAGCGCAGAAGACGGCGCGTTCGCGATCCGCAAGAGGTCGGTCGCGACGCCGATGTCGAGCTCGACGACACATGCGATCTCACCGACGGAGGTGTCCGGGTCAGCCGCGAGCTTCCGCACCGCCTCCACCGCGCCCGGGAACGGTTTCAGCCTCGTGAGGCTTGCCGCAAGAGAGGTGACGTCACGACGCTTCGGCATCATCACGATGAAGCGAACGGCAGCCGCGGCCCAAGCTTGAGAAGAAATGTTCGAGGGCGCTGGACCTCATTTTCCGGTCGAGAACTCCTGCACGATCGGAGCAGCGAGCATCGAAGCGGCGGGCGACGGGGTGGAGGCAGGCGTCACCGACGCCGCCGGTGCGGAGGCTGGAGCGGCGCCTGCAGCAACGGTACTTCGCGGCGGAGCGATCGGCTGCGCGACTCGACTCAGCGCGACGACCATGTGCGTGTCCTCGCGCAACGGGCCCGGCTCCACCGTCACCGGTGCATATCCGCTCCTCTGGACAACGAATCGGCGCGCAGCCGGCGCGACGCTCGCCTTCTCGGTCGAAAGCGCGAGCGGTGTCGTGCCAAGCGCACGGCCGTCCTCCGTCACCGTCGCGCCGGCAGGGACCGAATCGACGACGACGGTGAACGTCGCCCTCGCGGTCGTCGAACGTGGCCCCGCACCGCCGTGCTCGGGGCTCGACGTGCCGATGCGGGCCGGAGTCGCGCCCGGGACCGCGCCGGGCTCCTCGTGCAGCCCGGGGTCGCGCTGCCCGAAGGCGTAGACGAGGACGATCGCGTACGTCATCAGGGCGCCGACCACGACCGGGGTGAGCTTCGCGACGCGTCGCATCCGGTCGCTCGCCTCGGGTCCAGCCGCTACCGCGGACGGGCGCGACGACGTCGCGGAGGAGGTCGCGGGCGGAAGGAGCGATGCGGAGGTGGCCTTCTCGAACGACGCCGCCACGGCGACATCGACGCGCGCGCTCGCGCTCGCGGGCGCGGTCGGCGGGCAGAGCTCCGTGCTCGCCTCGCTTCCTGGCGGTGGCCTTCCGGCGCATGCGGCGATCGCTCGCGCAACCGCCGAGGTGGTCGGGCGCTCCTCCGGCGCCCGCGCGAGGAGCGACGCGACCAGGGACGCGACATCAGCGCGGATCTCGACCTCGGGTGCGACGTCCTGCAGACGCGGCGCGACATGCGAGAGCTTGCTCTTGAGCGTCTCGACCGTGGTCGCCGCGTCGAACGGCAGACGCCCCGAGAGCGCGAGGAACATGATGGCCCCGAGCGAGTAGAGATCCGCGGCCGCGAGCGTCTCGCCCGCGATCTGCTCCGGCGCAATGAATTGTGGGGTCCCGACGACGCCGCCCACCCCGGTGAGATCGGCGCGCTGCTCGGTCTTGCCGTCCCACAGGAGCTTGCCGATCCCGAAGTCGACGAGCTTGACGATCTCCTCGCCGTCCGCGTCGGGCACCAGGATGATGTTCGACGGCTTCAGATCTCGATGCACGATGCCCCGCTCGTGCGCCGCGCGCAGCGCTCGCGCGATCTGGCCCGCCATCGAGAGCACCTCGGTCACCGGGAGCCGCTTTCCCCCCTTCAGGCGCTGCGCGAGCGTCTCGCCGCCCAGGAGCTCCATCGCGATGAACGACTGACCGGCGAAGGGCCCCTCCATCGTTCCGAAATCGATGATGCTCACGATGTTCGGGTGCTGGAGCCGCGCGAGGATCTCGGCCTCGAGGACGAACCGCTCGTGCGAGCGCATCTCACCCGCCCCCGCATCGTCGTCGCGCACGACCTTGAGCGCGACGGCACGCCCGAGCGACTCCTGCGTCGCGTGGTACACCCGGCCCATGCCTCCGCGGGCGATCACCCGCTTCACACGGAATCGCCCGTTCACGAGGTGGTCGATCAGCGGGTCGAGCCGAGAGGAGCTCTGGCGCTCCGTGTCGTTCGCGGCGGGCGCGGGTCCACGGGGGACGATGGAATTCGCGCGGCGAGGCACAGTGCGAGATACGGCGGGCGCGGCCGTCCGTTCAGGCTCGAGCGAGCGGCAGCGGCTTCAGCATCGACGCGTTTCGCCGTTCTCCCTCTAGCCACCCGAGCCCAAGGAGCCAGCTGCCATGAGCCGAGTCCCATCGCACCACCTCGTTCTGTTGATCCTCACTGCGGCGTCGTGTGGCGGAGCGCTGTCGCCCACCGAGGCGATCTCTGCCCCCTCCATGATGTCCGAGAGGCAGCCGGCACGTGCCCGCACTTTCTTGGCCTCCACGGTGCGCGCCGTCGCGGGGCCCGAGCTCTGTGTGTCGACGGGCCGCGTCGACGCGGCCGGCGCGTCGTCGCGGCTCCACGTGGACTCGGGCGCCATGCGCGCCGTCGTCGCGGGTGACGACAGCTCGGTGGCCGAGCTGGACTTCACCTACCGCGGCCCGAGCACGCAGACAGCACCCCTCGCGAGCGGGGAGCTCCGGCGTCAGATCGGGCTCAAGCTCCGCGCCAAGGACACATGCAACGTGGTGTACGTGATGTGGCATGTGGCGCCCGACGACGGCATCGCGGTCTCCGTCAAGAACAACCCGGGCAAGTCGACCCACGAGGCGTGTGGAGATCAGGGATACATCCACGTCCAACCGCTGACGCGCGGGCCGGTCCCGCGACTCCGGCCGGACGAGCGACATCTGCTCCGCGGCGAGGTCTCCGGCACCACGCTTCGCGTGCTCGTCGACGGAGCGATCGTGTGGACGGGGCCGCTCCCCTCGCCCGCGTTCACGTTCAACGGCCCGGCAGGCATCCGAAGTGACAACGGCGTGTTCGACTTCGATCTGCGCGTCTTCGAGCCCCGCGCGACAGGCGCGCGCTGCCGCTGAATCCGCTCTAGCACCGTCGCGCGCACCCTCGATGCGGACGGTCGTGCGTACCGCTCACGCTGCGCGCTGCGAGGCTTGGGCCTCGTTCGGCGGGAGGTCCAGCGTCCGAACCGATCCGAGCGACTTCGCCCGCGCAACGATCTGCAGCGGGAGGGCGACGACCGGGAGGTCGTGAGACGCGGGAGCGATCGCCGGCTCCACCGCGGCGACCGCCGTGTCGACCCCGTGGCGCAGCCGCTGGTAGAGGCTCGGCCGCTTCCCCGTCGTCCAGCCCTGGAACCCGCTCGGCGTCCACGGGGTCTCGCCCCAGCCGAACCAGAACGTGGCGAGCGGCACGTCACCGTAAATCGCCGAGCGAACCATCAGCACCGCCGCGCGGCGCACGCGCGCGAAGAGCGCGATGCGCTCGGAGCCGCCCTTCATGAGCGTCGTCTCCGGCGCGAACTTTGTACAATTGCCGACGAGAAGGACATCCTTCACCATCCCCGCCGCGCCTGCCCAGAACCCGTAGACAGGCAGATAAAGCGGCGCAAAAGGGATCGCGAGAACGAGGCGCCACTTCGAGGCGATGCCGCCGTCGACGGCGAGCGCGAGCAGCGTGCTCACCGCGTAGATCGCGTAGTGCACGGCGAGGCCGAACGCGAGGGGCACGAAGAACCCGCCTTTGGCCATCAGCAGCGGCGCCTGGACGTAAGCGAACAAGCCGAAAACCGCGCACTTGAGCATGAGGCCGACCGAGCCGAGGCCAGCCACCGAGAGGTCCCAGTGGTAGCGAAACGCCTTCGAGAACCGTCCAACCACCTCGATCCGGGACGCATTCCAGCGCATGCGCTGGCGCCAGAGGGAGCCGACCGTCGAGGGCGAGGACGTGTACACGCGGGCCTCCGGCTCGTAGCGCAGGCCTCGATCGAAGAGCACGGTCCTCAGCATGTAATAGAAGGCATGGACCGGCGTGCGTGCGGCATCGAGCGTGAGCTTGCCGTTCTCCCAGCGGGCCATGATCGCGAGGAAGGCGCTCACGGTGTCGTCCGTGTCGCCGGCGAGGAGCTCGGGGATCGGCGCGACCTTGCTCTCGGAGAACTTCGACGGTGCCGTGCCGAGCCACCACTTGATCCAGTCGAGGCGATTCAGCGTCTTCATGAACCCCATGAAGCGCGGCCCCTGAACCATGATCTCGGTCCACGTGCAGTAGAGAGCCCCGGGGATCCCGCAGATGGGCAGCGGCCGCACGTTGTGGCGCATCACGCTCGTCACGAGGTACTCGCGCGCGACCTGCAGCGTGAGCTGGCCTTCGACGCTGAAGAAGTGACGCCAGCCGCGCCAGTACTGCTCCTTCCGCACGTGGAGATGACCAGCCACGGCGCGGCCCGGATTGCCCGTGAAGAGGTTCTTCTTCGTGAGTCGACGCGCGAGGAGCTCGAGCGCGTGAGGTCCGAGATCGGCGTCGGCATCGGTACTGAAGTAGATCGCGGGCAGCTCCGCGTGCACGCCGCGCGCGACGAGCCCCCGTGCATGCTGGATCCCGTGCTCGATCGCGAGCGGCTTGCCGTGCCGCTGCGGTGTACCCGCGAGGTAGAGCCACACGTCTTTCGGCAGCGCAGCTTGTCGAGACGCGAACCATAGCTCGAGGTCGGCATAGAGCGTCGGCGCGTCGTGGGTCCCGTCGATGCTCATCACGATGAGCATCTTGCCAGGGTAGTCGTTCTCCAGGACGTTGCTGACGGTCGCCTTGATCGCCTCGAGCTCGTCGACCGCGCGGAGCAGCGACGGGATGATCAGGAGCCCAGCCGGAAGTCTCTCCTTCGACGGCCCAGCCGTTCGCATGAACGCCGACCCGAGCAGCTTTGCCGGCAAGAGGAAGACGAGCTGATCGCCGAACAACATGACGACGAGCAGCGCGACGGCCCCAGCCGGTGTGGCGATGAAGAGGGTCTGCAAGTCACCGAGGAGCCAGCGCATGAGGACTATTTCGCTGCGACTTTCGTAGATTTCGAGGGAGAGGCCGCGCCCGACGCGTTTCCGCCAGCGGGGCGGACGCGGAGCGTCTTCGACTGTGCGGCGTGCTGGTCCTGGAGCTCCATGACGGCATACTGACCGCGAGCCATGGAGCCCCACGGATCGGGGACGATGACCTCGCCCGGAAGGATCTCCGTCACCCGCCCGACCTGCGTGCACGAGAAGACACCGAGGATGCACTCGTAGACGTTCCCTCCCGTGCTCACGCCGTCGATCTGCGTGTAAGGCACGAACGCGACATTCGTACTGGCGTCGATCGCGCGAAAGATCGGCCGCTTGTTGAGCTGCCCGATGAGCTCATCGAGCTTGCCGAGCTCCTCGTCGATATGACGGCGCTCCGCGCTCTTGGTCCGACGCTCGGCCTCGAGCTTGAGGAGGTCGCACTTGATGCGCACCAGCTGTTCCTGCTGCGCAAGCATCTCGGGCGTCGACATTCGCGCCCCCTCGCGACCTGCGGCCATCGCTCGACGCGTGAGCAGCACGGTCTCCATCTGGCTCTGCGTGACGCTCCGTGCTCGCTCGTTCTCGATGATGGCGACACGCATCGGTCCGAGCGCATTCACCTCACGTGTGTACTCCGCCTCTCCGACGAGCCCCGCATCGAGAGCCTTCTTGACGCGCGCGACGACCGCTTCCTGCGCGACGAGCACCGACGTGAGCGCGAGATGCTCTTGGCGGCGCATCGCGAGCTCCTTCGCGTCGGAGCCTGCTTGGGTACTCGCCATTGCGGCGGTCCACTCGAGCGACTTCTCGACGGAGCCCTGGAGCTCCTTGAGCTGAGTCACCGCCTGCTCCGCGGCGTACACCTCGGCCTCGAGCTGCTCGCGCTGGAGCGTGATCTTCATCCGCTCGCTGAGGAGCGTGGCGCGACTGAGCGTGCTCTGGATGACGAGATCGCTGTCCGGCGATAGGACGACCGGCACCACGAACGAGTCGGTCGCGACGTGGTACGCGTTCTTCGCGAGGTACCCCACACCCCATACCGTCGCGCAGAGTGCGACGATCGACACCAAGCGCGACCCGAGGAGCTTCCGCTTGGTCGGCTCGGTCCGGGTCTTCGGCGCCATCACGTCGACTGCCTCCTCGCCCGCCGTGGCGTTCACGTGTTTCCTCCCGCGCTGCTCTGAGCGGCGGCGAGCGCGGTCAAGAAGCGCTGTTCTGCCTCGAGATCGATCATCTGGAGTGTCATCGTCGCTATCACCGTCTGTTTGTTGGGCGCGTCGGCGCTCTCGAGCGACGCGCGATCACGCGTCATTCGAGCCAGTTCCGCTTCGATGGCCCGCGCGAGCCGGCGACTCTGCTCGGCGTTCGCTCGCAATTCGCGCACGAGAGTTTCGACCGCGTGGCGCATCTCATAGCGGGCATTCTTGAGCTCGCGCGCGCGCGCGTCGACCGCGCGGCCGGTCGCCCCCACCGAGAAGAGGCCGCCGAAATTGTAGGAGAGCTCGGCGATCCCGTACGCGTCGACGGTGGGATTGGCGGCGACGCCGCCGATGACGCCGAACTTCCACGGCTCGAGGTTGCGAACGTGCGCGACGCGGTCCTCCGTCCGCACCGACTGCTCCTCGTAGCGACGAAGCAGGTCGGAGAGCGGCTCGGCAGGCATCGTGAGGCCGCGCCCCTTGATCATCGCGATCTCGAGCTCGGTCTCCGCGCTACGGCGCCCGAACGAGAGAGCACGAATCCGGAGGTCCTGGACCTCGGGCAGAGTCGTCGTGTGGGCGACGAAGCGCTCCTCGGCGTTGCGCACGAGATCCTGCACGGCATCGCTCTGCTCGCGAAGAAACGCGAGCTTGAGCTCCAGCGCACGGAGCCGGCCGATGTCGCCGCGCTGCGCGACGATCTCTTCGAGCGAGGACGCACTCGCGTGCCGGCTGCACTCGGCGCGCGCGACGTCGAGCACTCCGAAAGCCTTGTAGACGTCGACGAAGCCGACACTCACGGCTGCGCGCGGCTGGAGGCCGTGACCGAGCTGGAACCCCGAGGGGTCGGCGGCACCGTTGTTCGGATACCGGATGAGCTGCGCGTGCGCGGTCGGCGCAATGAGGAGCGCGGCATCGGCTTCGGCGCTCGCGGTCACCTTCTGGCAATAGTCGCTCGGCCCCTCGGCACGCGCGGCGGTCGACCAGACCACCGGCGTCGCGCACACGGCAAGCGCCGTGACGAGGCGACGAAGGCAGCGCACGCCACGCACAGGCGCGGGAGGCGATGAGAGATCGACGATCATCGTGACTGTGTCTCCGAGGTGACGCATCCGAGGTTCGGGGATCGGTCTTTCATCATTCGTGCCTGTCAGCAGTTTGACGTCATCGAGGTTCAAGCGCGCATATGCGTGGATTTTTGCGGGAGGTCCGGGCGGGTCGCGAGCGGTCAGTCAGTCGGCTGACGAACCCGTCATCCCGATGGCGCGGCTCCAGCGTGCGCGACTACGTCAGGCTGCGCGGCGTCCTGCGACCGCGTCGGAGTCGACCTCCCCGGCCGCCGGCCCCGTCGCGGTGGTGAGTGCGGCGACCTCGCAGGCACCGCAGGCACGGATGTCTGCACGAGCGCGAGCGGAGAGGCATCAGGCCAAAGCGGCGCCGACCCGTACTCTTTCGTCAAGCCGGCCAAGCCCGGCAAGATGGACCGCGGGCTCGAGTACGGGAGCCTGTGACCCACGCGGCGCCCTACTTGAACGCCGCCCACTTGCCGGCGTAGTTGCCGATGCATTCCTTTTCCGCCCTCGCGGCGTCGTACGGCGTCGTGCCACCGGTCGCGTAGTAGTGGCGCACCTCGGTCGTCGCCAGCGTGCACGACCCCAGCACGGTGGTATTCGGGCACTCGCCGCCGACGAATGTGCCTCCGAGCTTGCGGCAACTCTCGCGAAGGACGCCCTCGTTCATCTGGAGATTGGAGCCCGAGTACGCGGAGCACACGCCCATCGCCGTGATGCGGTCGCAGTTGCTGGTACGCGCGCGGTCTGGCGACACCGAAGGCGCAAGCGCGTCGGCGCCCGTGCTGGACACGTTGTCGGTGCGAGAGCAGGCCAGCGTTGTTTGCATGGCCACCAGCGCGAGTGCGAACGCCGTACGCGAGATCATGATCGCGAGACTCTACTCGCTCTCCCCTCGGGCGAGCAAAAGGCGACCAGGGTGTTTGGATGCTCGACGATCCTGTGAGGGGAGATCGACACCGCCGATCTCGCGATCGTTCGCGCTGCGTGGTTCTGAGTAAATGCGCGTTCCGCACAGGCACGCCGCGAGCATCGACGTCGCTCGACACGGAAGGCGGCGAGGTGGGCGTCTCACCGCTCCCCCTCTCCTCGGCGTCCCTTCGCTGCCTTCCGTGTGGATCTTTTCCGGACGCGTGCGGGCGTCCTGGTCCCGGCCGTGATCGCCGCCTCAGGCACGGTGGTCATGGCCACTTTTTTGTCCGCGACGCGGCCCGCCGCGGCCCCATGACCGCCGAGTCCCGGTGGATCGGACGCGATCCGAAAGCTGCCTCGAGGGGCTTTCGCGCAGGCCAACGGTGGGCGCTTTCGCCTCGTTTCCGCGGCGAATCGACGTGAGCAGCCCGGAACCACCTTGTCCTACCAGGGCATGGCTCGTGCAACCGTTACGCTAGGGACATGAGGACGTTTGCCGCCACCGTCGCCGGACTCCTCGCGTGTACTCTCCTTGCCGTCGCAAGTGACGCGTCTGCGTTCTGCCGGTCGACGACGTGCCGCTCGACGAGCACGAAGGAATGCGCGACCGACGAGAACAGCTGCCCGACCGTCGGCGCCAGGCTCTTCTGGCCGACGAGCTGCGTGAGCTACGCGATGAACGAGCGCGGCACGCAGGACCTCGACCCCGTCGACACGCGCGCCGTCCTCCGCAAGACCTTTCAGGCGTGGACCGAGGTCCCCTGCCCGAAGGGCGGCAACGCGTCGATGACCTTCGAGGAGCGCGACCCCGTCTCCTGCAAGAAGAGCGAGTACAACAAGGACGCTCCCAACCTGAACGTCGTCCTCTTCCAGGACGACGACTGGAAGTACCGCGGCATCGACGGCACGATCGCGAAGACGAGCGTCACGTACAACGACGAGACCGGCGAGATCTACGACGCGGACATCGAGGTCAACGCGGCGAACAACACCGTCACGATCACGGATAACCAGGCGAAGATCGAATACGACCTGCAGGCCATCCTGACGCACGAGGTCGGTCACTTCATCGGCATCGCGCACTCCGCCGAATCGTCCGCGGTCATGTTCGCCTCGTACTCGCCCGGCTCCACCTCGCAGCGCAAGCTGACGCCGGACGACATCGACGCCGTCTGCACGATCTATCCGCCGAACAACGGCGTGGCCTGCAACTCGACCCCACGCGGCGGCTTCAGCGCGTCCTGCGACGCGACCGAGAAGAG
The DNA here is from genome assembly GCA_043717125.1 of Polyangiaceae bacterium. Classification (GTDB taxonomy): domain Bacteria; phylum Myxococcota_A; class Polyangia; order Polyangiales; family Polyangiaceae; genus Labilithrix. The sequence goes on along the minus strand of JAYSXP010000076.1, from coordinate 7,552 downwards.
CGGCCTTTGCGCCGTGTCCGTCGTCGGCCGCGAGGGCGACCGCAAGGCGGCCACCGGAGCACCTGTTTCGTTCGCGTTCATGGGTCTCGGGGTGCTTGCTGCGGCGCTCTCGCGCCGTGCGAACCGGTGGTGGAGGAAAAAATGAAGATTTCGCGTGGGCTCGGTGCGGCGCTCGCCGCGGCCGCTCTCTTCATCGGCGTGGAGGGCTGCTCGTCGACCCACGACGCGACCTCCGGCTCCGACATCCACTGCACTCCGGGCAACTACGTCTTCTGCCGCTGCGCCGATCGCGCAGAGGGCACCAAGCTCTGCAAGGACGACGGCGCGAGCTTCGATGCGTGCACGACCGGCGCCGCCGGCGGGTGCGTCGGCGGCGAGGACCTCACGGACCCCGGCACTTCCATTCCTCCCGATCAGGTGCCGCAGGAGGCCGGCGCCCCGGGCTCGGCGGTCGATTCGTGCCCCGGCAAGCCAACCGCCGTGACCCCCGGAGCCGCGATCGTCGTCGACGGGGACACCACCGGCGCGGCCGCGGACCTCAAGGGCAAGACGGGCGCGTGCGCTGTCGGCGACGGCGGCCCCGACCACGTCTACCACCTGCAGCCGACTGGCACGGGCTCCCTCGACATTCAGGTGCAAGGCCTCGGGGCGCTGAACCCGCTCTTCTACGTGCGCAGCACGTGTACGGACGAGACGTCACAGACGGTCTGTGCGCCGCCGCTCGGCGCCGCGAAGCTCGTGAAGGCCCAGATCAACGTCATCGCAGGACATGACTACTTCCTCATCGTGGACGGCGCTTCCGGGAGCGCCGGCAAGTACGAGCTCACGCTCAAGCTCACCACCGGGTCGTTCTGCGGCGACGGGAAGGTCGACCAGGGCGAAGCCTGCGACGACATCAACAAGGTCGACGGCGACGGCTGCTCGCCGAGCTGCACCGCCGTGAACGGCGACCCCGCCGCCGCCGACTGCACGACGCCGCACCCCGTTCACATGTGGAAGGGCTCGGTCGTCAGCGGCACCGGCAGCACCACGAACTACGGCAACACGTTCGCGAAGCCCGGGACCTCGTGCGATCCGACGGTCGGCTCGAACCTCGCTCCCGACCACGTCTACGAGGTCACCGCGCACGCCGCGGGCATCTTGAAGGTCACGATGACCCCGACGGTGGCGACCTACAACGTGGTGCTCATCGCGCGGAAGACGTGCACCGATCCGAACACCCAGGCCGGGGACACGATCACCAAGTGCAACGCGCAGTCGGCGGGTGTCGCCGAGGTCATCACGGTGCCCGTCGCGTCCGGCGAGAAGATCTACGTCGCCGCAGACGGCGCGCTCACCGCCAAGGGGACGTATTCGATCAAGTTCGAGCTCCCCTGAGCCCTTCGTAAGGGCCCCCCATGCAGCACCCTCGCGCACGGCACGTCACCCGCTCTCTTCCCCGCGTCCTCGCGCTGGCTTTCGCAGGCGCGCATGCCCTCGTGATCGCCGGCGGCTGCGCCTCGTCGACGAGCGCGACGGACATGGCGACCGTCAAATGCACCGCCGGCAATTACGTGTTCTGTCGCTGCCAGAACCGCGAGGAGGGCACGAAGCTCTGCAACGACGACGGCCACTCGTTCGGCAAGTGCGAGCCCTGCGAGAGCGCCACGAACCCGGTGCTCCCGGACGACCCCAACCATCCGCCGCCCGAGGTCGACGGCGGCAACCCCGACGCGCTGGCGGCGTCGGCGACCTGCGGCGACGAGATCGTCCAGGATGGCGAGGACTGCGACGACGGCAACAAAATCGAGGACGACGGCTGCGACAGCACCTGTCACCTCTCGGGCACCAATCCGATCACGACCCGCTCGTGCCCCGGCCTCGACGCGCACGTGTGGGCGAAGCCCGTCTCCTACGTCGGCACGACGGTCGGCGCGCCGCTCAACGGGAGCGTCAGCCCCGTCTGCAAGTCCGACGGAATGAACCTCACGTCCGGAGCCGCCGGCCCCGACCGCATCTTCCACGTGACGGCGCACAAGACGGGCCACATGACCGTCACCACCACGGACACGGACTACGACTGCCTCCTCTACGTGACGCAGACCTGCTCGAGCACCGCCGTCGTCACGTACCTGCAGTGCGCGCACAACACGATCGGCGTCGGCGGCGAGACGATGACGTTTCCCGTCACCGCCGGCCAGTCGTACAGCCTCTTCGTCGACGGAGCCGGGATCTCCAAGGTCCAGGGCGTATTCCGCCTCACGATCGCGATTCAGTAGAGCGTACGCAACGCTGGCCTCCGGTGGGTGCCTGGTCTATCCCACGTCCGTGAAGTTCGTTGATTCGTGCAACGTGGATCTGGTGGCCGGCAGCGGCGGCAACGGCGTCGTCGCGTTTCGGCGCGAGAAGTTCGTCCCGTTCGGGGGCCCTGCCGGTGGCGACGGCGGGCGAGGCGCGGACATCGTCTTCGTCGTCGACGAAGGACTCTCCACGCTCCTCGATCTCACGTACGGGCGGACGATCCGCGGCAAGCACGGAGAGCACGGCCAGGGCGCCGACTGCTACGGCCGCGCGGCCGCCGAGGTCCTCGTCCGCGTTCCGGTCGGCACGCAAGTCTACGTGCGCGACACGAACGAGCTCCTCCACGATCTCGACACGCCGCACGCACGCATCGTCGTCGCGCGCGGCGGCAAGGGCGGGCGCGGCAACATCCATTTCGCGACGCCCTACGACCGCGCACCGCGCCGCGCCGAGCCGGGCGAGCCCGGCCAGGAGCTGAAGCTCCGCCTCGAGCTCAAGGTGATGGCCGACGTGGGGCTCCTCGGCTTTCCGAACGTCGGCAAGTCGACGTTCATCCGCGCCGTCTCGCGCGCGCAGCCGAAGGTCGCGGACTACCCGTTCACGACGCTCACGCCACACCTCGGCGTGGTGCGCGTCGGTGACGAGGCGAGCTTCGTCCTCGCCGACATTCCCGGCCTCATCCCGGGCGCGTCCGAGGGCGCGGGCCTCGGCCACCGGTTCCTGAAGCACGTCGAGCGGTGCCGCGCGCTGCTCCACCTCATCACGCTCGATCCCTCGGAGGAGCGCGAGCCGTTCGCGGACTACATGGCGCTCGTCGACGAGCTCGAGAAGTTCGATCCGGAGCTGGCGATGCGGCCGCAGCTCGTCGCGATGACGAAAGCAGACCTGCCCGAGGTCCAGGAGGCCCACGCGAAGCTCCGTCCCAAGTTCGCCAAGAAGAAGATCGACCTGCGGCTCGTCTCGTCGGCGACCGGCGAGGGCGTGCGGCAGCTCGCGATCGATCTCTACAAGCTCGTCACGGGCAAGGGGAGGGTCGAGGACTGGGATACGCCGCCGGACGTCGAGGAGAGGCCCGCGCTGGAGCACGCCGAGCCGCCCGTGCCCAAGAAGCCCGCCGCCAAGAAGAAGGCCGTCGCCAAGAAGAAGGCCGTCGCCAAGAAGAAGGTCGCCGCCAAGAAGAAGGCCACCAAGCCGGTCGCCAAGAAGCCCGCCGCGAAGAAGAAGGCCGTCGCCAAGAAGCCGGCGGCCCGCAAATCGGCGCCCGCCGCGAAAAAGAAGGCAACCGCGAAGAAGAAGGCGACGAAGGGGCGACGCTGAGCGACCTTCGGGAGGGGGCATGAGCGACAAGACGGAGGAGGCGTCACCGAAAAAGCTCCGGAAGGCGCAAGAGGAGGGCGACAGCCCGATCTCCTCCTTTGCGAGCCAGTCAGTGGCCTTTCTCTGCGCTGCGTTCGTCGCTCCCGCCGCGATCACGGCGCTCGCCTCGAAGACGACGACCGACCTCCGCTCCGCGATCGCGCGCGCCGGAGACCACGCGCCCGTGGTCGTATTCGACCCGCTCCCCATCGCCACCACGGTGATCGCGCTGACGGTCCCGATCCTCGCCGCGGCGGCCGTCGCCGCCGCAGTCGCGGCGGTGGTGCAGTCTGGCGGCATCGTCGCCACGAAGCGCCTCCAGCCCAAGCTGGAGCGCCTGAACTTCATCGCCGGATTCAAGTCGCTCTTCTCGACCTCACGCCTCGTCGCGATCGTGCGTGCGGCACTGTTCGGCGCCGCCGTGGCGTGGTTCGCGTACGCCGCGCTGCACGATCACGCCGCCGACATAGCCCGGAGCGCCGGCCGCTTGCCGGAGGCGGCAGCCCTCGCGGCTGACCTCGCGCTCGGCGTCGTCAAGCGCGCCGCGGTCCTGGGCGTGTTCCTCGCCATCCTCGACGTCGTCGTGACGCGCCGCTCGTGGCGCAAGAAGCTCATGATGTCCAAGGCCGACGTGAAGCGTGAGCACAAGGAGAGCGACGGCGACCCACAGCTCAAGGCGGCCCGCGAGCGCGCGCACCACGAGATGCTCGCCGCCGCGACCGTCGCGAACGTCCAGAAAGCGAGCGTGGTCATCGTGAATCCCGTGCATATTGCATGTGCCCTCCGCTATGACGAAGAGGATGGCGACGAGGCGCCGGTGGTCGTGGCCTCGGGTCACGGCGACCTCGCTGCGCGCATCGTGCAGGCCGCGCGCGCCCACAACGTGCCGGTCCTCGAGGACATCCCGCTCGCGCGAGCGCTGGTGGAGCTGGAGATCGGCAGCGCCATTCCGGAAGCGCTCTACGAGACCGTCGCGGAGATCCTCCGCGAAGTCTGGTCGAGCGACGAAACGCCGTGAATGCCGCCTTTTTCTTGATCTGACGGCGCAAGAGCGCACGATGAAGGTGTGCGGCGCGGGCAACTTCGAAAAGGGAGCGCCGCCGTTGTGTTGCTCCTCGCTTTGTCGGGCTGCAGCGCGATCCTCGGCATCGATCAGCCCGTGATCGAGGGCTCGAGCCTGCCGGGCATCGAAGGAGGCACTGGCGACAGCCCGATCACCAACGGAGACGGCAGCTCGACCACCGACGGCAGCACCACCGACGCTCCCCCGAGGGACGGCACGACGGGCGGCGACGCGGGCGCGGTGTTCGTCGACGATTTCAACCGACCCGAGGGGAGCCCCCGCAACGGCTGGATCGAGAAGGCGGGGGCCGGCGTGTGGGTGACCGCTGGCGGTCGCCTCGTCTGCACGAAGCCCAACCCGTTCTACCTCGACGAGGGCCTCTACCGCCCCTTTTCCGAGGCGGTGCTCGATGTCGAGGTCTCCGTCGCCTTCAAGTTGAGCGCGCTCCCGCCCGGCTTCGTACATCTCCGCGCGCGCGTGCCGCAGGGCGCGATCACGACGGCCGGCCAGAGCGACGGCTACGGCATCTACGTCCCCAACTCGAGCACCGAGGCCCGCCTCTTTCGCATCGGCGGCGCCGCCCCGACGGACCTCAAGACCCTCACGCTCTCCGAGGCTCTCAACACCACGGACAGCTACCGACTGCGCCTTCGGACCACCGGCACGAGCCCTGTCGTCCTCGAGGGCTGGGTCGAGCGGTCGACGAACCCGGGCTTCGTCGTGATCGGCCACGCGACGACCTCCGATTCCGATGCCGCCAGGTTCGACCAGCCCGGCACGGTGAACCTCGCGCTTGGCACGAACGCGAACGCTTCCTTCGACGACTTCGCGCGTACGCCGCTCTAGGCTTCTTCTCTACGGAGCGACGCTGCGTCGGACGGGTGCCCGCAGCAGCTCGACCTCGTCGCGGCCCTGCGCGGAGTAGAGCTTCGCAAGGAAAGCGAGGCACGCGATGGCGCCGTGCTCGTCCTCCGCATGCCTGGCACGCGCGAGCGCATCCATGCCTTCGAGCAGCGCCTCCTGCGGACGACCGGCGACCGAGAGCGCGACGCCTAGCGCAAGCGACGTCTGGCAACGCTGCTTGTGGTCCGTCGGGTCGAGCGAGGCGCGTGTGCGACGCAGGACGCGCAGAGCGTCGCCGATATCGCCGCGGCCGAGTTGGGAGAGAGCGCGCAGTCGCTCGGTGAACATCGGGCTCTCGCCCGCCGCCTTGAGACCGTCGACCCAACGCTCCAGCGCAGCGTTGTCGGCGCTGAGCAGCGCTTCCTTGGCGAGCTCACCCAGCCTCACCGCGATGTTCGCGCCCGAGGATGCCGCGAGCGGCTCGTCGAGCTCGGCGACGTCGGGCGGCGCGGGGCTGGCGTCCGACAGCGTCATCGGCGGCAAGTCGATCTTCGCGATCGTCGGCGGCTCGGAGTCGTGGGACGTACCGACCTCGAACGGCGCGAGCTCCTCGGCGTTGCTCGGCGTGCGCGGCGGCAGGAGCGAGCTCAGACGCGGTGCGCTTGGCATCGCGGGGATCGATCGCGGAGGCACGGGGCGGGACCGAGGAGGTGCGATGCTCGGGGCTCGCTCGAGAGCCTTGGCGAGGAGCTCGAGCGCAGCGTCCTCGCACGACGGGTCGGCGCGACGCGCGAAGGCGATGAGCTGTGTCGTGCTCGCCTCGAGACGCGCTGCCGCCGTCGCGCGCGCCGCCGCGATCAGGATACGCGCCGCCGCCGGCCCGTCACCGACCTGCGATGCGTGCCACCCCGCCTCGACGCGCCCGAACACCCCCTCCTGCTTCTGGATCACCTCGGCGCAAGCGCGATGGAGCGGCCTTCGCGTCTCGGCGTCGAGCAGCCCGGAGAGCGCTTCGCGGTGGGTACGAGACGGGAGCGCGACCCAGTCCTCCTGCGTATCGACGAGCCAGCGCCCGCGAATCAGCTCCTCGAGAACGGCATCCACTTCGATACGCTCGCCCGCGCGCTCGAGGATCTTGGCGAGGCGCGTGACCTTCGCCTCGCCGCCGAGCAGGGCAATGAGACAGAGGACGAGCTGACACGTGGGGCTCTCGCTGCGCGCACGCAGCGAGATCCAGTCGGAAGCGGCGCGGACCTTTCCGCGACCCGACGTGCGTGAACGCGGAGAGGCCTGCCCCGCGCCAGCGTCTCCCTGCCCCCATCGGAGGTCGCCGGAGACGATGCCGTACGCCACCGACTCGACGACACCGAGCGGCACGTTGGCCGCGAGCCGCGCCCAGCGCCGACGTGCGCGCGGATCGAGCGCATCGCTCGTGCAACCTGCGGCGATCTGCTCGGCGTCGTCGTGATTGAGCGGAGCGATCTCGATCTCGATCTCGCTCGTGCGCGTGAGCGCGGCGAGGACGGACGGCAGGCCACCCGTAGCGTCGAGACGAACGACGATGCCGAACGCGGCCTTCACGTCCTGCGCCGCGCGAACACAGGCTTCGAGCGTCGCGGGGTCGATGTGCTTTGCGTCATCGAGGAGGAGCAGGCCAGGCGTCTGTCCCTCGGTCTTCGGCCAGAGGAAGGCCGTCACGAGGCGAGCAGCCGTATCGAGCGACACCCCTTCACCCGCGAGGAGAGACTCGAGCGGGCCCGTGAGCTCGAGCAGCAAGGGGCTGAGCTCGCGCGTGATCGACCGGGCAAGCGCGCGGCGAAGCGCCCCGAGAGGCTCGAAGGACGACCCGGCCGGGAGTACGACCAGCGCCCGCGACGCATGCGCCGCGAGCTCGGCAAGCGTTCGCGAGCCGCCGGTACCGGGATCGGCGCGGAGGATGAGCAGCGCGCCCGGGTCGACAGCCGTGAGCGTAGGCGGAGGACCGACGAGCGGTGCCACGCGCATCCGCGA
>JAYSXP010000075.1:0-6663 GCA_043717125.1 Polyangiaceae bacterium | reverse complement strand
TCTTGCCGGGACCGGCAATGGACATGTGCTTCGGGTCGTACCCGGCGGCCACGGCCATGTCGAGCTCACCCGCCGACGACAGATCCAGTCCGGCGACGCGCGAACGGAACGCCTCGAGCACCTTCCGGTTGCCGTTGGCCTTCACGCAGTAGAAGAGGTCGACGACGTCCGGCAGGCTCGTGCGGAGCGCCGCGAGATGCGCGAACGCGGCATCGAGATCGTAGAGATAGAACGGCGTGCCGTGGGAGCTCGCGAGCGCCTCCGCTTCCGTACCGCCGAGCTCCATACCGAGGTCCATCATGTCCGTCAGCTTTCGCGGGCGACGCCGATCAAGGCGTCATCTTCTTCACGACGCGCGCGGGGTTGCCCATCACGATCGAGTCCGGTGGGATGTCGCTGCGCACGACCGACCCGGCGCCGATGACCGAGCGCGCGCCGATGGTGACGCCCTTCAGGATCATGACGTTCCGGGAGATCTGCACGCCGTCCTCGATGGTGACGGGCGCCACGTCGCCGTCACCGGCGGGAACTTCCCAGATTGGCTTCTGCGGGTTGTAGTGGCTGTGCCCCTCGGTGTCGGCGATGTAGCAGCCGCCGGCGATGGAGGCGTACTTGCCGATCGAGATGCGCTGGGCGACGGCGAAGCTCGTGCCGTGCCCGATGAACACGCCGTCGCCGATCACGAGGGTAGGGGTGCCCTTCGAGGAGGCGGCGATGTTGATGAGCCCCGACACGCGGATGTTCGAGCCGAGCTCGATGCGCGGGCTGCCGTTGATGTAGGGGATGTGGTCGACGGAGATGTCGTCGCCGTACGTGGCGCACTGCGCCAGGAACACGGGAGTCGCCACGACGGAGCGGCGACCCCACTCGAAGGCCTCGCGGGCGTAGAACCCGGCGTGGGCGAGGCCTGCGAGGATCTGCTTGGCCGGGCCGAGAGGCTTCAGCGTGCTGTAGATCATCTTCTTCGCGATGGGCTTCACGATCCGCCTGAACGTGCTCGAGCTGCCCACGAAGGCTGGTTACCATCGATGATGCGACGGGGGAATAGCCGCGCTATTCTCGCCACCGATGTGGTCGCTTCGGACACGCCTGATCTCCGTCTTGGACGGGATTGGCGCGCTCGAGGTGGCCTTGGCCGCGCGCAAATTCGTCAGGTTGCCGTACCTGCCGATCGTGACCTACCACCGCCTCGGTGTCCCCGGGGAGAACGCGCGCGAGCTCGACGAGACGGTCGTCGACGCGACGAAGGAGGACTTCGAGCGCCAGGTCGCGCTCCTGAAGAGGCGCTTCACGCTCCTCGGCACCGACGACCTCCGCGCGCACTTCCTCGAGAACCGCCCGCTCCCGAAGAACCCGGCGCTCATCACCTTCGATGACGGCTACCGCGAGTGTCTCGACATCGCGCTGCCTATCCTGAAGCGCGCGGACGCGAAGGCCATCTTCTTCATCTCGACGGACCACGTCACCGACCGCAAGGCGTTCTGGTGGGATCGCACGAACTACCTCGTGAAGCGCTCGACGAAGAGCCGCATCGAGGTCGACTATCCGACGCACGCAGTCTACGACCTCACCGCGCACCCGCGCACCCGCGCGAAGGTCGTCACGCGCATGCTCGACGTGATCAAGGAGACCTTCGCGCTCGACGTCGAGCGGTACCTGCAAGCGCTCAGCACGGCCCTCGGGGTCCCGTGGGGACCGGAGGACGATCGCCGCATCACCGACGACGTCCTCATGACCTGGGACGAGGTGCGCACGATGCGTCGCGAGGGAATGGACGTCGCCTCGCACACGCGGACGCATCGCGTCCTGCAGACGTTGCCGGCCGCCGATCTGCGCGAGGAGCTCGAAGGCTCGAGGCGCATCCTCGAGGAGCAGCTCGATGAGGAGGTACGCGCGATCGCTTACCCCGTGAGCCTCAGCGCCGGCGAGCACGACGAGATCTTCGGCGCCGTTCGCAACGCGGGCTACGACCTCGGCTTCTCGACCTCGTGCGGCCTCGGCCCGCTCGGCGCGAAGACGAACCCGCTCGACATCCAGCGGATCTGGGTCGACCCGAACCTCTCGCACTCGTACTTCCGCGCGGCGGTGGCCGTCCCGCACCTCACGTACCGCAGACGCTGAGACGACGAGAGCTCGACCTGGCGTCGGAAGGGCCGAGGTCGGGTGCAGGGCCGGGGATCGGGGCTGGGATCGGCCCGAATTACTCCGATCCTCCCTCGTCGAGCATGGCGAGGAAGGCTGACGCGCTGAGCGAGGACGGGTCGAACGCCGAGGGCTCCCACAGGAACGACGCAAAGTAGCGGTCGACCGTTTTCTGCGCGTCCGCTGCGGCGAGGCCGACGAGGGCCTGCGGCGTTCGCGGTGCGAGCGAGGCGCGAGACGCCGAGATCGGCGGACCGTCAGCGTGCGTCACGGCGCGCCTCCTCGCCGAGCGCTTCCGCGATCTCTCGCGCGGTCCTCGATGGCACGGCCAACGCGCGCTCGACAGCCGCGACGCGCGACGCGGACACCGCGACGAGGAGACAGTCGTTCGCACCGCTCGCCCGACAGCACGACTCGCGAACCACGATCGCACGCTTTGCGAGGTGCGACAAAATCGCTCCGAAGAGGCCTTCGAGCGCCGCACAACCCGAGCCATCCGGCACCTCGGCGAAGGCGCTTCGTTCGATGCGAAGAGCAATGACTCCGCGGGCTGCCTGCTCGTAGTCGAAGGAGAGACGGCCCAGCTTCTGACGGCCGAACTGGTCTGCCACGACCTCCATCGCTCGGACCATCGAGAGCTGCCCGAGCGACGTGCCGCTGCGCTCGAGCGCCTCCGTTTCGAGATCGGCGATGGCGAGCTTGCCCCACGTGCCGCCCCAGTCGCGCAGCAGTGCCTTCGCGCCGAGCTTGTCGCGGCGACTCACGGTAGAGAAGAGGGACGCGAGCATCGTCACGTCGACCTCGATCCGGCGACGTGCACGCTCGTCGCGTGCGACTCCCTCGGCGGCGGCGTCGGGCTCGAGCTCGGTGATGAGTGGCGCCTCGATCGACGCGGGCACGTCCTTCTGCCGCGGCATGAACTTGCGGCGATTGATGCAGAGATAGACGCGCGGCGCGGAGGCTGTCGCGACGTCCCCCGACACGTTACCCATGTCGACATCGACCTTCTGCGCGCCGAAGCGGAACGCGAAGACGAACTCGAAGCGGACGTTACTGGCCTTCGTCTCGCCCTTGAGCTTGTCGAAGCGTCCCTGGAATTCCGGGGTGCTCGTACACCGGGCCACCTCACCGAAGAAGCTCCGACCGACCACCTGCGAGCGATCCAGCCGCGCGAAGCGGGCCTCCGCCATGTTGTAACGCGCGATGCGCCCTTCGACGTCGAGGGCGATGACGCCGAAGGGAAGCGCGTCGAGCTCTTCGTCGTGCAGCGCGTTCAAGCGATCGGGCTCGAACGTCGCGTACAGGTTCGTGCTCGCGGGCTCCTCGGACATTGCAGTCGCCGTCATGGTTCCTCTCGCATGGCATCCAGGATTTCGAGCACGTCGCGGCGCGTCGTCGTGACGTCCGCACGAATCTCGTTGAATCGCGGCGACGACCTCAGCGGCGCGAGCAAGGGGCAGCCGTCGAGCCATGCGACGTCGAAGAAGCCGGCCGTCGCGGCCACGCTGGCGATCGCGTCGATGGCCCTCACGAGGTCGCCGCGAGCCGCCGCGAGCTCGGCGACGATCCTCCCGGCCGATGCGCTACGACGCGCCGCGGCGGCGTCTCCCTCCGCCAGCCAGACGAAGTAGTCGAGGGCGTCGCCGCTCTCGTGGCCCGACGCCGCCTCCAGAAGGTAGGCCGCGCGTTCGTGTCTCTCGAGCGGCTGGCGTCCGAGCCTCTGCCGGAGCGCGCGCCCCCGCTCGACGTCCCCGCCCCAGAGCGCGACGCGAGCCGCGAGGAGCCACGCGTCGGACGAGGACGGATGCGTGTCGAGGATCTCGTCGAGCGTCGTGCTTGCGACCGGCAGCGCGGCAGACATGGCCGCGGCGAGCGCGCGGTCGAGACGCGGCTGCACGAGCGCCGGCTCGAGCGCGATGGCCCGGTCGAGATGCCGTGCAGCGCGTTCTTGCGCGCCTGCCTCGAGGAGCATCCGGCCTCGAATGGCGTGCACGCGCGCATACCCTGGCATGACCTGGCCCGCCCGGGCGATGTCCGTGACTGCACCGCGTGGATCGCCGAGCTCGAAGCGTGCCACGGCACGAGCGAGCCAGGCCTCACCGAGCACGCTCGTGCTGCCGATCACGCGCTCGGCCATGCCGAGTGCCTCGACGAGATCCGAGGAAGGCGTCTCCGCCTCGCGAAACCGCTCGACCAGCGTGGCCGCGTAACCCGCGAGGATCCAGAGATCGTTCGGCGCACGCGCCATCGCACGCTCGAACATCGCGACGGCACGATCATGTGCGAACGGTGCATCGCTGCTGGTAGCCGCACGCGCGCGGAGCCAGAGGTCGAGCGACTCCGCATCGGCGATGCCGCCCGGCAGGGTGGGCGAATGTTTCGCGAGGAGCATCTCGGCGGCGTGCTGCGCGATCGACGACGCGATCGCGAAGAGCTCCGAGCGACGCCCGGTGTGCTGGCGCGACGAGAGAACGAGATCGTCGACGACGTTGACGAGATCGACGTCGACGGCGACGCTATCGCCCGCGAGAGCGACGCTCGTGTCGATCACGATCGTGGCGTCGAGCGCACGCGCCTCTTCGGCGCGGCGAATCGGTGCTCCGGCGATCACCCGGACGGTCGCGGCACCCCGGAGGTTTCGCTCGATGAGGTCGCCCAGGCCTTCGGCGACGGCGCGAGCGAGCTCGTCGTCGTCGTCGGCGCGCGCGCACACGAGCACGGTCTTGTCCCTCGGGGCGGCGCGCGCGCCGAGGCGGGCGGAGGAGATCTCGGGAACGGGAACGTTCGACCTGGAGGCTGTTCGCGCGACGTCGAGGCCCGCAAGCGCGCGAACGAGCTCGTCGACGTCGGCGAAGCGGTCCTCCCGGCGTCGGGCCATGCAACGGAGGATGAGCTCGGCCAGGGCATCGTCGACGGCGGTGTGACGGCGCGGGTCCGGCGGGTCGAGCGCCAAGCGCGCAGCGACCACGGCAAGTGAGGTGGACCCCGTCCAGGCCGCGGTGCCGGTGACGAGCTCGAACATCATGGCGCCAAGGGAGTAGATGTCCGCTCGGCCGTCGATATCGCGCACGCCCTCGACTTGCTCGGGCGCCATGTACTCGGGCGTTCCGACGATGATGCCAACGGTTCGGCTCACGCCGTCATTCGGCAGCCGGGCGCTGGCGATCCCGAAGTCCGTGAGGACCACGCGACCGTCCTTGGCGAGCAAGACGTTGTCCGGCTTGAGATCGCGATGCACGACGCCCGCGCGATGGGCCGCTCCGAGCCCGGCGCAGACGTCCATCGCGATGGAAATGACGGCCTGTGGGGTCAAGCGAGGTTCGCGCGCGAGACGTGCGCCGAGCGATTCCCCGTCCACGAGCTCCATCGTGAAGAAGCGGTCGTCTCCGTCCTGCCCGATGTCGAAGCAGCGGGCCACGTTCGGATGCGTGACGCGACGCGCGAGCTTCACCTCGCGCCTGAACCGTTCGAGCATGCCGGGCTCGCGCGCGATCTCGCGGGCTATCACCTTCAGCGCGACCATCTCGTCGAGCGCGACGTCCCGCGCGCGGTAGACGCTCCCCATCCCTCCGACGCCGATGAGGCCGAGGACCTCGAAGCGACCGGCCACGAGCGGCGTGCTGGCGTGGACCGCGGGCGCCGACGGCTCTCGACGCGGACCATTCTCGGTCGCCGCGAGCGGAGTGCGTGAGGAGAGCGGCGCGGGGAGTGTGGATCGGACCATCGCTTGCGACAGGCGAGGGTAGGGCCGTCCTGCCCGGCGTTCAATGTTTGGCGAATGTTGGGCCAAAACCAGGTCGTACCTTGCCGCCGCTGCGGAACGGTAGGCATTCGTAAACGGCGACGTGCTGTCGCAGACGGCATCGTCCGTGTCGACGCACGGCCGATTCGCGCTGGCTCGTGAAGAACACGGTCGTCGCGTCGAGTGGACGCCCCACGCGCCGACGCTCTGCGTGAGATCGACGGGCACGTTGGAGTCGATCGCGACCTGGCACCTGTCGGTGGTGCCGAGCCCCTTCACGGTGGCGAGCTCGCGCGCCGCGCCGCCCGATTTCGGCACCGCGATGAAGAGGTTCCCGTCGCGAACCGCCACGATCGAGATCTTTCCACCGTGGCCGGCGATCGAGCGATTGACCTTCCTGTCGAGGAGCTCTTGAACGATGGTCTGAACTTCTTCATCGTTCTCCGGCCAGCTGCGGCGCGCTGACCCTGAACTTGCACGTGTCGGGATCCGCGAGCGAGCGCTCGGCGCGGATGCCGATCGCCGCATCGACCGGCAGCACCTCAGACATCTTCGGTGAGGCTTCGCGCGTTGGGAAGGCCGTAGGCTCGCAAGTAAGACGCCTTGTCGAGGCTGCGTCGCCCGTCGTTCGAGGTGAAGACGACTCTCGAGTCCTTCGGCCAGCTATCGAGGATCTCGAAGGTCAGCTCGACGGTGACGAGCTGCGCATCCGGCAGGTGACCTGATTCGTACTCCGCGCGTGTCCGCACATCGAGGAGGTGAAGCTTCTCCTCGGCTCG
>JAYSXP010000074.1:0-6686 GCA_043717125.1 Polyangiaceae bacterium | reverse complement strand
TGGATGCGTCGGTCTTGGTCTACGGCGAGACCGGTACGGGCAAGGAGCTCGTTGCGCGTGCCATCCACGATGCCTCGCCGCGTGCATCGAAGCCGTTCGTGGTCGTCGACTGCGCTGCGTTGCCGGAAAATTTGCTCGATGCAGAGCTGTTCGGCCACACGCGCGGCGCGTTCACCGGCGCGCACGCAGCGCGTGCAGGCGCGATCGAGTCAGCTGAGGGCGGCACGGTCTTCCTCGACGAGATCGGCGAGCTCCCGATCGCCATGCAACCAAAGCTCCTGCGCGTGCTCGAGTCGAGGACCGTGCGGCGCGTCGGCGAGTCCGCTCACCGGAGCGTCGACGTCCGTTTCTTGTCGGCGACGCACCGCGACTTGCTCACGATGGTGAACGCGGCGGAGTTTCGCGAGGATCTCTACTTCCGGCTGTCCGTCATTCCCGTCCACGTGCCTGCGCTGCGCGAGCGCAAGGAGGACATCGATCTGCTCGTCAGCCATTTCTTGCGTGCCGCCGGCGGGCCGTTGCACATCGCGGCAGAGCTGAAGCGAGAGCTCACGAGCCGACCATGGCGAGGCAACGTGCGAGAGCTTCGGAACTTCGTGGAGCGAGCACGGGCGCTCGGTGCGACCGAGGCGCTGGCGATGACCGGCGACCGTCAGCCCTCGGCGCGGCCGAGCGCTTCCGCGGGGGCAGCGAGCGGGCCGCCCGCACCGCCTTCGATGACCCCGGTTCTTTCACCGTCAAGCGCAACCGATCCCAGCGACGCGCGGATGTTCCAGCAAGCCTACAAGGACTTTCGCGAGAGCTGGATCGACTCCGGCGAGAAAGAGTACATGCGGCGGCTTCTGCTACGCCACGATCGCAACGTGGCCGCCGCGGCGCGCGAAGCCGCGGTGGACCGCACGTACATTTACCGGCTCATACGCAAGCACGAGCTCTGAAGCGCGTCGGCCGGCGCGGCGTCACTTCGGCGCGGGAGCGGCTCCGTAGGGGCTCTCGTCGCGCATCGGCGTCTTCTTCAGCGTCGATGGCGCGACGCCCGGCGCGGCGGCGTTCCCGTACGGATCCTCGTTGACCATCGGCGCGGGCGCTCGCTTCGGACGCTTGGTGTCGGAGGACTCCGCGGCGGTGGTCGTCGTCGTGCTCGCAGGCGCCGGGTCGGGCGCTGGCGCGGCTACCGCTTCGACCTTCGCTCCGGCGGCGCGGCCCGCGCCGATCTTTCGCGTGCCACCGGCCGTCACGCCGCGACGGTCCGCCGGCGTCGTCGCTGGACCGGCATCGGCCTCCTCGTGCACGACGGCCGGAGCTTCTGCGTCGTCCGCGACGGGAGCGGGAACTGCCGCGGCTGACGCCGAGACCGAGGCCGGCGGGTCGGCGGGACGCGCGGCATCGATCGCGGCCTCCTGACGGGGCGGGTCCTGGCATCCGATGGCGCCGGGAACGAATGCGAGAGCGAACACGAGAGCGAGAGGGCCGCGGGTTGCAGCGCCGTGGCGACAGATTGAATTCACAAAGAATCCTTCACGACGTGCGGTCGTGTATCGAAATTAGGGGTGTTGATGCGGACGCGTTCACGATGATGGACTCGAGCTTGCGGGAACCCACATCGGGCCGCTTATCGTCGACGACGGGGGCGAGTCGTCCAGATCCGAGCCGGTAGGGTTGGCCGGCAAGCCGACGGCGGCGAGCTGCGCTCGCATGAAGTGCGCGTGTGGCTGCCTTTCGGCGAGGTTCTTGGATAGCGCCTGCGCGACGATCGCCTCGAGCTCTGGCGAGCAGTCCTTGCGTCGCTCCGCGAGCGGTCGCGCCTTCGCGCGGAGAATGTTGACCTGCAGCTCCACTTGCGAGGTCGCCGCGAAGGGATGACGTCCGCAGATGACCTCGTACAGCATCACGCCGACGGAGAAGAGATCGGAGCTAAGGCCACTCGCATTTCCTTCGAGCTGCTCCGGCGCCATGTATTGGAGCGTTCCGCAAGCGACGCCCGGCCGCGTGATGCGCTCGGCAGGAACGGCGGCGAGATCGCGCGCGAGCCCGAAATCGAGCAGCTTCACCAGCGGTCCTCGCGATCCCGGATGGTCGACGAGGAAGACGTTCTCGGGCTTGAGGTCACGATGGATGATCTGCACGTCGTGCGCTGCGGCGAGCCCGGCGAGCACTTGCACGAAGATCTCCACGACGTCGCGAATCGCCGGACGCGCGACGCGCCGCATCCACGAGGAGAGCGCTTGACCGCGGAGATGCTCGAGCACGAGGTACGGCTCGCCGCTCGCGAGCACGCCATCATCGATCACGCCGCAGATATTGGGGTGGCGAACAGCGCCGGCGAGCTTGGCTTCACGCGTGAGGCGAGCGACGGCCTCGCGTGAGGTCAAGCGCGGTCGGACGACCTTGACGGCGACGGTCTGGCCGAGCGCGATCGCTTCAGCCTCGTAGACGACGCCCATGCCGCCCGAGCCGATCGCGCGCGTGATGCGGTACTTGCCGTCGAGGACCTTTCCCACGAGCGGCGACGTGTCGAATGCAGCGAGCTTCGACCGCGATGCCTTGGCGGCCTTCGTATCGTGGATGGCATCGTCGAGTTGGCGCCCGGTGCTCGCGCAGAATCGGTGAGAGAGCGCGTGAGGCTGAGCGCAGTGCGAACACCATCGAAAGCCTGGCGTCATGGAGCCCTCGTCACCCCACCAGCTTGCCACGGATCTGTCGTATCGAGAGACGTCTTCGGTCCTTCAGGTCGCGCGGGTGATGTCGGGCGAGGTCCGCCCAAGGGCGTTGCGGTCGCCCCGGACGTGCTGGGCGGCTGCCCATCACGTGATCGCGCAGTGAACGTGGACTGCCTTGCCATGCGGGCGGTGGGAAGCAGCGCTGCGCTCGCGGAGGCTCCGGGCGCGCTCGTCGTGACGTCGGTCGACGCGCCGGTCGCAGACGCCTTCGCCTCCGTCGAGCGCAGCAAGAGCTCGCTGAAGTTCGGCTCCACCTGCGCCCCGACGCGACGATGGTGCTCGACGGGACCGCGGCGGAGGGTGAAGCCGGACGACGAGAGCAGCGCGGCGGCGATCGCGATCGCCATGATCGAGACCGCCGCTACCCCGAGGCGCGATACACGCGGCTGGGGCACGGGGACCGGGCGCTCGGGAGCCGCGCCCTCGAGAGCTGCGCGCTCGGGAGCCGCGCGCACCACGACGCAGACTGGCGCCGCCGACTTGCGCGCGCGAGCTGCTGCGCCGGGCGGCGACGTGATGCCTGCGATGGCATCGAGGCTCATCAGCTCGGTGGACTCACTGGGCGTCGGCGGCGCCGGTCGTTCCTCCGCCGCGGCCTGTAAAGCTCGCAGCGTCGCCGACTGCGGGATGGACTTCTCGCGGCCAGCGCGCTCGACGAGCGCGCGCACAGCGACGCGATCCTTCTCGAAGAGCGACGCGGCGTAAGGGCCGAGCCGCCGGCGCGCGTCGAGGATCTTGTCGCCGAGGAACGCCTCCAGATCTTCGCGGAGCGCCGCGGCGGTGTCGTAACGTTCCTCAGGATCGAAGGCGAGCGCCTTGCGACAGATGGCGTCCATCGCGAGCGGCACCTCCGGGTTGACCGCACGAGGAGAGCGCTCGTAGCCGCCGCTGATCAACCGCGACACGAGGGCGTAGTCGTCGGTGTCCGGCCAGAAGCGCTTACCCGTAGCCGCCTCCCAGAGCAGGATGCCCACTGCGAACAGGTCCGTGCGACAGTCGACGTCCTTGCCCATCGCCTGCTCGGGCGACATGTAGCGAATCTTGCCCTTGACGATGCCGTGCTTCGTCTCGACCGCGCGGCCCGTCGCCTTCGCGATGCCGAAGTCGACGACTTTGACGATGCCCTCGTACGTCACGAAGATGTTGTGGGGAGTGACATCGCGATGGACGATGCCGAGTGGCGCTCCGTCGTAGTCCGTCAATGCATGCGCATGGTCGAGCCCGGCGAGCGTGTCCGCGATGATGACGTACGCAAGCTCGCGATCCAGCGGGGTCTTGCGATGAGCGCCGCGGCTCTGCAAGCGGCGCAGCGGCTGTCCGTCGAGGAACTCGAGCGCGAGGAAGTACTCGTCGTTCTCGTAGCCGACCTCCAGTGTCTGGACGACGTTCGGGTGATTGAGGCGGGCCGTGATCCGCGCCTCGTCCACGAGCATGGCGATGAACTCGGGGTCGTGCGCGAGGTGCTCGCGCACGCGCTTCACCACCACAAGCTTGGTGAATCCAGTGCCGGCCGGGCCCTCGCACATCGCCAGCAGGACGTCGGCCATTCCGCCGTGACCGAGCTCGGCGATGAGCTTGTACTTTCCCAGGCGTCGCATGATTCGCGTCTTTCGAATACTGAGCAAGAGCCGGTCCAGGGGCTAGGCCGCGTGAGCGAGCACCGAAGGCCTGTTCTGTGGTGCGGCGAACCACATCTGTGGACGGGAAGACCTCACGGGTACGCACGCGGGCGCCACTGAGCCCCGTAGCCCTCAACCTTCTCGCACCACGCCGGTTAAACGCGTAAGCTCCGGCGACTTCGCTCACGCTCGAAGTCGCGCCATGCCCGACGACCAAAACAAGGATGACGAGGACGGTATCTACCGGCTCGACACGGTGCCTCCGCCGATGGGGGAGAGCGACGCGTACAGCGCGCCCACCAAGGTCGGACCGATGGCGGCAGCGGCAGTCGAGGAGCTGATGAAGGCGGCCGAGCAGCGGGCGAGCGAGCTGTCCGCGCGCGCCGCGGAGAAGCGCAAGGTCGCCGCAGCGAGCGCCAAGTCTCCTTCCGGCTCGCCACCGTCGGGCCCTTGGTCGGCCCGTCCTGCGGGCGAGCCGGCCGTCGCAAGCGAGAGGAACGACGCGCGCGCGAGCGCGCCGCCGTCGAAGCGAACGGGCCCGTCGGGGCGTCCGGCTTCGGCGATCGGCGGCTCGCCCGCCTCCGTGCCCGCGCAGCCCGCGTCCGCCGCAAAGCCGGCCCGCCGGCCGGCGCCCCCTCAAGTCCCGAAGCCGGCCGCAGCGCCGTCGACGCCCATGCCCGCCGCGCAGACCGTCCCCGCGTCGCCGCAGGCCGTCCCCGCGCCGCCGCAAGACGCGCAGAGCTCCTCGGTGCCGCGTCTCTACGAGAGCCTCGATGCAGAGTTCGACGACGAGTACGCCGAGACGCAGCTTCACAAGAACGCGCAGCCGCCGGTCGTGAGCGCGGCTCCGATGCCGCCGATGCGATCGCAACTCCACACCCAGCCGATGGACGCTGCGCTCGCGAGCGCCGTCGTCCAAGCTGTCGACCGGCGCGCATCCGCCGCGCCGCAGCGCGTCTCGGCGGCGCAGGTGGCGACGGCGTCGGTTCATCAGGCTCCGGCTCCGGCCGTTCGCGCGCCGGAGCCGATGAAGGTCTGGCTGCCGCTCGTGGTCGGCATGATCACCTTCGTGATCGGCCTGACCTGCTTTCTGCTCGCTCGCTGAAGCGCTGCGAGCTCACTGACGTCCATCAGACTTCCTTTCGCGGCGAGCCCGTCGTGAAGCCATGGAGCTCCGCCGGGTGCTCGAACGACTTGACCTCGTTGCCCTTCGCGAGTGCACCGAGATCGCGTTTCCAGAGCTGCCTCAGGAGGATGACGCCGAAGTGCTCATGTCCGAGACGCTCGCCGCTTCGCTCGGCGATCGGGCCCTGTCCCGCGATGGCCACCGCGTCCTGCAGGCGAATCATGTACGCGTAGCAGCCCTTCATCTCGTGGAGGCGCTTCGTCAGGAGAGGACCACCTGGATGTCCTCCGTCAGATCGCCGATCCAGCCACGCTCGGGCGGCCCCATGCGCCTGTTGAAATGCGCGACGAAGTGCAAGTGGCTCGAGTCGTCGATGGGGACGTACCAGAACAGGGCGTCGAATCCATTTCGGACTCGTAGATGTGGCAGTGATTCGGCATCAAGAAATGGATGTGAGACACCTTATACGGATGACCCTCGGGGCGATCCGGGTGGTGCATGTGCTCCGTGAAGCCGAAGGATGTCTCCTCGACCTTGAGCGGCGGGATGGCCCTCGTGCGCCGGGGCAGCGCTGCCTCCGTGCCGACCTGATGCACGAAGTACGTATGCGCGTAGTCGACGATGTTCTCCATCGACTGGAAGAAGTTGAACGGCAGGAGCGCGACCGATGCCTGGCCGGGATGCTCCTTGACGAACACTTCGCCTTGCGGCTACAGCGGCATCGGCGGCGGCGTGCCCTCGCCGAAGTAGACGAAGACGAGCCCGACATGCTCCTGCACTGGATACGAAGCGATCTTCACCTTCTGGCAGAAGGGAGCCGGCTCGGCAGGCTGCTCGTCGCACTAGTACCGCGGCACAGAGGATGTGACCGAGATCAGGCGGCGGCCCGATTGACGAGTTGAGGGCGGACCGAGAGATACGCCCTGCCGAGCTTGTCGCGCGCTTTCTCGACGGTAAAGAGCCATTTGATTCGGACCTTGTCGCGATTTCGTGCGCGCTCCCAAGCCTCCACTTCTTTGACGAGGACCGCCTTGGTCCTGACCATTGTTTCCATCCGGTCGCATGTCCGGGACTTAACTGTGGAACCCGGTCGTTCGCGGCGGCATGCACGAGAGATCGGCTGCGTACGACTTCCTCGAGAATCCCTCCATCAAGGCCGACGCGGTGGCGGAGAGCTACTTCGCGGCGACGGTCGAGCGAGCGCGCTGCGAGTCGAAACCG
>JAYSXP010000073.1:0-18927 GCA_043717125.1 Polyangiaceae bacterium | reverse complement strand
CGTGGAGGGCGGCGAAGATCGCCTGCGCATAGGCGGCCGCGTCCGGGGGCAGCACCGTGAATTTGATGAGGGAGAGACCATCCCCGCGGACCGCGGCCTCGAGCGCGGTCCGCGCGGCCTCGCTCCAGATTATGGCGCCGAAGCGGCGCGTGGGGCCGGTCGACGAGAAGGTGCGTGCGAGGCCTCGCAGCTCGCTCACGACTGCGGGTCCGGGGTCGACCAGAACGACATGCGTGCGCGGCGCATAGTGCTTTGCCGCGAGGCCGGGTGAGGCACGTGCGACGTCGCCCGTGAGCGAAATCGCGTCGTAGACGACGTCGGGAACGATGGCGCGGATGGCCTCGAGGCCGGCGGCGCCGGCACGGAGCACCCGCGGCGGATCGCTCACGATGTCCACCACCGTGGATTCGATGCCGTGCGTACACGGGCCGGCGTCGAGGACGAGATCGACGCGATCGCCAAGCGATCGCACGACGTGCGCGGCCGTCGTCGGCGAGATGTGCGTGTGAGCGTTGGCGCTCGGCGCCGCGACGGGCTCGCCGACCGCACGAATGAGCGCGAGCGCGACCCGATGTTGGGGTGCACGGACCCCGACGGAATGGAGACCACCGGACACGACGTCCGGCACGTGAGGAGCACGGGCCACGACGAGCGTGAGCGGCCCCGGCCAGAACGCGACGGCGAGGCGCGAGGCGCGCTCGGACCACGAGGTCGTGAGCGTGCGCGCCATGGCCTCGCTGTCCACGTGGAGAATGAGGGGGTGTCCGGTGGGCCGTTCCTTTGCGGCGAAGATGCGCCGAACGTCCGCCTCATGGAGCCCGCGCGCCCCGAGCCCGTAGACGGTCTCGGTCGGAAACGCGACGAGCCCGCCGCGCGCGAGGACGAGCGCGGCCTCGGCGATCACCGCCGGCTCGGGGCTCGTGGCCGACACGCGGAGCACTCGGGGCACGGTGCGTGAGCTTAGTAGAAGAGGGAGACGAGCGCGCGGCCCGAAGGTAACGTCTCCCGTCGATGGCAAGCCGGCGCGGGAACGAGGCAGCATTCGTGTTCGTCGCAGCGACATCGCTCGTCGCGACTCTCGCCGCGGTGGCGTGCGGAGGTGGCCACTTGCCAGCATCCGGCCCCGGCGGCACAAGCGCGAGCTCGAGCGCGCGCGCAGACGGTGGGGGCGCCGGCAGCGGGTCGTTTGCCCTCACCCCTCCCCCGAGCGGCCTGCCGCCCCTCGCGGCCATGCCCCCCGCCGGCGTCACGGGCTCGAAGAAGGCGAAGAAGAGGAGCGACCCGGCGCTCTTCTCGTGCGGCGGTGGCGCGAAGCCGATCGCGAAGGATCCCGCCGACCTCGTGAAGCGCCTCGGTGAATCATGCGCGTCGGCCGCCAAGATGAAGCCCGTCGGCGCGATGATCCGTGCGCAACAGGCAGACCGCGACGCCCACCAGGAGCACAAGCTCCGGGTCGAAGCGAACAAGTGCTACCGCGTCGTGTTCGCGACCGACGACAATGTCCACGACGCCGTCGTCATCATGCGCGACTCGGCGGGCGACGTTGTCGCCGAGTCCTCCGGCGCCGCGCTCCCGGAGGACGGCGCCGTCTGCTTCACCACGGCCGACGAGGTGACGCTCCTGATCGGCATCGGCGCCGGCAAGGGCGCGTACGCCGCGCAGGTCTGGAGCGACTAACACCCCGTTCGGGTGCCGCCCCGGGCTACTCGTGACGTAGCGCGACGATCGGATCGAGCGCGGCGGCCCGACGCGCCGGAAAGAAGCCGAACGCGATGCCGGTGGCCGCGCTCGTCGCCACCGCGACCGCGAGCGCGACCGGGTCGAGCTTCATCGGCCATCCCAGCGTCCCGCCGAGGATCGCGATCGCGCCGATCCCCGTGAGCGCACCTGCAATTCCGCCGATCAGCGCCAGCACCACGGCCTCCACCAAAAATTGCAGCATGATGTCGTTCGCGCGCGCGCCAATCGCCATGCGAATGCCGATCTCGCGCGTCCGCTCGGTCACGCTCACGAGCATGATGTTCATCACGCCGATGCCGCCGACCACCAGGCTCACCGCCGCGATGCATACGAGCAGCACCGTCAGCAGCGAATAGATCGCCCCCTGCATCGCCTGGAACTCCTGCTGCGTGCGGATCCAGAAGTCCGGCTCGCGATCGTCCGCGATGCGATGACGCTGCCGCAGAATGCTCTCGATCTGCTTCACAGCGCGCTGCGTCGTCTCCGCGCTCGTCGCCGAGACGAGAAGGACGCCCGCGAACCCCGGCGCCGTGCGCATGACGCGCCCGCGCATCGTGCCGATCGGCATGAGGACCATGTTGTCCTGGTCGCCGCCGAACGGCGCCTCACCCTTCGACTCGAGCACGCCGACGACCCGGAAGGTATAGCGCCCCGTGCGAACGCTACGTCCAACCGGATCCTGACCGCCGAAGAGCTTCGTCGCGACCGTCGAGCCGAGGACGCACACCTTCGCCTTCGTCGCCTCGTCGTGCTCGTCCCACTGCGCGCCCGACTTGACCGCCCAGTTGCGCACCGAGAAGAAGGACCGATTCGAACCGATGACCTGCGCCGACCAATTTCGCTCGCCGGCCACGAACTGCGCGCGCGACCGCAGCGCCGGCGCGACCGCCGACACGCTCACGGCCTCGCGTACGATCGCCTTGCCGTCGTCCTCGGTAAGCCGCGCTCCTGCCCCGAGCGCGCCCCGTGCTCCCGACGCCGCCGCGCTCTGCGGAGCGACCATGATCACGTTCGAACCCATGTTCTGAATCTGGTTGGAGACCTGGTCGCGAGCGCCCGCACCGAGCGCCGTCACCGTGACGACCGCCGCGACGCCGATGAGGATGCCGAGGATCGTGAGCGACGCGCGCAGCGTGCTCCGCACGATCGAGCGGATGGCGAGCCGAGCTCCGGTGAGGAAGGCGCCGAGCATCGCTACTCCTGCCTCAGCGCTTCGATCGGATCGAGCTTCGCCGCGCGACGCGCCGGGAGATACCCGAAGACCACGCCGATGATCGCGCTCGTCGCGACCGCGACGACGATCGACTCGATGCTCGGCACCGCGTTCCACCCGAGCGCGCGACCGAGCCCGATCGTCGCCCCGGCTCCGACCAGGATGCCGAGCACGCCCCCCGCCATGCTCAGCACGATCGCCTCGATCAAGAACTGGATCAGGATGTCGCGCTCGCGGGCGCCGATGGAAAGCCGGATACCGATCTCCCGCGTCCGCTCCGCGACGCTAACGAGCATGATGTTCATCACGCCGATGCCGCCGACCACGAGGCTCACCGCGGCCACGGAGAGAAGGAGCGCCGAGAGCACGTCGGCGATCGCCTGCTGCGCCTGACGAAACTCGGCCTGGGTGTTGACGACGAAGTCGGCGTCCTTCCCGTCCGCGATTCGATGGCGCTGCCTCAAGATCGACGTGATCTGTTCCTGCGCACGGGCGGTCGTCTGGTCCGACGTCGAGCTCGCCAAGAACATGTCGACTCGGCCCGGAGCGGTGTGCATGACGCGCGCACGAAAGCTCCCGATCGGCATGAGGATGCGATCGTCCTGGTCCTCTCCGAACGGCGAATTCCCCTTCGGCTCGAGCAAGCCGATGACGCGATACGGCGAGCGGCCAATGCGGATGGTGCGACCGATCGGGTCGTCGGTCCCGAAGAGCTTGTCGGAGACGGTCGTGCCGATCACGCACACCTTCGTCTTCAGCGTCTCGTCGCTCTCCGTCCAGAGGTCGCCCTTCGAGATGCGGAAGCGGCGGATCGGAAAGTACGAGATCGTGGTGCCGGCGATCATCGTGGCCGCGTTCTTGTCGCCGTAGACGACCTGTGCGGCCGTCGAGAGGAACGGAGCGACGCGCTCGACGCTCACGGCGTCGCGCGTCACCGCCTTCGCGTCGTTCTCGGTGAGGCGGCCAGTCACCTTCCCGCGTACGCCCGACGACTGAACGTTCTCCGGATTGATGAAGAGGAGATTCGAACCGAAGCTGTCGATCTGGCTGCCGACGCTCTCCGAAGCACCGCCGGCGAGCGCCGTCACGATGACGACCGCCGTGACGCCGATCAAGATGCCGAGCACCGTCAGCGCGGCACGCAGCTTGTTTCGCACGATCGCGGAGAGCGCGAGGCGGATCGCGCCCAGGACGAGCGCGACGCCGTTCACGTGTGCCCCCCGCCGCCCGCTCCTTCTTTCCGGTTCGACAGCGGCGACATCAGCGGAGAGACCGCAGACAGGACGAGGTAGCGCGCAAGGGCGACCGTCGCGAGGCCGAGCAGCGTGACGGCGAGCGCCGCCGCCGCACCGCCTGACGAGAGCCCGTCGAGGCGATCGAGGAGCTCCTTGCTACCGGGCATCCAACCGAACGCGACGGCTGGCGCGAGCAGGCCCGCGACGATGAGCGTGTAGGCGATTGCGATGCGGACACGCTGGTCGCTCGTGAGCGCACGGCCGAGGCGCTTGCCGCCGAACCACGAGGCGACGAGCGCCTCGAGCACGAAGCCGAACGCCATTGGGATCCACGTCGACGGGGTGTCGAGCACGAGCTTCGTGTAGAGCCCACCGAGCACGACACCGGCGATGCCCGCCGCGACCATCGCTACGTAGAGGAGGGTCGGGACGGGACCACCGAGCCGGCGACGCGCGACGAGCGCGGGATCGGCGTCTTCGTCCTTGGCCGAAGCCCCGCTGTGATCCTCGACCGGGAGGGCGGCCAGCGCCGCGGCGGCATCGAGCGGCTTCTCCCGTGTGATGTCGGTCACGATCCGACCGTCGCGGAACGTCACCACGCGCGAGGCGCAGGCCGCGATGTCGTGCTCGTGCGTGACGAGCACGATCGTGATCCCGCGGTCTTGATTGAGGCGCTGGAGGAGCGCGAGGACCTCGAGGCTGGTCCGCGTGTCGAGGTTGCCGGTGGGCTCGTCGGCGAGGAGCATCGGTGGGCGCGTCACGAGCGCGCGTGCGATCGCGACGCGCTGCTGCTGACCGCCCGAAAGCTGATTCGGTGTATGATGCACGCGATCGCCCAGACCCACGGCGTCGAGCGCCTCGTTCGCCCACTTGCGGCGCTCGCGTGCGCTGACGCCACGATACACGAGCGGAAGCTCGACGTTCTCGAGCGCCGTCGTGCGCGGGAGCAGGTTGAAGCCCTGGAAGATGAACCCGATGAGGCGATTTCGCAGGATCGCGCGCGCATCACTGCCGCGCGCGCCGACGTCGAAACCGCCGAGCTCGTAGACGCCACGGGTCGGCCGGTCGAGGCACCCGAGGATGTTCATGAGCGTGCTCTTACCGGAGCCGCTCGTTCCGACGATGGCCACGAACTCGCCCTGCTTGATCTCGAGGTCGACCTCGCGCAGGGCGCGCACCGTACCCGCTCCGGAATCGTAATCCTTCTCGACGCGGCGGAGAGTGATGAGCGCGGAGTCCATGGGCGCTCAGAACATCTTTCCCTTCTTCTTCTTGTCGGCGTCGTCGATCTCGTCGGTGACGATCTTCGTACCCGCGGTAAGTCCCCCCTGGATCTCGGTGGTCAGACCGTCCGTCACGCCGACCTGCACCACGCGCGGCTCGGATTTCTCGTCGCCGAGCTTCTCGCTCGTGACGACGTAGACGCGCCCGTTACCCTTCGCGAGCGCGGGCTCCGGCGGCTGCGGAACCGGCTTTCCGTTCGGCCCCATGGGCGGCGTGGGCTTGTATCGGAGCGCCGCGTTCGGCACGCGGAGCGCGGCCTTCACCTCGCGCGTCTTGATCGTGACCGTCGCGGTCATACCGGGGCGAAGCTTCTCCTCGGGGTTCTCGACCTCGACGACCGCCGAGTACGTGACGACGCCTTGCACGTTGTTCGGGCTGTAGCGGACCTGCTCGACCTTGCCGCGAAACGACTCGCCCGGAAACGCGTCGACGACCGCGTCGGCCTCCATGCCTTCCTTCAACTTGCCTACGTCAGCCTCGTCGACGTCGGCCATCACGCGCATCTTCCGGAGGTCCTGGGCGATGACGAACAGGACAGGCGCCTGAAAGCTTGCGACGACGGTGGCACCGGGGTCGATCGTGCGCGACACGACGACGCCGTCGACCGGCGAGTAGATCTTCGTCCACGTGACGTTGGTCTGGGACTGCGCGAGCTGCGCCTGAATGGCGCCGATCTGCGCCTCGGCAGCGGAGACCTGCGCCTTCGCCACCTCGAACTGACCTTGCACCGTGTCGAGCTCGCCCTTGCTCGCGAGGTTCTGCTGGAACAGGCGCTGCGTGCGCTCGAAGGCGACCTTCGCGGCGGCGGCGTTCGCCTTGGAGCTCTCGAGGTTCGCCTTCTGCGCGGCGACCTGCGCGGACGCCTGCGTCACCTGCGAGCCGTACTGGATGGGATCGATCTCGCAGAGAAGATCGCCCTTCTTCACGACGGAGTTGAAGTCGACGTTCACCTTCGCGACGCGACCGTTCACCTGCGAGCCGACATTCACCTGGAGGACAGGCTGCACGGCGCCGGTGGCTTGCACCTTCTCCGCGACGTCACCCGTGCTCGGCGTCGTCGTGACGTAACGAGCAGGAGGAGGAGGACGGTTCTTCGCCCGGAAGACGAGGCCGCCTCCGATGAGCACCGCGACGACGCCGAGCGCCGTCAGCCTGCGAAGCCAGCGACGGCCTCCTTCTTCGGCTGCGAGAGCGCGCCGGACGTCGTCGTTGATGGCAGTCCGTTCGCTCATGTGACCAAGTGCTCCCAAAGCCGCGAGGAGCATAGATATTCCTCGGGGAGGGGCAAACGCCCGGAAGCGTTTTCCTCCAGATGCGATGCCGCGCAGGTTCCGGAGGAGCCGAGGCGGTTCCAACCCAAGGACGCACAACGTCTTTTGTCCTAGTGACGTGGACACGGTATCGTCTCGAGCCCTGACCGGGACCGCAGGGGCGGAAACGGAGACCGACGCCTTGTTCGGAGGCCCGCGGATCTCCCATGAAATCCACGATCCGCCGGCGTCCCACACACGCCCGGCGGGGAGCCTGAAGCGAACCCGCACGCCGACGATGACCCCTCGCCCGAAAACGACCGACCGCGACCTCGTCGATCGTGCCCGCAATGGGGAAAAGGCTGCTTTTGGCGAGCTCGTGCGTCGCCACCAGCAGCGGATCCACCGGCTGGCCGTCCACATGCTGCGAGACCGCGCCGAGGCCGAGGACGTCACGCAGGAGACGTTCATTCGCGCATTTCAGGCCCTCTCGCGCTTCGACGGGCGGAGCGAGGCCTACACATGGTTTTACCGGATCACGATCAATCTCTCCTTGAACCGGATCCGGTCGCGGAAGACCTCTCGCGCGACCCACGACACCGAGGATCCGCGCCTTGACGGCCTTCTGACCGACAAAAAACCCGAGACCTCCGACCCCGCCGGCTCGGCTCAACGCCGGGAGCTCTATCTCGTGCTGTGTCAGGGCATCGACCAGCTCAGCGAGACGCTTCGGACGACCCTCATTCTCGTCTGTATCGACGGCCGTTCCCACGAGGACGTCTCGTCGATCCTGGGTGCCCCGGAAGGCACGATCGCATGGCGCATCCACGAAGCGCGGCGCAAGCTGAAGGAATTCCTGAATGCTCGGGGCTTCGACCCCGAGGGAGATGGGACGTGAGTGAGACGCCGAAGAAGCTGAGCCTCGATGCCGCGCTACGGGAGTGGCCCGAGCACGAAAAAGCCGCGTCCGAGTGGGAGGAAATGGCGCACAGGATCGACGAGCGCGTGGGTTCCGGGGAGGCGGAGCAGGCGGGTGCGAGAGTTGCTTTCGTCTCCGATGAAATTTTATTCGCAGAGCCCCTTGGACAAATCGAAGAGGCCGGTCATAACCACGCCTCGCCACCGACCCGCGGTATTGCGGGGGAAACACGCGTCTCAAAGGATTCAACGATGACGATGCCTGCCGACCGAGAGCGCGATCGCCGCAGCCTCCAGGACCTCGCGAAGATGGGGAGCATGGGCGGCCTCACGCCTCCGCCCGCTTCCGTGCGTTCGCCGAATTCCTCGGTACCGAGCGGCGTTCATCGCGCCGGCGAAGCCAAGGGCGACGATTCCGGCCTCATCGACTTCGCAGCCGTGTCGCAGCCCGCTCCGCCGGTGGCCCCCGCCCCCACGGCGCTCGCCAAGGCCGGCATCTTCGACGACGAGCCCGCGTCCGTCAGACCGGGCCCCGTCTCGTCCGCGCCCGTCTCGCAGCATCTGCAGCAACCCGCGCCGTCGATGCCTCCGTTCGCGCTCGCGCCGGCCAGCATGCCGCCCGCGTCGCTGCAGGCTCCGATTTCGCACGCGCACGGCTCGTTCGTCCCGGCCAGCACGGCCGCGGCGTCCTCGTCTCAGCAGGCGCTCGGCGCGATGGCCGCTCCTCAGAAGAAGGGGAACGGAAAGGTCATCGCTCTCGTACTCGGTGGCCTCGTGGCCGTCAGCTCGATGGCCGCTGGCGGCTTCTTCTTCATGAAGCACCGCGCCGCGACGGAAGCGTCGAAAGTCGCGATGAACACTGCGCCCACGGTCGCGCTGGTCGTCGCGACAGCGCCCGAGGTGAAGCCCGCGGATCCGACGCCGGCGCCCGAGGCCACGGTCGATCCGAACGCACTTCCCGCCGTTGTGGCGGCCGCCAAGCCCGTCGCCAAGGGCGGCTCTCCGGCTCCGGTCGCCGTCGCGGCGGCCGCCAAGCCCACAAAGGAGGAGAGCGCCAAGCTCTCCGCGAAGGATCTTCCGACGACCCCCACGGGTCCGGGCGGTGATCTCGGAAGCGCCATGGGCAAGGCTGTCGGCGCGGACGGCAAGACCGTCGACGCGACGCCCGCGGCCGGCAGCACGGGTCCGCAATTTGCGGCCGGCACCGTGCCGCAGAAGCCCTCGCAGGGCGCGGTCACGGGCGCCATCGGCGCGGTCCTCCCAGGCGCGCGTGCGTGTCTCGGGCCGGACGACCCGGTCTCTCGCGCGACGATCACGTTCGCGTCGGCCGGCAATGTCCAGAGCGTCAACGTCAGCGGCGGCGCCGCGGGCAAGCCGGCCGAAGGGTGCATCAAAGCGGCGCTCAGCAAGGCGAAGGTCACTCCGTTTGCGGAGGCGACGTACACGGCGCCCATTACGATCCGTCACTGACAGCCGGCGCCCTTCAAGGGGCACGGCCCGAAGCGTCTCCCGCGGCTGAGTCGCGGGGGACGTTTTCGTTTTGTCGCCTTCACGCGTGCGGCGTGGCAGCCCGGGCCTTGACACCCCCGCCTTCTTTCGCCATGGTGCGCGGGTCTTCGAGGAAAACCATGGTCTCGTCTACTCAGCAGTACAATCGGATTCGCAAGCGCAAGCAGACCACGGCCGGGAAGCGCAACAAGCGCGACCTTCGCCGCAACGGCACCCCCGCGTTCCCCATCCACCAGGATGGCTACAACGTGAAGGCCGCGGACGCGAAGAAGACCGCCTGAGCGCGGCTTGGTGAGCGGGCCCGTGAAGCCCCTGACCTCGGCACGCTCGGTGAGAGCAAGGCAGACAGCACGGCTGTTCGCCGGCGCCCTCGCGTCCATCACGTGCATGCTCTCGTGCGCGCCACGCCCTCTGCCCCCGCGGCCCCCGCGTGAAGTTTGCGCGGACGTGCCTGCGTGTCCTTCGCGGGTCGACGCCTTCATGGCAAACCGCGCGTCGTTGCACGTATACTTCTTCGACGGCGTGTCCGGGACGCCCGCGTGCGCGCGCGGTCAGAGCGTTCACGTGACGGTCTACCTCGACGAGCAGCCCGTTGGCGTCACGGACGTTCCGTGCCTGGACGCGGCACGGACGCCTTCACCTTTCTATCGCGTCGACGGCGGCCCTGTCGTTCCCGGGATGCACGAATTGCGTGTCGACGCGCAGACCTCCCATGGGGTCGTGCACGGCGCGACGCTCTTAAGTCTCCCTGCGTTCGATCTGCCGCCGGACGGTCAGCCGGTCGTCGTCGGCGCGGAGGTCGCCGTGGGGCTGGGACCCGACGACCTGGCCATCGGTCCGCCGCAGGTCTATCCGCCGAAAGCGCAGTAGCGGTCAGGCCGCGAGAACCGGCTCGACCTTCGGCGCACGCGCGAGGCCCCACCAGCGCCACGCGCTGCCGATGATGACCATCGTCACACATGCGAGGAGGATGAGCGTGACAACGACGTTCACCAGGCCGAGCGTTGCCGTGGCCTCGTTGGCCATGAGCGGCAGGAAGATGATCCGAACGCTCTGGATCCCGGCCGTGATGGTGGTCGTGCCGACGAAGAGCAGCGGACCGAGCGTGACGAGCGCGTAGATCTTCTTCTTTCCCTCGCGGAGGATGATCGTCGTTCCTACGCAGAGCGCTGTACACGCGAGGAGTTGGTTCGCGATGCCGAACATCGGCCAGATGGTCGAGATGTTCCCCGTCAGGATGAAGTAGCTCCAGCCCGCCACGATGATCGTGGTCGCGATGAAGGCGCCGGGCTTGCTCGTCGACTTGCCGAGCTCGGGCGAGAGCCGGCCCATGAACTCCTGCATGAGAAAGCGACCGATGCGCGTACCCGTGTCGATCGTGGTGAGGATGAAGAGCGCCTCGAACATGATCGCGAAGTGGTACCAGTACGCGAGCAGGGTGCTCATCCCCGGCAGGCCGCTGAACACGCGCGCCATGCCCACGGCAAGCGACACGCCGCCGCCGGTTCGCGCGGCGACGATCTCGTCGGCCTCGCGCTGCATCGCGGGGAGCTCCTTCACGTGGACGCCGAGACGCGCGAAGTCCGCGTCTTCGAGCATGGTCGCGCGCGCGGCTGCAGGATCGACGTGGTAAGCGAGCGCGGCGAGCGTTCCGTTGGAGAGCGCGAGAGCGTGGGAGAGGCTCACCTTCTTGCCGGCGAGCGAGGTCACGTTCTGGCCTGTTTTCAGACCGAGGAGCTCGCGATCGTGAGGCGTGAGGACGCCGTCGATCGAGGCGAGCTGGGTAGCGTCGCGGGCGAGGCCGGCGCCACGGGACGTGTCGTCGGCCACGATCGCGACCTGCGGGTTCGTGTTGATGGCGACGTAGTCCTCTTGAGGCATGGCGCAGGCGGCGATGAGCGCGGTGATGCCGACGAGCCCCTCCATGAGCATCGCCCCGTAGCCGATGGCGCGGCAATCCCGCTCTTTGTCGACCATCTTGGGCGTCGTGCCGCTCGAGACGAGCGCATGGAAGCCGCTGATGGCTCCGCACGCGATCGTGATGAAGACGAACGGGAAGAGCGGCCCCTTCACGATCGGACCGCCGCCGTGGATGAACTGGGTTACTCCGGGCATCTGGATGAGCGGGTTCACCACGATGACGCCGATGACGAGGAGCGCGATCGTCCCGATCTTCATGTAACTCGAGAGATAGTCGCGCGGGCAGAGCAGCATCCAGACCGGAAGGATGCTCGCGATGAAGCCGTAGGCCGCCATGGCGAGCGTCAAGACGGGCTTCGAGAGCTTGAGGTAGTGCGCGAACGACGAGTCCCCGATGTGCTTGCCGGCGACGAGCGCCACGAAGAGCAGGATGACGCCGCCAATGGTCGCTTCGCGGATGCCCTTGATGGAGCCGCCGCGGACGTTGTGAATGTAGAGGCCCATCACGAGCGCGATCGGGATCGAAGCGCCGACGGTGAAGACACCCCACGCGCTCTCGGCGAGAGCGTTGACGACCACGTTGCCCAGCCCGGCAAGCGCGATGACGACGATGAAGAGGATCGCTACGGCGGTCACGATACCGAGCGTGGGGCCGAGCTCGTCGCGCGCGATCTCGGCGAGCGAGCGGCCACCGCGGCGTGTGCTCGCCACGAGGATGACGAAGTCGTGGACGCCGCCCGCGAGCACGACGCCGAAGAGAATCCACAAGAAGCCAGGATAGAAGCCGAACTGTGCCGCGAGGACCGGGCCGATCAGCGGCCCGGCGCCCGTGATGGCGGCGAAGTGGTGGCCGAAGAGGACGACGCGGTTCGTGGGGTGGAAATTCTGCCCGTCCTCGAGGGCGTGGGCCGGGGTCACCCTCGCGTCGTCGAGGCAGAGCACTTTCGCGGCGATGAAAGCCGAATAATAGCGATACGCGATGGCAAGGACGGCCAGCGCCCCGAGCATCCACCAAGCGGCGTGCATGGGGCACTTTTAGCGCAACTACTGTGGCCTTTGCGCATACATCCCGCGCATCTGCCCTTGAAGTCGCCCTTCTGTCAGCCCAGCTTGCGGAAGGCGTGACGTGGCGAGGGCCCGTTCTCGTATAATGAAGCCCACGGTGGCCGACGTCCATCACGAGCAAGACGAGCTGCACCCAGGCAGCGCGGTGGGGCCGTTCGACCTCATCGCTCCCATTGGCACCGGCGGAATGGCGCGTGTCTGGGCGGCGCGCGTGCGCGGGACGACCGACGTCGTCGCGGTGAAGATGCTGCTTCCCGAGCTCGCCGAGAACGTCGAGTTCAGGAAGATGTTTTTCGACGAGGCGCGCATCGCGTCGCGCGTGCGCCACCCCAACGTCTGCAGCACGTTCGAGATGGGAGAGCAGCAAGGCACGCTCTACCTCGCGATGGAGTGGCTGGACGGCCCGTCGCTCATGCGTGTTCTGCGGCCGGGCCGAGAGGACATCACCGAATGCGAGCGCATCCCGATCCGCCCGCGCGTCGCGGCGCGGATCGTGGCCGACGCGTGCGCCGGGCTTCACGCCGCCCACGAGCTGGTCGGTGAGGATGGGCGCCCGCTCGCCGTCGTTCACCGTGACGTCTCGCCCCACAACCTCCTCATGACGTCGGGCGGCGAGGTGAAGATCACGGACTTCGGCGTCGCCAAGGCGCTGGGGAAGTCCCACATGACGATCGCCGGACAGCTCAAGGGCAAGCTCGCCTACATGGCGCCGGAGCAGCTCACTGGCAGCACGATCGACCGGCGATGTGACGTGTTTGCGCTTGGCTGCGTGCTCTACGAGATCACGACCGGGCAGCGACCCTTTCAGGGCGAGCACGACCCGCAGGTGATGACGGCGATCATGATGGGCCGGTACGAGCCGCCGGCCGCCCTCGTTCCTTCGTATCCGCACCAGCTCTCCATCATCGTGATGCGCGCCCTCGCGAACGAGCCCGAGAATCGCTACGCGAGCGCGGATCAGATGCGCGAGGCGCTCGAGAGCTACCTTCGCGCGAGCGGTCCTCAGGTGGGCGCAGCGCAGGTCGCAGCGCTCATCCAAGAGCGATGCGGCGCCGAGGTCGACGCGCGACGCGCGGCCGTCAGCAGCGCCATCAACCCGATGGGCCCCTACGCACGACCGTCCACAGCAGCAGCGTGGGCGCCGGTCTCGAGGCCGAAGGGTGCCCACGAGTCTGGTAGCGGGGCGATGATGATCGACGGCCGCCCCGCCGCCTCGCGCGGCGCCGTATGGGTCGTGGTCGCCGCGCTCGTCGGCGCGTCGCTGGGCGTCGGGGTCCTGTCGTATGTGCGCTCGGCGAAGAAGGCGCGGTCGGCTGCGGCCGCCGCCGCGGCTGCCTCGGCCAGTTCGGACGCGCCGCTACGGATTCCCACCAGCAGCACTGTCGGGTTCGCCCCAGGGGTGCCGAGCGTTCCCGTCGTTCCTGTGGCGGCGAGCGGCCTCGCTACCCTGGAGACGAGCGCGTCGAACGGCGCTGTCGCGGCCGCAAGCGCGCGACGGGTGCACCTCACCATCAAACCAACGACCGCCGTCGTCCTGGTGGACGGCCTCCTGCTTCCCCGCGGAACGGACACAGTCGCGAGACCGCAAGACGGCACAACGATGAATGTGCTCGTAAGGGCCGACAAACACGAGGATACAATCGTGCTCGTGGACTCGGCGACCCCCGACGAGGTCGAGGTCACGCTGACCCCAAACGCTCGTCCTGCCGGTCAGCCGACGCAAACCGGTGGTGGGCTGACGCAAGCCGGCGGTGGCGGCGGAACCCGGCCACGCGCGCGAGATGCCGGTCCACCGGTGATCGACGCGCCCCCCAATCCGTACGAGTAGAGAGCCTCCGGAACAGGGGCGGTCCCCAGCGGTCCACCACGCTCGTGCTCTCTCGCAGTCGTTGTCGAGCGCAAGAAAGCTTTACGGACCCTGAGGGGTGCGTAACGATGACGGCGTGCGCAACGAATTTCTTCCGGTCGGCGCGCTCGCCGTCGGGCTGCTCGCCGGCCTCGGTTTGACGATCCCGCTCGCTCACGGCGACGCGAAGCCTTCGACGATCTCGATAGACGAGATCAAGGACGGGATGAAGGGCTACGGCCTCACGGTCTTCAAGGGCACGCAGCCCGAACGGTTCGACGTCGAGGTCGTCGGCGTGCTCAAGAACTTTCGACCCTCGCAGGCGCTCATCCTGGTCAAGACCCCTCACCCTCGCCTCAACGTGACGAAGAACGTCCGCGGCATGAGCGGTAGTCCGATCTACCTGGATGGCCGACTCGCGGGCGCTTACGCCTATTCGTGGGCCGCGTTCCAGGTCGAGCCTGTCGCGGGGGTGACCCCGATCGCCCCGATGCTCACGGAGATGAGGCGCCCGATTCCGCCTGGGTTCTGGCCACTCGAGGGAGGCGGCCCCCTTCCCACGAGCTTGAAGGCCGGGGGCGCCAAGCACGCGAGCACGGAGCCAGCGGTCGGGCCCGGCACAGGCGCGACCGCATTTGACGGCCCTCCCGGCTCCTACGACCTCGAGACACATGCGCAACAGGTCGCCTCGCGCCTCTCCATGGGCCTCGATCCTGGTCGGCCGGTGAGGCCTGCCGCAACTCCGCTCCTCCTCGCCGGCATGAGCGACCGCTCGATGGCGCTCGTGCAGAAGCTCTTCGCGCCTCTCGGCCTCGAGCCCGTACAGGCGGGCGGCGGCGGTGACGGCAAGCAGGACCCCACGGCCCCCATGCACTACGTCGACGGCGGCGCCCTCGGCGTGCAGATGGCGAGCGGCGACGTGTCATTCATGGGCCTCGGTACGGTCACCCACGTCGAGGGGACGAAGCTGTGCGGCTTTGGTCATCCCATGATGGAGGCCGGAGTCAGCGCGTTGCCGACGGCTATCGGGCGCGTCCACTGGATCTTCGCGAGCGATCAGCATTCCTCCAAGATCGGCGAGGCGGCACGGCCGCTCGGTGCTCTCGTGCAGGATCGTCAAAGTGCCGTCGTCGTCGACGAGACGAAGACGGCACCGATGTTCCCGATGTCGATGGAGATCCGGGGCGCCGAGGGCATCCCGAAGAAGCAGTGGAACGTGCAGATCGCCGACGACCGCTTCATGAGCGGGTCGCTCGTGGCTTCCGTGCTCGGATCGATCGTCGATGCCTCGGTGAACGAGCGTCGTGACGTCACGTGGCACTTGAAAACGAAGCTCACGGTGCGCGGTCACGGGACGATCGACCTCGAAGACTTTGGCGTCGCCGTCGGCGGAATGCCCGACGCGGGTGATTTCGCACACTCGAAGATCGGTCGGGCGGTCGGCGAAGTGCTGAACAACCCGTGGGAGAACACGCACGTCGACAAGGTCGAGGGCATCATCACCGTCGACTACAAGCGCGAGCTCTGGAAACTTCGCGGCGTCGACGTCCTCGACCCCGTCGTCGATGTCGGCCAGCCCGCCCGAATGAGGGTCCACCTCGTTCCATTTGCCGGCCCCGAAGTCACCAAGGTGCTCGAAGTGCGTTTCCCGGAGGAGCTCGCCGGCAAGGACGTAGACCTCGAGATCGCGCCTGGCTATGCGGTGGTCCCCGACCTTGCCGCGCCTCAGAACCTCACGGACTTGCTAGCCAACTCCACGAAGCAGAGCGTGCTGCCGAAGAGCCTCGTCGTGCAGTACCGCAGCCGCTCGCAGGGCGTTGCCTACCAAGGTCACGTCGCCGACCACCTTCCCGCCTTTGCGCTCGATGCGCTGCGCCCTTGGACGTCGGACGTCGCGCCTGACGCGTTCGCGTCTTACACGCGCATCGTCACCCCGCTCGACCGCTACGTGGACGGCTCGGACCACGTCCGCGTTCGCGTGAAGCCAGTCGTCCGCTAGTCGGAAGAGCTCAACAGTCCTGGCGCGGACGCGCAACGACCGGCCCCAAAGTCGGCCGGGAAGCCGCGTTTTTTCCGCGATGCCCCGGTAGGTGTAAGCTCTTTCAATGCGTCTCTCGCTTGCGCGCGCGGCTACCGCGGTCGCGCTGGTCCTGTCCTCCCTCGCCTTTTCGACCGACGCCCGTGCAGTAGGCACGCGCACGTTCGTCCTCGACACTCTCGAAAGGCTTTCCGGTGGCGACCTCAAGGGCGTCGCGGTGAGCTCGGACGGTACCGTCCGCGCGGGCTTGACGCTCGGCAACGCGCCGATCCCGGACGCGAGTGCATCGTTCTCGGCACTCACGCTCACCGACGGGACGACGCTGATCGGCACGAGCCCGCAGGGGAAGGTCTACAAGCTCGCAGGCGATGCCGTCTCGCTCTTCGCCGATACGGGCGCGCTTGCAGTGACGTCGATCGTCCAGGCGAAGAACGGAAGGATCTTTGCAGCGACGATGCCTGACGGGAAGATCTTCCAGCTCGCGCAAGGCAAGGCCGACCTGTTCGCCACGCTCGCGGACACGAGCCATGTATGGGCACTCGTCCTCGACCGGGCGGGCACAGGGTTGTTCGCGGCGACGGGACCTGAGGGCAAGGTGTTCCGCATCGAGCCGACGGGCGCGAGCTCCGTCTACTACCGAAGCACCGAAGGGCATCTTGTCTCCCTGGCGCTGATGGAGAACGGGGACCTTCTCGCAGGCTCGAGCGGCAAGGGCAATCTCTATCGGATCACGGGGCCGGGTCGCGCAAGCGTCCTTGCGACGTTGCCCGGCGAAGAGGTCAAGGCCGTCGCGGTCGCGAAGGGCGTGATCTGGGCCATCGGGAACGAATATGGCGAAGCACCAGAGCCCCCGAAGCGCTCGCCCGCCGCTGGACGGACCCCAGCAGGTCCGGCGTCGTCTGCGCGTCCAAAGGCTGGTAAGGGAGTGCTCTATCGCTTCGACGCGCAGGGTCGTCCAGAGCGGATGATGAAGCACGACGACACTCATTACATGTCGCTCGCGCTCGACGAGCAGGGAAAGCCGTACGTCGGCACGGGTGCGAACGGGCGCATCTACACTGTGGACGACGCGCATGTCGTCACGCTGCTCGCCGACACCGACGAGCGGCAGGTCGGCGCGCTCTTCATGGCGGGTGGCAAGGGCTTCGTCGCGACGAGCGACCCGCCTGTTGCGCATCGTATCCTCGGTCGTGGGGGCCCGGATGCCGTCTGGACGAGCAAGGTTCTCGACTCGACGCTCCGCGCTCGGTTCGGCACGCTGAGCTGGCGTGCGACGGCGGGCCTCGAGCTGTCGACGCGTTCCGGGAACACGACGACCCCGGACGCGACCTGGACCGCATGGAGCAACCCGCTGATAGCGCCTGGCGCGATCACGTCGGCACCTGCGCGTTTCGTCCAGGTGCGCGCACGCTGGGCACGTGACCCAAACGCCGTTCTCACGGAGGTGACGATCCCGTTCGTGACCGACAACGTGCGACCGGTCATCACCGAGATCAGCGCTGTCGCGAAGGGCGGGCCGACCAAGGAACCTGCCTCCGCCGTCCCCGCGAGCGGCGGCGACGTGGGCAAGCACGAGAGCGTCGTGAAGGTTACATGGAAGGTCGAAAACCCCGACGCAGACCCGCTCCGGTATCGCGTTTCGTTCAAACGCGAAGGTCAGACGCAGTGGCGTGACGCGTTGAAGGCCGACGACGTCCTCACGAAGACCGAGCTCGAGTGGGATACCGCGGCCTTGCCCGAGGGGAAGTACCGCGTCAGGGTGGAAGCGAGCGACGAGTCGTCGAATCCGCCCGACCAGGTCCAGAAGCACTCGCTCGAGTCAGAGACTGTGCTCGTCGACAACACGCCGCCGCGCATCAATACGCTCGAGATCACGGGACGTCGCCTTCGTGCCCACGTCGTCGACGGCACCTCGCCGATTGCGCGCGTGGAGATGGCCGTGGACGGGAAGATGGAGTGGCGCCCGCTCGCAGCAGCGGACGGCATCTTCGACACCGCCGACGAGCGCGTCGACTCGGACGTTTCCACTCTGCTGCCGGCCGGCCCGCATATCGTGGTGGTCCGCGCGTACGACGTGGCCGGCAACGCCGCGACGCGCGACGTCGAGACGCGCTGAGGAGAACCCGCAACGATGGGTGGCCCACCGCGACATGCCGGTCATGGCCAACCGATCGGTCGCGGTTGGCTCTTCCTCGGAATCCTTCGTAAAATTAGACTCTTGCGCGCTGCTATTTTCGGTCTCGCAGCCGGCACGCACCGTGAAGGTCCGTGGCCGTTCGCCCGCGCGGGCGTAACTTTCACGAAACCCCTTCACGCTTAGGTTGGCGTCCCTCTTGTCGTTCCGCAGTACTCCGTTCACTCCAAAGCTGATTGTCGCCGCTCACCTCTTGGCGTTGAGCGCGACAGTCGCGGCTGGCTGCTCCGCTCAGACGGCGGACAGCACTCCGAGTGAGGTGACGCCGCCGCCGCTCAGCGACGATCGCAACAACGCGGAGTTCCCTACGCTGCCGACCGTCGACGCTTCCGCGACGCAGGCCTCCCCGTACCGAGGTAACCCGCTCTGCTACGTCGGCAGCAACGACTGCATGCCCGACGACGACGCGTACCACCAGACGACGGGCACCCGGGAGTGCGCCACCCCACCGCCGGACGCCGGCGACGCCGGAGCAGCCGGAAGCTTCCAGAGCCTCGGCTGCCGGATCCGACGCAACACTGCGACCGCCGAGATCGCGACGACCTGCGAGAAGGCGAACGCCGTCGCCGGCGGCGACGGGGCGCTATGCGAGACAGGGGCGGACTGCACGGCAGGTTTCGACTGCATCATCGGCGCCGACAAGAGTGCGAAGGCCTGCCGCCACTACTGCTGCTCAGGGAGCTGCAAGGACCACCTCTCCCAGAGCGGTGGCGCG